>CAZXSD010000015.1:0-29856 GCA_964642985.1 uncultured Sulfurimonas sp.
ATTGTGAGATAGTTTAGAGAGTGCCAAAGCACTCTTTAAAACCTCTAAAACTTATTCTTATTAACCTTACTTAAAATCCCTGAAGAGATACTCCTAAATTATCTTGTGTTACACTCTCTATCTCTTGAACAGCATCGTTTACTCGGAATATTCTAAAAAATAACATAATCTTTGAGTATTTAAAAGAGTAGAAGTCTAAGTAAAATAAAACACATGCTATAATACCGCCTAATTTTTTTATACGATATAAAAAATCCAATAAAATAAAGAGAGTAAACAAGTTTGAAAATAACAATAAAAGATATAAAAAATAATATAGATAGCTCTTATTATAGTGCAGGTTTAAGTGAATGTAAAGATGGTAAGGTTTTAGAGTATACGATAGAGGATGAAGATAATCTATTTATAGTTTTAAGTTCTGTAGTAGATGGTGGAATAGGGGCTAAAAAATATAAACAAAATATTAAGTTTTATGAAGAGGATAAAGATGTTTACATCGATGGTAAATGTAACTGTCCTATCCGATATAACTGTAAACACGTGGCGTCTACTTGTTTAAAATATTTGCAAGATTTAGAAGATGGTTCATTGGCTAATTCTACTTCTCAATCAAATGAAATTTTAATCGACCAATGGCTGGAAAATTTACAAAAAGATGAAACTAAATTAGAACCAAAAGAACAGGAATATTTTTTAACATATAAACTCTTTGAAAGTACATCATATAGTAAAGATGAACTTCAATTTTATAAATCAAAATTACTGAAAAATGGTGCGATAAATCAAGGTACACATTTAGATAAATATAAAGTTATTAATAGTTTTTCTTATAAAGAGATGAAAAATAGTGAAGATGAAAATATTTTAGCGATGGCAAATAGTATTTTTGGAGATAGTAAATATCGTAATGAAGATGCGACACTCAAGGGTACTCTTGGATATATTCTTATTACAGAGATGATTAAAACTGGGAGATGCTATTTTGATGAAAATAAAAAACCACTTCAATTTAAAGAGGAACTTTTTAAACCTATCTATGACTTCAAACTTGTCAAAGATGAGTATAGTTTAATCTCAAATATAGATATAACACTTTATAAAGTTATAGATACAAAGCCTCCCCTTATTTTAGATAAAGCAGGGAACTGTATCTTTAAAATAGACCTAGATATAGCTACATATAAAAAACTATTAAATACTCCAAAGATAAAGAAAAAAGATATAGCAAGAGTCTATACAACGATAGGAAAAGTAGTTCCAACTATCGATTTAATAACACCAGATGCTGTTAAAACTACTGTTATAAATATAAAACCGACTCCTAAAATTTCTCTAAAATATACAACAGATAAAGATGAAAAAAAGTTTAACTTTTTTAAGATAGAGTTTGTGTATGATAAATATATAGTTAATTATAATCCTAGAGATGAGCTACAATCTTTTTATGAAGAGAGTTCGAAAATAGAGTTAAAAAGAGATTTAGCCTATGAAGAATCAGTAAAAAGTCTTATAGAAGATTTAGGCTTTAATGTTATTATCTCAGATAATACTCTTTGTGTAATACTTAATGATTATAACAAACAATCACAACTTAAAATATGGAAACAGTTTTTAGGCTCAGATATTATAGAGCTTGAAAAAGAGGGTTGGATTGTTGAGTATGATGAAGAGTTCAGTATGAAGTTTGAGTCAAATGCTAAAGTTGCAGTGGAGAGTAAAGAGAAAGATAATCTTTTTAGTCTCTCTTTTAATTTAGAGTTCAATGGTATATCTCAACCGATAGCGCCGTTAGTTGTATCTATTTTAGAGGAGTTTGATAGTTTTGAAAATATGCCAGAACTTATCAATATAGAGATAAGTGAAAATCACTTTGTAGAAGTTCCAACAAAACAGATGCAACCTATCATAAAAACGATAGTTGAACTTCTTGATAAACAGGATAAAAAAGGAAATATCCAAATCTCAGCGTTTGATAGTCATCTTATAGAGTTTATGGATGAAGATATAACGTGGAGAGGTTCTAAAGATGTTTTAAATCTATCTCAAAAGCTAAGAGATTTTAAGGGTATTGAACAAGTAGAACCATCAAAAGTTTTAAATGCAACATTAAGAGATTATCAGCAAGATGGGTTAAATTGGTTACAGTTCCTTTTTGAGTTTAAATTTGCGGGTATTTTAGCCGATGATATGGGACTTGGTAAAACACTTCAAACATTAGCACATCTTTCAAAACTTAAAGAGGATGGTAAATTAACAAAGCCATCTCTTATAATTATGCCAACCTCTCTTATAGCAAACTGGAAAAATGAGACAAAGAAATTTGCACCAAATCTATCTGTACTCTCCCTTCACGGCTCCGATAGAGCAGAACGTTTTTGTGAGATAGAAAACCATGATATTTTATTAACAACTTATCCTTTAGTTGTACGCGATAAAGATGAATTTGATAAACACGAAATACTCTATGTTATTTTAGATGAAGCACAAAAGATTAAAAATCCAAAAACAAAGATGACCTTAGCTATTAAAGCTATTCATTGTGAGTATAGACTTGCTTTGAGTGGGACACCTATCGAAAACCATTTAGGAGAACTTTGGAGTATATATAGTTTTTTAATGCCAGGATTTTTAGATACGTTAAGCTTTTTTAAAAAATATTATCAAGTACCGATAGAAAAAGAGAACGATTTTGAGAAACAAACACTTCTTAATAAACGTGTTCAGCCCTTTATGATTCGACGTACAAAAGAGAAAGTTGCTCATGAACTACCAGCTAAAACAGAGATAATTAAATATACTCAGTTTGATGAAAAACAATCAAAACTTTATGAGTCTATAAGAGTAACAATGGAGCAAAAAGTACGTGAAGCCGTTTCAAGTAAAGGTTTAGGCTCTTCACATATTACTATTTTAGATGCACTCTTAAAATTACGTCAAGTGTGTTGTGACCCTAAATTATTAAAGATTGAAGAAGCTAAAAAAGTACATGATTCTGCAAAGTTAGACCTATTTTTAGAGCTTATAGATGAACTTTTAGAAGAGGGACGTAAGATATTAGTTTTTTCTCAGTTTACTTCTATGTTGGCTATCATAGAGGAAAAGGTTATAGAGAGAAATATTAACTATACAAAACTGACAGGTTCTACAAAAAATAGAGAAGAAGCGGTAGATAAGTTTACTAAAGGTGGGGCTGATATATTTCTTATATCTCTTAAAGCAGGTGGAGTAGGGTTAAATCTTGTTGAAGCTGATACTGTTATACATTATGACCCATGGTGGAATCCAGCGGTAGAAAATCAAGCAACTGATAGAGCTTATAGAATAGGGCAAAAAAATGCTGTATTTGTTTATAAACTTATAGTTGAAAATACAATTGAACAGAAAATTTTAGAGTTACAACAAAAAAAGAAAGAGCTTCAAAATGCTGTTTATGATAATACACAAAAAGAAGATGTTAAGTTAAGTGGAAATGAGTTGTTAGAGTTGTTGAAGTAAGAATTTTATGAGAGATAAAGAGGAATAGAGATTTGAAAAAAGAAGCGGTAATATTATTAAATATGGGTGGACCAAATAATCTTGATGAAGTTGAGATGTTTTTAACAAATATGTTTAATGATAAAAATATTTTAACTATGAAGAGTGATATTGTACGTAGTTTTGTGGGTAGTATGATAACTTTTATGAGAACAGAGAAAGCACAAGATATTTATAAGCAGATAGGAGGAAAATCTCCTATTGTAGCACATACTAAAAAACTTGTTGAGAAACTTCAAACAAAATTAGGTAATGATGTTATCGTAGACTTTGTGATGCGATATACTCCTCCTTTTGCTGATGAGGTGATAGAGCGTTTAAATAAACAAAATGTTGATAAAATATATCTTATTCCTTTATATCCACAACAATCCACAACGACAACTAAATCATCATTAGAAGATTTTGAAGCACATTATCATAATTGTAATGGAAATGCTGTTGTTGTAGAAATAAAACACTTTTTTCAAAATAGAACTTATAATAGAGCGATTATAGAACGCATTAAAGAAAAAGTTGGAAAAACTCAATATAAGGACTTAGATATTATTTTCTCTGCTCATGGTCTTCCTCAAAAGATAGTAGATGCTGGAGATGTATATCAAAAACATATTATCCGTCATGTAGAGATATTAAAAGAGATGCTTCAAACAGAGGAGATGAATTTTCATGATGTTCATCTAGCCTATCAATCAAAAGTTGGACCTATGGCTTGGCTTAAACCCTCTTTAGAAGAAAAACTTAAAAGTGTTCGAAATAAGGGAGTGATTATTTTTCCTATCGCTTTTACTATTGATAACTCTGAAACAGATTTTGAGTTAGAGATAGAGTATAGAGAGATAGCACAAGAGTATGGTTTTAAAGATTATAGAGTGTGTCGATGTCCTAATGATAGTGAACTGTTTGTAGAAGCACTACAAGAGATATATGAAAAGATGAGATAGGGAAGAGTATGAAAATTGTTATTTTTGATATGGACGGAACGCTTATTGATTCTAAAAAAGATATAACTATTTCGGTTAATTATATTAGAGATAAAAACCATAATTTACCACCTTTAAGTGAAGAGTATGTAACAAAAATTATAAATATGGAAAGAAGAGATCTCCCCAAACTCTTTTATAATACAGATGGCTATCAAAAAAAAGATAAAGAATTATTTGAACTTCACTATGCAGATCAATGTATTCAAAATCTTTCTCTTTATGATGGAATTTTAGAGATGCTTCAAAAGTTAAGTTCTCAAAATATTAAAATGTCAGTAGCTACAAATGCTCCAACTCAATTTGCAGATAAGATGTTATCTCATTTAGATATAGCAGATATGTTTGATGTTATAATAGGTGCAGATAAAGTAAGTGCCTCTAAACCAGACCCAGAAATGTTACACAATATATTAGACTATTATAATTTTAATAAAGAGATAGATAAAGCATGGATGATAGGCGATAGTGTAAAAGATATGAAAAGTGCTGAGAATGCAGAGATAAAATCTATATTTGTTACTTGGGGATTTTCTCCAAAGAGTGACTACGATATAGTTATAGATTATCCAAAAGAGCTTATTCAAAATGTATAATATTGATTTAATCGTTTTTATCATTATGATAGTTGTTCTATTTGCTAGACAGGTAATGAAATCTAAACATAGCAATAAAATAGATTTTGCACCTATTATTATAGTCTTGGGAATTATGAGTAGTATTGTTCATATTATCCTTTATCCAGAGGTTCAAGATATAGTATCGCTTTTTAGAGAATCTCTTTATCCTTTGCTTATAGCACTTTTTCTCTATATAGCACTGAATATTTTTAATCAGATACAAGATATAGAGATAATGGTGGAAGATGAAGATTTTGAGAAGAAGTTAGTACAACAAGTTTTTGAACTTAAAGATACGGTATATAAACTTGATTTAAAGTTAGTAGATTTTTTTAGAGAGGAACGCTCTTTACGAAATGATCAAGATAATACAGCGAAAAAACTTCTTGAGGATATAAAAATATTTTTAGAGAAATTTGATGCTTTATCTATTTTATATGAAGATGTCTCTTTATCATTTCGAAACTTTACAGAGGTTCAGATGCCAGAACTTGATAGTGTTGTTCATAAACATATAGATATATTACGCATCTCAAATCAAGACCAATATAACCATCTTAAAAATGATTTACATAAAATAGTTGAAAATAAGAAAGAGATGATAAATGAATCTAAAAATTTTCAATCAAATTTAACAAAAATACAGCAATTTTCAACTAATATTACAGATGATATGAATAAAAGTATTGCTAAACAGCTTCTAGCTTTTAAATATTCTTTAGAATCTGAAATAGGATTTTTACAACAAAATTCTGAACAAGTGACACACTCTTTAGATGAGAATAAACTAAAACTTCAAAATATAAAAGAGTTAAGTGAACTTTTTACTCAAAAAATAAGTTTTATATCTATACAGATGAAAGAGTTAGCAGAGGATAAAGAAAATATTTTAAATTTAGAAGTGGTCAAAGATGATTATTTAAAAGCACAAATTAAACTAGAGATAATTGCGAATGATTTTAAACTCTCAGAGGGTGAACAGCTAGAGTCTATGAAACAGCAAATGGAATTTTTAAGTGAAAGCCTTAATGAAAAAATAGACAACTCTTTATCTAAACTACACGAGCATTATCATATCGCAGATGATAATATCTCACAGAGTGTTCAGATTTTATCTAAACAGGCTAAGTTGCAGAATGAGTATGGACAGTTCGAGAGTTAATCGTTATTATTATTATAAATAAAAAAATTGGAGAGATAAATGAAATTAGGAGCAATATTATTTGGAAGTTTAATTACTAATGTACTTCTAATCGCAAGTGGTCATTCAGCAAGTAATCATTGGGGATATACAGGTCATTCATCACCATCAAATTGGGGTGATTTAAGTGAAAAATATAAGATGTGTAAATTGGGAAGTTCACAGTCTCCTATTAATATTTCATACGAAAATACAATAGAAACACGAGGCTTAAATAAAATTAACTTCCATTACAATAGTGAGTCTTCATCTGTTGTAAATAATGGACATACTATACAAGTGAATGTTAAAAATGGAAGTAGTATTCATATCGATGGTATAAATTTTGAACTAAAACAGTTCCATTTTCATACACCAAGTGAAAATGAAATTAATGGAAAAAGCTTTCCACTTGAAGCTCATTTTGTGCATGTTTCACATGATGGTAAAATAGCTGTTGTAGCTGTTTTATTTGAGTATGGACGCTACAATTATACAATAGGAAAAATTTGGAATAAAATGCCATATAGAGCAGGTAAGAGTGAGCATTTGACATTATCAGATTCTCATATTCGTTTACTTTTACCAAGAGATAAATCATATTATAGATTTAATGGTTCTTTAACAACACCTCCTTGTAGTGAAGGTGTACGATGGTTTGTATTTAAAAAGTATATGAAAGTTTCAGAAACTCAAGTTGAAGAATTTTTAAGCATTATGCACCATGAGAACAATAGACCTGTTCAGCCTATAAATGCAAGAAAAGTGATGCAGTAATCTTATAACTTTAAAATGCTATAATACACTGTTTTATTTGAAACACTAAAATAAGGAAACATATTGAAATTAACTATTTTATTTGGTGGTGCTAGTTTTGAACATGAAATTAGTATTGTAAGTGCGATAACTATTAAAGAAAAGTTATCAAACTTTGATTTAAGTTTTATATTTTGTGATGAAAATCATATTTTTTATCTTATAGACCCTTCAAAAATGAAAGCGACTACATTTAGTAATTCTGAACATAAAAAGATGCCTCAACTTACACTTTACAATGGTGGTTTTATCCAAAAAGGTATGTTTAGTTCAACAGAATATACAAGTACCGTTTTAAATCTTATTCATGGTGCAGATGGAGAAGATGGTACTATTTCTGCTATTTTGGATTTTTTTAAGATAGATTATATAGGTCCTCGAATGGATGCCAGTTTATTCTCTTATGATAAACGATATACAAAATATCTTTGTGATGCTAGAAAAATTAAAAGTGTTCAATACGAAATTTTAACATCGAATGAACATAAAGAGATAACAATACCTTATCCTATCATTATTAAACCATCTCGTTTGGGTAGTTCTATTGGTGTGAGTATTGTTAGAGATGAAAGTGAATTAGATTATGCTTTAGATACTGCATTTGAGTATGACAACTCTTTAATAGTTGAGCCATTTATAGAGGGTGTAAAAGAGTATAATCTTGCAGGTTATTTTGCAGATGGAAAGATTAATTTTTCAATTGTTGAAGAGCCTCAAAAAAATGAGTTTTTAGATTTTGAAAAAAAATATATGGATTTTTCTCGTAGTGAACAAGTATCAACAGCAGATATTCCCCCTGAGTTAGAAGCAAAATTAAAACAAAATTTTGAAAAAGTATATTCAAATCTTTTTGAAGGTGCTTTAATCCGTTGTGATTTTTTTGTAGTTGATGGAGAAGTTTTACTAAATGAGATAAATCCTATTCCTGGGTCAATGGCAAACTATCTTTTTGAAGATTTTTCTGAATCTATGACATCTATCTGTCGTTCACTTCCAATCAATAAAAAAATAAAAGTATCATACAACTATATACACTCTATTTCATCAGCAAAAGGTAAATAATGGCTATCAAATCTATTCAGTATAAGACATCTACATTAGATATAAGTTATGAAATCATCAATCCACAAGAAAAACTAGACTTGATTATTTTACACGGTTGGGGAAGTAATAAAGAGTTGATGAAAACATCATTTTCTAAGTATATGAATGGTTTTCGTCATATCTATATTGATCTACCTGGATTTGGAAATAGCACTTGTAGTATGGCTCTTACAACAGAAGATTATGCAAGAATAGTTGAACTATTAATGATACATATTAATGCGTCAAAAGATATTATTGTTGGTCACTCTTTTGGTGGTAAAGTAGCGACACTTCTTGAGCCTAAAGTTTTAGTTCTTCTTAGTAGTGCAGGTATTTTTATACCAAAACCTTTAAAAGTAAGTGCAAAAATAGCACTATTTAAAGCTGTCAAACTTTTTGGTTCTGAAAAACTACGTGCAATGTTTGTAGCTGAAGATGCAAAAACATTAAGTGAACCTATGTATCAAACTTTTAAAAATGTTGTAGATGAAGATTTTACACAAGAGTTTAAAAGTTTTCCAAATAAAGCTCTTTTATGTTGGGGAAAAGAGGACACCGCAACACCTTTAAGTTCAGGGGAACAGATAGCTGAACTTATCGAAAACTCCACTTTAGAAATATATGATGGAGATCACTACTTCTTTATGCAATATGCAGAAGATATTTCTAAAAAAATAGAAAATAGTTTTTTAGAGACTTTAGGGAACTAGAAAACTATAGATTTTAAATATCAATTCATATTATAATGGAGTGATATTTAATTGATACCATTAAAATTAATTTAACACATCTTCTATCTACAATTTTCTCAATTAAATCAATAAATATCGTAAAAATAGCTATCTTATTATTTTAAATATTAAGAAAATGCAAAAAGGAATACAATGAACATATATGAAACCCTAACCCTATTCACAACAAATATACTCTTCGTAACAGTCTTAGGTTGGTACTTAATAACCAATCTACAATGGTACGATTATAAACTCTCACGAGTGATTTTAAAACATCATAAACCATATTGGCATATAATGTATTTTATTATTCCTTTTATAGCCTATCATACAACAGGACAGTTTTTTGTAATCTTTTTTACATTTGCGATACTACCATCTCTTTTTATTTGGCATAAACGATTAGATAAAAAACTTGTTTTGACATGGAGAGTGAAAAGATTTTTGATTTTACTTATCTCTCTTAATCTATTTCAAAATGTATTATGTACTTTAAAAGGGTGTTATACTTATGGTGTTTTTATGCCTTTAGCTATCGCTTATATTGGGAGTTTTATGATAGAAAAGTTTCTTTTTATGACCTATATGAAAGAGGCAAAAAACAGGTTAAAGAAGATGGATAAACTTCAAATTATCGCTATTACAGGTAGTTATGGAAAAACAAGTATCAAAAATTTTGTAGCGCAAATCCTCTCTAAAAAATATAATGTTTACGCAACACCAAGAAGTGTCAATACTTTAGGTGGAATTATGGGAGATATAAATAACTCTCTTCCAAAAGATACAGAGATATATATTTGTGAAGCGGGAGCGCGAGAGCGAGGGGATATTTATGATATTACAACCTTTGTAGAGCCTCAAACTGTTGTTGTTGGAAAGGTTGGCGAAGCTCATATTGAGTATTTTAAAACTTTAAAAAATATTATCGCTACAAAACTAGAGATAATGTCATCTCCACGACTAAAAAAAGCATTTATACATATATCAGTAACAGATGAACCACACGAAAAAGTAACTTTTTTTGGTGACGAGATAAGTAATATAAATGCTACTCTTGATGGAATAGATTTTGATGTGATGGTAGAGGATAAAAAACTCTCTTTTCACACAGATATTTTAGGTAAGTTTCAAACGATGAATATTGCCGTAGCTATAAAAATTGCAAAAGAGTTTGGAATGAATGATGCAGAGATAGTTCAAGCAGTAAAAGAGTTAGAACCAGTAGAGCATAGATTACAACTTATAAAAGCCAATGGAAAAATCATCTTAGATGATGGCTATAACGGTAATATTGATGGTATGCTAGAGGGGATAAGACTCTGTTCACTTCATGAAGGTAGAAAAGTGATAGTAACTCCAGGGCTTGTTGAAAGTAGTGAAGAACTTAACCTAAAATTGATAGAGGCGATAAATGATACTTTCGCTATCGTTATAGTAACAGGCTCACTCAATGCAGACCTTTTTAGTAAAAATTTGACAGTAAAAAATGTGATAATGTTAGCGGATAAATCGGTTTTGACAGATGTGTTGGGAAGTCAGACAAGGGCAGGGGATATTATTCTTTTTGCTAATGATGCTCCTAGTTTTATTTAGAGGAGAATAGAGAATGTCAAAACAAACAACAACACATATTAAAAATATATATTTAGACCCAAATAATTATAGATTTATAGATAATGAAGAGTATCAAAAAATTCAAGATGAAAAATTATTTGATATTAATATCCAAAAACGAACTTTTAAATTTTTAGAAAAGAAAGGTTTAGAAGATTTAAACAATAGTTTTAAAAAGAATGGCTATCTACCCGTTGATATTATTCAAGTTCAAGAGATAGAAAAAAATAAATTTTTAGTTATTGAGGGCAATAGAAGAATAGCTACTTTAAAACATTTATGGCAAAAATATGAAGAAGATAAAAGTATAAACTTAGGAGAATTAGACGTATCTATCTTTAAAAAAGTACCTATTACATATTATGAAGATGTTAAGGATGAAACACATCATTTAATTGTTATGGGTTTAAAACATATAAGTGGAAATAAAAAATGGGGTGCATATAATGAGGCACTTTTAGTTAGAAATTTACAAACTCAACATAAAATGGATAATGATACTATCATCAAATCTTTAGCTATTTCAAAACAAGAGTTAATAAAATTATTACGAACTTTAGCATTAATTGATAAATATAAAAAAAGTGAATATGGTGACCAGTTTAAAAGTTCTATGTACTCTATTTTTCAAGCTTTTACCTCTGCACCAAAAATAAGAAGTTGGTTAGAATTAAATGATGATATGCAAATAAATAATGAGATAAATAGTGCTAGGCTATTTTCTTGGATTAGTGAGGTTATAGAAAAAGATGAGGATACAGGAGATGAAATAAGATTCGAAAAAATTATCTCAACTGCCACAGAAGCTAAAAATCTAGCAAAGATTATTGATGATGAAAAAGCTCTTAAAGAGATGGAAGAACAAAATTCTTTTGCACAAGGTTATGCTGTCTCAGATAAAGTAAATGAAGAGAGAGTCACTACATTATTAAAAAATATAGAAAATAAGTTTACTGAAGTTTCAAAATTAAACTCTTTTTTTACTAGAAAATCTGAAGATAAGTTAGAGATAGTCATCGAAAAAATAGATAACTTAAAAACTATTCAAAAACAAAGTTTATTTACCTCTCAAAACCAAGATAATGAAACTTTTATGAATTTTAAATCTAAAGCACTCTCTGAGATTACTATTACTCACTATAAAAAGTTAGTTAATTTAAAAATAGAGAAACTAAAGCGAATTAATATCTTTGCAGGGGTAAATAATAGTGGTAAAACTTCCCTACTTGAAGCTATCAGTTTTTTAATTAACCAAAATGATATATATAATTTTTTAGATATGAATAGAAGACGAGGAAAATTTATCAAACTCAATCCTTTATGGTTAAATAATGAATTTAATAATGCTATTAATATTAATGGAAAATTTAATTATGTACCTATTGCTGTAAATATAGATAAAATACAAGAGGAAAATGAAAATCTAAATAAAGATTTATATCTATCAACAGTTGAACTAAATTCTCTTTTTGGAGATGAAAACCTTAATGCAAGTGTACGATTATTTGAAGATAGAGATGAGAAATTTTATAAAACTATAAAAATAATCTGTAACAACTCTTATAGTAGCCCCTTTTCTATTCAAAATAAGTCTGATTTAGAGAAACATTATGCACGTGCAGTAAATAAAGACGTTTTAACAGATATTTTAAATTTCATAAAAGAGAATATTGATAACGATTTAAAAGATATTCGATTTACAAAAGAGTATATTGAAACTTTTAAAGTAAATCATAAAGATTTTACAATAGATTTATCTGGATTTGGAGAGGGATTACAGAGAGTTTTTTATATCGCTTTGCAGTTTGCAAGTGCAGAAAATGGAGTTATCTGTATAGATGAACTAGAAAATGGATTACATTATACCTTATTAGAAAAATTCACAAAGTTTATTCAAGAGTTAGCGATTAAACTGAATGTACAAGTGTTCTTAACTACTCATTCAAAAGAGACTATTGAAGCATTTGTGACGAATGGATTTGAGAATGAGGATATATCTTATAATTTGATGACAGAAAATTTGGATAGTAATAAAATTAAAGTAATAAAATATAATAGTGACACGTTATTAAATAAGTTGTCTCAAAATTTGGAGATAAGAGGATGGTAAAATATCTCATTGTTTGTGAAGGTAAAAATGATAAAGATTTTTTAGAAGAATTATTAAAGCATTTACAAATTTTCAATATAGATATTAATTTTCTTGGACGAGATAGTAAAAATAAAAGTAGTATTTTCAAACAAGAGAAATATGATAGTAAGAAAGAAGAAGTTGGTAGTTTATATAAAAAAATGCTTATTATTTTCGATTCAGATTATGAAAAAAATGATGTAAAATATGGTGGCTATATAAATAGTGAAGAAAAAATTAAATTATTAATTATTGATTTAGGATTAGAAAATTTAGTTGATTATTATATAGTTTGTGATCCAATTACAAAAGAGGGGTATTTAGAGTCTCTTATCTTATCTACTCTTCCAGAAGAAGAGCGTAAATGTATAAAACTATTTTTAGAATGTTCAAATTTTAAAGATAAAGAGAAAGACAAGGCAATTTATAATCAAATATATAAATTAGGCTATCCAAATAAACCCTATGATTTTTCACACCCTTATTTTGAGAAACTAATAGAAAAGATAAAAAACTTAGGATAAAAAAATGATAACTTACCTAAAAACTCTAACAGCCTTAACAGTAACCCTCCTAGTCCTCCTAGTAGTCTACGATGCAACAGCACGCTACTTATTCTCCACAGGTTCAATAGCCCTACAAGAATTAGAGTGGCATCTCTTTGATATTATTATTCTCTTCGGAATAGCCTACACACTCAAGGAAAAATCACACGTTCGTGTAGATATTTTTTATGCCTCTTATAGTGAGAAAAAGAAACTTATTATAAATATAATAACATCAATATTTTTTATATTACCTTTCTCTTTTTTAATTATCTATATCGGTATCGGATTTGTAGAGTTGAGTTTTGTTCAAAATGAGATGTCGTCAAATCCAGGGGGATTGGAGTATAGATACCTAGTAAAAGCTCTGTTACCTCTTGCATTTCTATTTTTAGCACTTCAAGCTTTAAGTGATGCAAAAAATGATTTTGATAAATGGAGAAAATTATGATAGCTTTGTCTATGTTTGTAGTGGTTTTAGCACTTCTTTTAGTAGGTATTCCTGTTGCCTTTGTTTTTGGAACAGTTTCTATCGCTTTTGCTTTTTTTATTCCTGATGTTGGCATTGAGATATTTGAGGTTTTACCTTTTCGTATATTTGGAATAATGAGCAATACAACCCTTATGGCAGTTCCTCTTTTTATAGCGATGGGTCTTGTTCTTGAACGCTCACAGATGGCTGAAAAACTTCTTATCTCTATGAGTGCGTTATTTAAAAATGTTCGTGGTGGATTGGCTGTAAGTGTGGTTCTTGTTGGTGCAATGCTCGCTGCTTCCACAGGGATAGTTTCTGCTTCAGTTGTGATGCTAAGTGTAATAGCTCTTCCTCTAATGCTTAATGCAGGTTACGATAAAGGTCTTGCTAGTGGAACGGTATCAGCTTCGGGTACATTGGGACAGATTATCCCTCCCTCTATTATTCTTATTATATTGGGTGATGTTATGAGTATTAGTGTGGGTGATCTATTTATGGGTGCTGTTTTACCAGGATTGTTATTAGTTGGATTGTATATATCTTATATCTTAATTCATTCCTATTTTTCACCAGAAGTAGCCCCTATACCAAAAAATATAGAGAGTGTTTCCATAAAAGAGATAGTGCTTTCCATAGTACCTCCTATGCTTTTAATGGTATCTGTTTTAGGAACTATTTTTGCAGGTATAGCGTCTCCAACAGAGTCAGCAGCATTTGGTGTTGTAGGAGCAGTTCTTCTCTCTTTGCTCAATAAATCATTAAATTTTGAGATGCTTAAATATGCTTCACTAGAAACAGTAAAACTAAGTGGAATGATTTTTATGATACTTATAGGTGCAACAGCATTTAGTCTTGTTTTCAATGAACTAGGTGGAACAGACCTTATATTAGAGTTTTTTAGTGAAGATATTGGGGATGTATGGGTTTTTATAGGTATTGCAATGTTAAGTATCTTTATTTTAGGTTTTTTCATAGATTTTATAGAGATAAGTTTTATCATCGTACCGATATTAGTTCCAATTATGAATGCATTTGGGATAGACCCAGTTTGGTTTGCTGTTTTAATAGCCCTTAATCTTCAAGCATCATTTCTAACCCCACCTTTTGGTTTGTCACTCTTCTTTTTAAAGGGTGTGGCAGGAGATAGTATTAAAACTATGGAGATATATAAGGGGATAATTCCTTTTATATTATTACAACTTTTAGGATTAGGTTTAGTTATACTATTTCCAAATTTAGTATTTGCATTTCTCTAAAAAAAGTATTTTACTTTGATATGATACAATCACATAAATATCATAAACAAAGGGATAAAATGTCAAATGTTAGTAGAAGAGATTTTTTAAGAGGTGCTTTAGCACTTCCTATGATGCCATTAGTTGTAGATGCAACACAAACACCTTTAGATGAAACTTTAAAATTTATTCATATTACAGATTCTCATATGGATTTAGCAGATAGTGATAGTGTAGAAGCTTTAGAGTTAATGGTCACATTTATCAATAAAAATTATAAAGATTTAGATTTTGTACTATTTGGAGGGGATAACTTTAATAATAATGCAAAAAAGAAACAAGATGCTTTAAAATTTAAAAAGATAATAGATATGCTTTATTGCCCCTCTTATGTTATTCGTGGTAATAAAGAATCTTCACCAAAATCAGAGGATAATATAAATCAAAAAGATTTTAAAGATATTTTTTTACAGGATAAAGCACTATTTGTTCAAGGTAAAAATTGGATGTTACAGAAGAAAGGTTATGTTGTTTTAGGTCTTGATAGTTGTATTAATGGTGCAAATAATGGTATATATGATACGGATACAATGGAGTTTGCAAAAGTATTTTTAAAAAATCATAAACCAACTGTTATATTAAATCATCATCCATATACAAATTATTGGCATACAACAGATAAAAAAGAGCTTCATAAATATGTACTTAACAACACAAAAGAGGTACAAGCTGAACTTTTTAGTTTTGATAATCTTATTTTAACACTTTCAGGACATAAACATATCGACTCTACAACAAAAATAAATAAAGCAAAAGTGATTGTTACAAGAGGATTTATTCGACCCTTAGATTTAGATATGTATCCTATGAAATATATAGAGATAACAGATTCTAAAGTTAGTGAAAAATTAATTTATACATCGTAGTAAAGGAAAAAATATGCAAGATATATTATACGCCCCTTGGCGAGATGAATACGTTACAAATCACAAAATAGAAGGTTGTGTATTTTGTCATATAAGTACACATAAAGAGGATGACAAAGATTTACATGTGCTTTATCGTGATAAATATTGTTTTATAGTGATGAATAAATATCCCTATACACCAGGGCATTTTATGATTATTCCCCATACTCATACAGATAAACTTGAAGATTTAGAGAGTGAGGTATGGTTACATATCACTGCTCTAGCTCAAAAAGGGGTTCGACTTTTAAAAGAGGGTTTTCAAGCTCAGGGTGTAAATATAGGTATGAATCTTGGTAAAGCAGGAGGAGCAGGGATAGCCGAACATATCCATTTGCATCTTGTTCCACGCTGGGAGAGAGATACAAATTTTATAACTTCTATTGGAGATACTCGTGTTTATTCTAGCGATTTTGAGAAGATATATGAGAAGATTAAGGCATTAATTCCTAAATATATTTAGTGTAGATAAAAAAGTTCTACATCTCAGTAATGAGATGTAGAGTTGTAAAATCTATCTAGGAGTTATTATAAACTCTTCTTCAAATGCATTAGCTTCATCTTCTTCTTCTTCTTCTTCTTCTTCTTCTTCTTCTTCTTCATAGTCCTCATAGTACTCATCCTCTTCAGGCATCTCTAAACGAAAGTGAGCAGTTAGGTTAACCATATTCAGTAGAACAGGTACAATTAAAAGTGATACTACAACCGCAGCAATAGTTCCAAAAATAAGAGCAACACCAAGACCACCAAATACAGCATCTCCAGCAAGAAGTGTTGATGCAAGGATAATTGCAACAGCTGTTAAGAAAATAGGTTTTGCACGAGTAGCAGTTGAACTAGCAATAGCTTCATGCTGTTTCATCCCTTGTTCTTCCATTAACTGTTTTGCATAATCTATAAGTAAAAGGGAGTTACGAGAACTAATACCGATAAGAGCAATAAATCCAATTAAAGATGTAGCTGTCAGAAAGAAAGTATCTTTTGATGTAACATCCATAACCCAGTGACCCATGATAACACCAATAATAGAAAGAAAAGAACCTAAAAGAATAATACCACTTAGTGTATAACTCTGATAATAGATAACCATTAATAAAAAGATTAAAATAAGAGCAGCGATAAACGCCCCACCAAGTTCTATAAATGTATCAATAGTTACCTGCATCTCTCCATCCCAATGAAGGTCATAGATAAGAAGTGTTTTTCTATCTGTAAGTTGTAAGTCAAATAAACCAACAGTTTTAATCTTATACTCATTTGCAAAAGTATCTATAATAAGTTGTTTTGCTTCCATTAAAGGATAGACTTGAGAAACCATATCTGTTTCAGCCATAACACTTGTCATATGACGTAAGTTTTTACTTAAAATGATAGGATTAGATTTAGTTTTTTTGATAGTTACTAACTCTGTAATAGGAATCATCATTCCTCTATTATTCATAAGTTTAAGAGATGTAAGTTTTGCTTGTACAGATCTAATATCTTTTTTTGTAAATGCTTTAGAAGTTCTACTTAAAGAGAGATAGATAGGAATTTGGTCATTATATTTTTTTGAATTTTTAACAGAGATTTCCATACCTTCAAATGCTAAGTATAAAATATTATTTAACTGTTTTATATCAACACCTGAACGAGTAATTTTTGATGTATTTACAATAACTTCAAAAGTATCATAAATTTCATCTTCTGTCGTATCTACATCTACTAAACCATCAATACTTTTAAATAGGTTTTCTAACTTAACAGATAATGCTCTAATTCCTTTAGCATCACTACCATATATCTCAGCAACGATAGCTGCCATAGTTGGAGGACCTGCTGGAGGTTCTACAAATGATATATATGTATCTTTATAAAGAGGCTCGCAAGTATCTTTAATAATAGGTCTCATTCTTTGAACCATCATATAAGATGGTTCATGTCTATGGTGACCTTTTGTAATATTTACAACTATCTCTCCAACATTTTCAGAGTTTTTAAAATGAGAACCTTTAATAAGCCCAGCAAAATCAAGAGGAGAACCAGTACCTAAGAAAGTTTCGATATTTAGAACTTCTTTCTCTTGTTGAACGATATTTACAACACAGTCAGTAACCTCTTTAGTCATGTGAATAGAGTTACCATTAGCAAGTGTTGTGTAGATAGTAAAAGTATCATTATTTTTACCTGGTAACATTTTTGCTAATACAAGTTTTGTTGGTGCAATCATCATAATAGACATTATAAATGCCATAAGAGTCATAAAAAGAATAATTCTTCTCTCTAATGGATTTTGAATACTTCTAGCTAGAAATTTTTCATACTTATCATACATTAATGGTGTCCTCCCTCTTTATCAAAATCTGGTCTCTTTAACATACGTACTGCTAAGTAAGGAGTAAATATATAAGCAACAAAAAGTGAAGCAACCAGTGCAACAGGTACATTTTGTGGAATAGGCTTCATAAATTGACCCATCATCTGACCAACAAATGCCATAGGAACCATAGTCATAATAATTGCTAGTGTCGCAACATTTGTTGCAGGTCCAATCTCATCAGTTGCTCTAACCATTAAATCATCAACTGGTTCATATCTACTTTCAATATTGTGATAATGTCTATGAATATTTTCAATAACGATAATAGCAGCATCAACAAGTAAACCAAGAGATAAAAGGAACGCAAAGAGTGTAATTCTATTAATCGTTTGACCACCTAAGTAGGCTACAAAAAGTGTAACAGCAAGAATCATAGGTACAGTAACCGTAACGATAATAGACTCTCTCCATCCAAGAACAAAGATAAGTAAAATAGCGATAATAATAATAGAAAGAACAAGGTGATACACAAGCTCATTTACCGCTTCATCTGCACGAGAACCATCATTTCTTGTGATTACATAGTTGATACCTTTTTGAGATAGATAATCTTTATATAACTCTAGTTCAGCTTTAACAGCATTTGAAATATTAACAGCATTTGTACCTTGCAGTTTTGAAACAGTTAGAGTAACTTGTTGCTTCTGTTCAGAAAAACCACCATCTCTACGTTGAACAGCGATATAACTAGATTTAAAGTTTTGAATATCATACGATTTATGAACACTTGCAACTTGATAAAGGTATATAGGAGAACCTCTATAATTTGCAACAATAATATGTCCAATATCTTTTTCAGTATCTATCGCATTTTTAACAGAAACAATAGCGATCTCATTACTTTTTGTACTATTTTTAACTTGAGGTACATTATAGGCAAGTGCTTCAACTGCTTTCATAATCTGACCTAAAGAGAGATTATATCCAGCGAGTTTATTAATATCTACTTCTATATTAAATTGAGTTTTATGCCCACCTTTAATATCAGTTACCGCAACATTATGTAAACTGTTTATATGGTACTGAATCTCTTTAACAGAATTATAAAGGTTTGTTTGGTCTGCATTTGGATCATTTGAATAAAATGCAACAGTAACAATAGGAATATCAATATCAATATCAAGAGGTCTAACGATAGGGTTCATAGCACCTTTTGGAAAAATATCATTATTTTGCATAATTTTATCATAAATTTTTAGATTTGAATCAGCTTTTGTTTCACCAATAAAAAATGAAGCATTTACAATACCAACATTATCTAAAGCCATACCATGAAGATGTTGAACACCTTTTACCTCTTTTAGTTTTCTTTCAAGGGGTTTTACAATTACTTGTAAGACCTCCTCTGCAGTAGCTCCTGGAAGTGGAACGATAACCGTAGATCCACTTACAACCATTTGAGGATTTTCCTCTCTAGGCATAATTAATAAAGAGATATAACCAATAGCTATTAAAAATACACCAAGTACAACAGTTAGTGGACTTCTAATAAACATTTTAGCGAGTTTACCAGCTGGATCGAAGGGTATATACTCTTCATATTCATGCTCTTCTTTTATTTTACTCATTTTCTTTTACCTTAGTCAATATCAACAGTTGCATACATACCTGGATAAACAGATCTATTTCTTGTTTTAAAAGAAACTTTGATTTTAAATGTATGTGTCATAGGATTTGAGTTAGGGATAATAGCCGTAACTCTACCAACAGTAGTAATATCTAAAGAGGGAATTCTAATAGTTACTTTCTTACCATGTTTAATTAAAGCAAGGTTTGTTTCAGCAATTTCAGCAGATATTTTTAAGTTACTTAAATCAGAAAGTACGATAGCTGGCATACCAGGCATCGCCATCTCACCAACTTTAATATTCTTAGAAACAACAACACCACTATTTGGTGCTTTAACATTGAGATAAACATATTGATTTTCAACTTCTGCAAGTCTAGCTTTACCAATTTTAATCATATCTCTAAGGTTTTTTTCTGCAAGTTCTAAATTTTCAACTTCATATCTTGAAACCATATCTTTTTTTAATAATCTTTTATGTCTTTCAAGATTGATTTTAAGATTCTGATATTGATTTTGATAGATTTGAAGACCTGATTGTGCTTGACGTTTTGCTGAATCTATCTCTCTTGAATCGATAGTATATAAAATTTGACCCTTTCTTACTTGTTCACCCTCAGATACATTAACACTTGTTACAAATCCCATAAAACGACTTGTAATCATCTTTTGATTATCTGAAATAATACTTCCAGACAATGTAATAGTTTCAGCTACAAGAGTAGCACCTAATAAGGCTGTTAATAATAAAAGCTTTTTCATCTATAAATCTCCATTTGCTAATTTTTCTAAAGCGAAAATACGCTCATTTCTTGTATTTTTAACCATTTGCAGTTCTAAAATTTTTGCAATTTGTTCAGATTGCTTGATGATTACATCACTCATAGAAGAGAGCTTTTCTCTATATCTACCCTCATAATTTTGGTAAATTTGATTTGCTAGACGTAACTCTTTTTCTAAAAAGATAACTTTTTCATTTGAAGATCTTATCTCTGTTCGAATTTTTGCTATTTTAAGACCAATACCTTTACGAGCAAGTTGTACTTGAGTTTTTGTTTTGATAAGTTCAACTTTCGCTTTTTCGATACTTGCACTATCCATTCCACCATTATATATATTCCAACTAAGGCGCATACCTAAACTATAAGCTGCATGATCACCAGCAGCACCTAAAAATGTATCATCTGCTGTTGCCATCTCTACAAAAGCTCCAATCATAGGATAATTAACTGATTCACTGACACCCAACATACTTTTTCTAATTTTTAGACCGACTAACGCTCTTTTAATATCTACATTACTTTCAAGAATCTCTCTAGCATTAATTTTTGGCATCGGCATACTAGATTTAGGAACAATAATATCTGTTACTTTTTTATTTAAAAGAAAACTAATGTAATGATAAAGTAATTTTTGATTTAGTCTCATATCCATTAAAAGTCTTTCAACATTACCTTTTTTAGCTCTTACTTCAAGTAAATCTACTTTTTTCGCATAACCAACATCAATCATACTTTTTGTCATATTTTCTAATTTATGAATATTATTTAAAATATTTTTTAAATTCTTTGTAGAATTTTTAAGAAGAGCCATATCATAAAAGCTTTTACGCACTTCATAAATTTTTTCATTGATTACTTTATGTTTGTCCAAAGTTTTCATTTTAGTCATAGCTTTCATTATATTTACATAATTAGTTATTTTATAACCTGTAAAAAAAGGAACTTCATATTTGATTTTTGATTGAAAAAATGCTTGAGCATCTGGATAGTTTAATGTATCACCGGGTTGATCTATCGGAGTACCACCTGGGTTTTGTTCAGATTGCATTTCAATTACACCAAAATCAACCATTGTTGCTTCACGTGAAGTAAGTTTAAAACCAAAAACATTACCAGCATCATCTGAATATGCTATATCTTGAATAAACTCAATTTTACCATAGTGGTTACCAAGAGCAAATTTTTCATCTTTTTTTGCGATACTTTGGTCAAGTTTAGCAATTTTAATCTCTAAGTTATTTTCCTTGAGAATAGTTAATGCCATCTCCATACTTAATGCAGAAGCAAAAGCAGAGTTTGCTGATAGTAGCATAACAAAGAGTATGCCGACATTTTTTTTCATTTTTCTTCCTTTTTTCATATATAAAATATGTAATGTATAATTTGGCTATTATAGCATATAGAAAGATATTTTTTTATTAAAAAATAATATATAATTATAGTGTTTTATTATAATTATTTTAGTTTTTTCATCCATTTTAAAAGTTCCTTTAATTCATCTGAACTTAGAGTTGAAAAAGAGGGCATAACTGCACCATTAGAACTTTCCCATACATTTTTGCTTCCATTTCTAATACTTTTTTTGAGTTTACTATCATTATTTTTATATTTTTTAGTAATATCTATAAGTGATGGACCAACTCTTTGTTTGTCTATTGTATGACACCCTAAACATCTATATTTTAAAGCTATCTTATGACCCTCTTCAAGAGCATTGTATTTAGCTTGTTCTTTTTGAATTTCAGATAAATTTTCTTGTGTATAGTGTTTAAACATATAAATAGCAATAGCTTTAGTTTCATCTTGAGTTATATTTTCTTTTTGAGATGGCATAAGACCATATCTTTTTATACTCTTTTTATCACAAAATGATTTTTCTAAAGAGGGATTTTGAACATAATCTGTTACAAATGCTATCGCTTGAGATGTACGTTCAGATTCATTAGATGGTTTCATAAAGTTACGGATATGAAAAGAGATAGCCATCATAGGAGGAGCTAACTCATCATCTGAGATGATAGGGGGCATATTTAAGTTATGGCAAGATGCACATTTTGTTTTTATAAGTTTTTTTGCATCGTAGTTTTGTTTAGATTTTTCAGAGTTACAGCCTAAAAGAAGGAAAAGAGAGCCTATTATAAGAGTTGTTTTTATCAAAATTGTTCCTTTGTATTTTTTAGAATTATATATAAATGACGATTAAATTAAAGTAAATATATAATTTAGTCGTCAATAATTGTCTTGTTAGAAATTTTTGATAAAATATAATTATTAATTAAAAAAGGTATTAAATGCAAAAGATGGTAGACGCCCTACGAAAAAAAGGAAAACTCTATAAAAAAATGTTAGAGATAACTCCTAAGGAGCTAGGTATAAGAAATAAAATAAGAATCTATAAAGCTACCGATATGACAAGTTATTTTTGGGCTATTATTGTTATAAGTCAAAAGAGTAAGGTGTTACTTAAAGATGTTGAGAAATATAATGCTATTTATGTTAAATTGGTAAACCTTTGTGACCATAACTTTAAACATAAAGTTCTTTTTATAGATGCTCCTCTTTGTTCAAAGGCGAAAGCGGGGTTTAAAAATAGTGGTTGGAAACTTTACTAATGTTTTTATGTGACATAGGAAACACCTCTTATCACTTTTTAAATGATAAAATGGATTATAAAGAACAAACAAAAAGTTTCAATCCCAGAACCATAAAAGAAAAAATATTTTATATCTGTGTAAACCCTCAAGTAAAGGTAGTTTTAGAGCAGTTAGAAAATTGGATAGATTTAGCACCTTTTATAGATATGAAAAACTATTATGAGACTATGGGTATAGACAGGATAGTTGCTTGTGAAGCAGTAAAAGAGGGTGTTATTGTTGATGCTGGGAGTGCTATTACAGTTGATGTTGTGAATGATGGAGTGTTTGATGGTGGTTTTATCTATGCAGGGATAAATGCTATGGGGCAAACTTATAAAAATATATCTTCAGCACTTGATTACTCATTTAACTTTGAGCTAGATTTGGGTAAAATGCCGAAAAATTCCAGAGATGCTATCAGTTATGGGTATCTAAAAACTTTGTATAGTGAAGTTATCTCTTATGAGAAAGATATATTTTTGACGGGTGGTGATGCAGAGAAATTCTCTAAAATATTTCCACAAGCAAAGATAGAAAATCTACTTATATTTGATGGAATGAAAAAAATTATAAAAAAGGCTGATTTATGCTAACAGTTGCACTTCCAAAAGGGCGTATTGCCAAAGAAACACTTGAAATTTTTGAGACTATATTTGGTGATAGTTTTAAATTTGATGATAGAAAACTTATTTTAGAAACTCCTAATTTTCGTTTTCTTCTTGTAAGAAACCAAGATGTTGCAACGTATGTTTATCATCAAGCAGCAGATATTGGTGTGGTAGGTTTAGATACTTTAGAAGAGCAGGGTCTTGATGTTGTTCGTTTACTAGATTTAAAGCGTGGTATCTGTAAAGTTTCTATCGGTATGCGTAATGGTGAAAAACTTGATTTGAATAAGCCAGAACTTAAAGTTGCTTCAAAAATGGTAAATATTACTAAACGTTACTTTGAAGAGAGAGCTGTAAGTGTTGAGATTATCAAGCTTTATGGTTCTATCGAACTTGCGCCATTAATAGGTCTTGCCGATATGATAGTTGATATTGTAGAAACGGGTGCTACTATGAAGCAAAATGGTTTAGAGGTTGTTGAAGATATTATGACAAGTTCTACGTATTTAATTGCAAATAAAAACTCTTATATCGCTAAAAAAGATGAAGTTTTAGATATTTATGAAAAGATAAACGAAGTTATAAAAGCGGAACAGAAAGCCTAATATGACTAATTTAGATTTATATGCAAAAGCAGAACACCTTTTAGGAATAGAGGACGCGACAGAAGCACTGTATGACTTATATCGTTCAGAATTAGATGAGCATAACCCTAAAACTCTTTTAGACGTCGGTTGTGGTCGTGGTGGTTTTATGACACGTATGATTAGTGACGGTGTTATCTGTAAAGGTGTTGATTTAAGTGCTGTTATGGTTGATGAGTGTAAAATAGAGGGTCTTGATGCTGAGTGTATCGACGTAGCAGATGTTAATGGAAAATATGATGCTATTGTAAGTATTTTTGATGTTTTAAACTTTATGGATAAAGATGCACTTCTGAAATTTTTAGATGCTATTGCTAATAAACTCAATGATGATGGAATATTTATAGCAGATATAAACACTCGTTACGGTTTTAGTGATGTAGCAGAGGGAACTATGACCTCTGAAAATGAGAAAGAGTTTTTAAGTGTCGATGCTCAGTTTGAAAATGATGAACTCTATACTAAATTTACTCTTTTTGAAAAACAAGAGGATGAAAGTTATAAAAAATATCAAGATACAATTGTACAATATTTTCATAAGATAAAGATTTTTCAAAAATTGGATGGTTTAAAACTTATAGAGAAGCAAAGTTTTTCACTTTACGATACAGAAGATAAAACACTTCTAATTTTTAAGAAGAGATAGTTGTTTAAAACAACAACTCTTCTTTTTCTTCCTCTCTTTTTTCTCTCTTGTAGTGATGATGCTTTAGTAACTATACATAATAAAAAAATAGCAGATGAAAATATACCCTGTATACATTTAGTAGTCTTTCCTCCAGATGAAAATATTAGTAAAATTATAGAACCTCTTTATAGTTTTACTAATGACTGTGACTTTAGTTTAAATATCTTAAAAAAGAGTGGTATAACTTGTAACAGTACACATAATATAGAAAAAAAAGCCTTGACAAATTTTCCTACAAGTTATCTGAATATGACATTGAAAAAAAATGGAAAATTGGTTTATAGTTACTACATCGATTTAGAAAAAGATGTAGTAAAAAGTGATTTGGAGAGAGGGTTTAAAAGGTTAGAGAGGGATTTGAAGCTTTAATCTTTATCGCACTTTTTATGGCATTAATATAACTTAATGTTTTAGCTTTATTTTGATAAGCTATATCAAAGGCTGTACCGTGATCTACTGATGTTCTTACAATCGGTAGATTAAGAGAAATATTAATACTTTCATCAAAATATAATGCTTTTAATGGAGCTAACCCTTGATCATGATACATCGCCACAAAATAGTTATAGTTTTTTCTAAAGTGAGGAGTAAAAGCTACATCTGGAACGATAGCTCCAAAAAATAGTTCTTTATCAAGTAGAGTATTTACCTCTTGTAAGGCTAACTCTATCTCTCTCTCTTCATCTCCTAAAACACCATTATCTCCAGCATGAGGATTTAAACCAAGAACTGCAACTTTTTCATCTCCAATACTCTTATGTAAATCGAGTAAAAAACGGATAAGTTTATCTTTTTTAATAGTTGAAGCCACATCTTTAAGAGGAATATGTTCAGTATAAAGAGCAACAAACATCTCATCACAGCCTAGCATCATAATAGCTTCTTTATGAAAATATTGACGGAGTAGGTCGGTATGACCTTTATACTCTAATCCTGCCATCATCCAAGCTTCTTTATGTATAGGCATAGTAACAACAGCCTCTGCATATTGTGTTTCACAAAGTTTTATAGCACTCATAAAAGAGTCATAAGAGTATTTTCCACTCTCTTTTGTTACTGTTCCTACTTTGATATTAAAGTCGCCTTTTACATCATAGATATTAAAATTATCTGGAATTTTAGTGTTAAGAAGTTGTATCGCTTGATTTAAAAGATTTTCATTTATACAATAAAGAGGCTCACAAAGTTTTGATACCTCTTTATGAGCTTTAAGTGCTATCTCTATACCTACACCGTTAATATCGCCTATACTTATAGCTATTTTTTTCATTATTTACCTAGTTGTAAGTTTTTTCATCTCTTTAACTGCATCTGCTAGACCACTAAATACACTTCTAGCGATGATACTTTGACCGATATTTAACTCTATAATCTCTTCTATCTTCATCATTTCGTGAACATTATGATAGTTAAGACCGTGACCAGCTGCCACTTGAAGACCTATTTTATTTGCGTGTATTGCTGATTTTTTTATATCTTCAATAGATTGCTCTAATCTATCTGAGAGTTCATAACGTGGAAGTTCTAACTCTTTAACAGAATGGTTTGAGTATGGAAGTGCTGAATTTAGCATCGCAAAAAGGTTAGAAAATCTACCCGTATGAAGTTCAACCATCTCTGCACCTAAGTTTTTGGATATATCCATAGCTTCAATAGTAGGGTCTACAAAAAGAGATACAGGAATAATAGCATCATGAAGTTGCTCTATCGCAAATTCTAACTCTCTATGATAGTTAAAAACATCAAGTCCACCCTCTGTTGTAACCTCTTCACGTTTTTCAGGAACGAGAGTTACACGATGGGGTTTTAAATCACACACTATGTTTAAAATCTCTTTATCTATTGCACACTCTAAATTTACAGGAACGCTAGAGCTTTGGATAATTCTTTTAGCATCTATATCTTGAATATGGCGTCTATCTTCACGTAAATGAATAGTAATTTGGTCAGCCCCATTTTGAGTAGCAACATACAATGCTTGTATAATATCTGGGTCATTTACACGACGTGCTTCTCTTAAAACTGCTACATGGTCTATATTTACACCTAAAGTCATTTTATTCACTATCGTTTTCCTTTTTTGTACTTTGCACTAAATTATCGTAGTTTGATTCTAAATCACCCTCTGAAATAATATCTCCAATATAAACTTTAATAACACGCTGTTCTTTAAATGGAGAGTCTTGAAAGACTGTTTCAAGTCTATCATCTATAAAGATAGGCACAATTTTTAATTTGTTTGCTTTTGCAATTTTTGCTGCACCACTTTGAAACTCCTTGACACCTTGACCCTTATACCTTTCACCTTCTGGGAAAATATAGATATTTAAGTCATTAACTTTTTTGAGCGTCTTTTTCATTGTTTTAAAAAATTTAAGAAGACCTTTTCCATTGTTTAAATCTACACTCATACAACCACTATATAAAAAAAATTTACCATAAAAAGCATCAAAAAGTTCCTGTTTTGCTATCCACGTACCACTTTTATTAGCCGTTGCAAATATATGTTCCATAACGATTATATCAAGTAAAGAACGATGATTTATCGCATAAAGAATCCTATTTTCTTTTGGAAGAGTACCTATTATTTCTACTTTTATGTTTAGATATTTTAAAACATCATTTGAATACGCTTGACGGTCAAGAGAGAGTTGTTTATAGGCAGATTTTAAAGTTATGAAAGGATGATGAAAAGTTTTTTTAAAAATGTTTATATATTTATAGCCTAGTTTGACCATAAACAGATATTTCCCCAAATCTTTTAGCATAAATTACCTTTTTTTTATTTCACAAATTATATCAAAAAAAAATTAACTACTTCAAAAAGCTCTAAAAATAATACCCAACCTTAAACCCCCCACTATAATCATTGGCACTTTCACTAACTCCATACTCAAAAGAAAGAGTTATAAACCAATTATCATCAATAGAGTAAAAATCATAGAGAGAGATATTTTCAATATTTTCAACATCTTTGTATTTACTTGTACTATTATTATAAGAAAGACTAGAGTAAAGTTTTTTCATTGGATAGAAACCTAAACCTATGTTGAAACTATTTATATCTTGATATTTGATATTTTTATCATCTTCAACCGTTGTGAGGTTATATCCTCCAAAGATATTGAGTTTGTCTAAACTATAACTGATACTTGTAGAGGCTATAAAATCGGTTTCTATTATTAATCCTGCGCCTACTCTTATTTTTAGGTTTTGGATAGGATTAAAGTTGTAGTAAGCGACTAAATAGTTTGTATTATCTTCTGATGAATAAGATGTTGATACTTGAAAAGAGAACTGTTTATAGTAATAATCTATTTGTAAATTTGTTGCATATATATCTATATCATCTTCTTGAGCATAACTTTCACCGATAATAATATCAAAATGGTGGGGAGTTGAAAGAGATTTTATAGTACAGCCATTAATATCTACCAAATCAGTAATAAGTGTATTTGGACAATCATCTAAAACATCTTCAACACCATCTAAATCAAAATCTTCAAATGCTAATAGATGACTATTAGTAAGAACAGATAATAAAATTAAGAGTTTAAAATATTTCATTGACTAAGTTCTATCTTGTTATCATTGATAATATTCTTCGCATTATCTGAAATACTATTTATTTGAGAGATATATCTATCTTTTATCACTTGTGCATTATTTGTAATATTTGTTCTTTGAGAGTTTATAGCTTGATTCATCTGGTCTATTTTAGCGATATTTACCATTCTTTTTGATAATGAACTTATTGATGTTGTTCGAGATTGATTTTTATTTCGTAGTTTAGCAATAGTTTTTTGTCTATCGGCACTGTTCATTTTTGCTAAACTTCGCTTGAGGTTATTCATCATTTTTACTCTTTTTTGAGGAGATGCCTTTTGCATATTAGCGATATATTTATCAAGACTTATCGCATAGATAGGAGTATTGAGTACAATGAACAGTGATAAAATGAAAGCAATTTTTTTTGTATACATACATTTTGTCCTTTAAGTTCTCAATTATTACATAAGAGTGTTACTACTTTGTGAGTAGTAGAGAAAAATTTGTTCCAACATTGAGTTCACTTTTGATATCTATACCTATCTGTAACTCATCACAAAGTTTTTTTACTATATGTAAACCTATTCCTATCCCTCTATCTTGCTCTTTATAAAATCTATCAAATATTTTAGATGGATTTTTAATCCCTTTTCCTGTATCTATAAAAGATAATATATTTGTTTGTTTATTATAAATAATTGAAATTTTACCATCTTTTTTATTATATTTTGAAGCATTGGTTAAAATATTATCACAGATTCTTGTAAAAGCATTTAAATTTGTATCTATTCTCAAATTTTGTATATCTACTATAAAACTAATAGTTTCATAATTTTTTTGAATAAGAGAGATACGTTCTTCAATGAGCTTTTGGACATCAACGTTTTCTTGAAGCTCTTGATAATCAAAAAGATAAGCTTTAAGATTTTCTTGAAGGTTTAAAATGTTTTGTATACCCTGTTCTATTCTAAGCACTTTTTCATTTTCACCTATTTCACGTTTTAACATAAAGCTATTGAGTCTAAGTGATGAAAGAGGAGTGTTAAAGTCGTGTAAAATATCTTTAATAAACTCTTGTGTTAAAAGTAAAGCACTTCTAAGA
>CAZXSD010000016.1:0-25393 GCA_964642985.1 uncultured Sulfurimonas sp.
TAAATAAAAAAAAAGTGTTATTTTAAAAGCAAAACCAAAGAAATCCGATCACTAACATGAATTTTACTAAAAATAGAACTAATATGAGCCTTAACAGTTCGTACTGTAATATCAAGTTTAGAAGAGATAGCAAGATTTGTTAAACCTTCTAAAATGAGATAGACAACCTCTTTCTCTTTATCTGTTAATCTTTTATCTATAATTTTAGTAGACTCTTCACTTATAGATGGTTGCTTACTTGTTTTAATAAGTGCCATAGTTAGTTCTGGATATGTCCATACTTTAGAATTTTCAACTGCTTGAATAATCTGAATATAGTGGATATTTAACATCTTGATATTTCCATAAGCTTTAATATTATGAGAAATTAACATTTTTCCAGTAGCTATCTCAGGTGTTCTTTCCAGAACGATAACTTTACTAGGAAGAGTGTTTGATGAGATTAGTTTGTTGAGTTTTGTTGCTACTGTATCGTAGTCTATAATGATAATAGAAGATTGATACTTATCTATCTTCTTTTGAAAAGAATCCAAATCATAACAAGATTGCATATCTGTTATGTTATGTCTTTTTTGAAACTCATCGGTAGTATCCATATCTGTACTAAAAAATATAATTTGCATTTTATCTCTCCGAAAAAACATATTGTTTTGATTTTAAAATTGGTTTTAAGATATATTCCATAATAGTTTTTTTACCTGTTACAATATCAACACTAGCTGTCATTCCTGGAATAATTTTTAATGGATGTTCTTTTGAACCTAAATAATTTTTGTCAGTTTTAATATGAATAAGATAAAAAGTATTATCTTTTTTATCTGTAATTGTATCTGGAGATATATTTACAACTTTACCTATTAATCCACCATGAATAGCATAATCATACGCTGATATTTTTACTTTTGCTTCTGCACCAGGATGAATAAATGCTATATCACTTGGTTTAATTTTTATCTCTAAAAATAGCTTATTGTTTGTAGGTACTATCTCAACTAAGTCCGCCCCTGGTTTTATAACACCACCAACAGTATGAACAAAAAGTTTTTGAACAATACCTTTTACAGGAGACTGAACCATTGTTCTATCTACTTTATCTGTAAACTCTATCTGTTGTGCTTTTACTCTTGCCATCTCTGCTGTTACTTCATTGAGTTCTTTTTTTGCATTATTCATAAAAAGTTGTTTAGATTCTATTCTTTTTTCTCTATACTCTTGAATAGAGTATTTTAATCTTGGAAGTGATAGTGAAGATGCTTCAATATCATTTTCAATACCATTAGCTTCACGTTTAAGTTTCAAAAAATCAACTTTAGATTTTATCCCTTGTCTTACCATTGGAGCAGTCATAGCAATCTCTTCTATAACAAACTCTAAAGATTTTTTAAGTGTTCTAATCTTTGCACGGGCTTCTTTATACTCCTGCTTTTTTTGCTCAATCTGATTTTTTAATGCTCTATCTTTTGCTTGGAACTCTAGTTGATTTGAGTAGTAAAGTTCTTTTGATAGCTGTATCTGTTTTTTCATAACTCTATCATCAGTTTGTATAGTTTGAAAATCACGTTGATATGCTTCTGCATAGAGTCTTATTTTTTTTGCTTCTAGTTCTTGATATTTCATTCTATTTGTAAGGGATATTGTCGTTGATTTTGCATTACTGATTTTTAAGATAACTTCGCCAACTTTTACTTTTTGTCCCTCTTGTACTAAAATAGCTTCAACGATACCACCCTCTAAATTTTGAATAACTTGATTTTCTCCATAAGGAATAACATCTCCATTCCCTCTTGTTATCTCATCTATTTCAGATAGTGAAGCCCATATAATAGCAATAACAATACTAATAAGCCAAATTCTTAAAACTCTACTTACATTTGATGGAGTTCGATTGAGTACCGCAGCACTCAGACTATTCATAAATTCATAATCTTTTTCAGTATATTCCATCTTTTTTTTATTGTTGCGCATTACTTGAACCTCCTTGTAACTGTTTTAAAGCATCTTCTTTTGGTGCATCTATAAAGATTTTACCATCATTCATAACTATAACTCGTTGTACAATATTAAGTAGTGTCATCTTCTGTGTTACAAATAGTGCTGTACGTCCTTTAAGGTTTATTGATAAACTTTGAAGGAGTTTTGCTTCTGTAATCTGATCCATAGCATTACTAGGTTCATCCATCATCATAATAGGTGCTTCAAGTAAGAAAGCTCTAGCAATCCCAATACTTTGACGTTGTCCACCCGAAAGCCCTTGACCTCGTTCACCAATAGGCATCTCATAACCACGTGGATGTTTTTTTATAAATTCAGCAGTACCACTGATTTGAGCTGCTCTAATCATAGCACCATCACTTGCATGGGTTGCTCTAAATGTAATGTTATCTTTTACTGTTCCACGAAAGAGGGTAATATCTTGAGAAACATAACTAAGATTTGTCCGCAGATCCGCTGGGTCTATCTGTTTTAAATCTATACCATCTATAAGAATCTGTCCACTATCTGGTTCATACAGACCAAGTATAAGTTTAGCGATGGTACTTTTACCAGAACCGATACGACCGATAATCGCTACGTGTTCCCCAGGCTGTATAACAAAAGAGACATTTTTAATAGCAGGAATCTCTGTATCTGGATATGAAAATGTTACATCGACAAACTCTATAAGACCACTAAAATCTGGGCGTGATACAAACTGTTTTCCTGCTGGTCTTTCACTTGTTTTTGAGATAATATCATTGAGAGTATTGTAAGATGTTAGAGTGTCTTCATAATTTGTCATAAGTCCAGCAACTTGTCCCATCGGTGCAAGAGTTTTACCTGTTAAAATAACAATAGCGATTAATCCACCCATCGAGAGGTTAAAATCAGATATTTGGTATACACCATACACGATAATCATCACGGTATTAAGTTGAATAAGCAACTGTGTAATAGTCGGAATAGAGGATGAAATCATACGAGATTTTAAACTTTTACCTGCTATCTCTCCTGTTGATTCTTCCCATTTATATTGAACTTGACTGAGTGTTCCTAATGTTTTTAATGTTTCAATATTACTAAGAGTTTCTATAAGAATAGCACTTTTTTTAGCACTAGCTTCATGGGTACTCTCTATACTGTCTCGTAAGGGTTTTTTGATAAAAAAAGCATAACTAAGAATAAAAAACATAGTAGTTAATGGGATTAAAACGATAGCACCACCAATATAAGCGATAACAATTAAAAAGATAACAGCAAAGGGCAGATCGATAACAGCAGCCATAGTAGCATTTGTTAAAAAACTTCGAATAGAATCAAAATCTTTTAAGTTACTAGAAAAAGAGCCTACTGATGAGGGGTGATTTTCCATTTTAAGATTTAAAACTTTTTCAAAAATGATAGAAGACATAATAATATCACTTTTTTTAGCAGCACTTTCAAGTAAAAATGTTCGGGTGAATTTTAAAAATGTATCAAGTATATAGACTATGGAAACACCTATTGCAAAGACCCAAAGAGTTTCGATAGCATTGTTTGGTACAACTCTATCATATACATTCATAGTAAAAAGAGGGGAGGCTAGTACAAAAAGATTTATCAAAAGTGAAGCGATTAAAACATCTTTATAAACAGGTAGTGAAAGTTTAAGTGTACTCCAAAACCAATGTTTTTGTTGAAGATGAAGAGTTCTTGAATTTTCATCTGTATACTCAAAAGCTTTTTTAACCATAAAACCAAAGCCGATATATTCATCTTCTAAATCTTCAACATCTACCCACTGTTCGATAGCTTCTTCAGCAGGCATAATTATTTTTACTTGTGTTTGGTCTTCATTAAATTTATCTAATATACAAGCACTTTGATTTGATAAAAGAACAATCATTGGAAGTTGTAAAGGAGAGATTTGAGAAAGAGGACGACGTAAAAGCGATGATTTTAATCCAGCACGCTCTGCTGCACGTGAAAAAAGTCCCTTTGCATTGTTTATAGAAAAAAGTTCAGGAGATTCAGCCCCTGGTTCTATGGGTAATCCTGCTGTAATTGCTTCTGCTGAATAGGGCTTATGATAAAGTTTAGTAAAAAGAACTAAACAGTCCAGTAGGGCGTCCATTCTAAGGTTATCGGCACTTGTTATTAACATATATTACTTCTTTGTTTTCATTTTTTTAACGATTATATCGACACGATTATTTTTAGTGTTATCATTTAAAAAGAGTTTTGATTTATTAGAGTTGATATAAGTTGTAATATTTGAACTCTCTATACCTGCATCTATAAATATTTTTGTGATTATATCTGCTCTTTTTTGAGATAGCTCTATCAACCTATCTTGAGATAGATTTTCATAACTTGCATTAGCTAATATTTCAAATTTAATATTCTCTAAACCATAATCACTTAACTGATGGATAAGACTTTTTACTCTAAAAAGTGTTTCTTTAGAGATATTATCTTCATCTTTTGAAAATTCAAATGCTGTATATCTTTCAATCTGAACTATATCTTGATCATCAAGTTTACAGCCATAGATATTTTTAAGTTCATGAGATGGAGAGTTAGTACATAAGTCGTTATTATCTGTAATTAAATCATTATCTTGGTCCAAATAGATATTTAAACTATCTTTTATATTATTATTTGATGTGTGAAGTCCAACCTTGGAATATATAGGAGTGTCTGAACCTATAATAGTGCTAACTAATGTACCCAAAGCATCTAAAATTCTATATTTAGCAAATAAAATATCATATTTAGCATCTATTATTTGAGATTTAGAACCTATAAAATCGTTCTGAGCAGATAAAAGGTCTAAAAGTGAACGACGTCCTAAATCATACTCTTTAGAGTATAAAGTTAATGTTTTAAGAGAAAATTTTTGGTATTTTTCTAAATGAACTAACTGTTCACTCAATTTTTCATACGCTGTCCATGAAAGACTTAACTCTTCAATTACTTTATCTTTTAACTGGTTTCTCATTGCAATTTCTGCATGTATTTTACTAATCTTTTTTTGTATATTTGATGAATCAGAAAAACCGTTAAAGAGATTATATTTTAAAAATATCATTGCAGAAAAAGAGTTATTAGTATTTTCTACACCATTTAAATTATTATTGATAGCTTGAGAGATTTCCATATCTATATGGGGATATAGATTTGATTTTTCGATTTTATGTGATGCTTGAGCTAATTTTATATTATAATTACTTACTAGAATAGAGGGATTGTTTTGTATAGCATACTGTATCGCTTCATTTAAGCTTGTAGGAAGTGTAATATTCAAATCTGGCGAACTCATTGTACTTATATCTGGATAATACCCTAAAAAGTTTTGCATATTATAAGTAGTATTTAAAAGTGTATTTTCTTGAACAACTTTATTTGATTTAGCAAGAGCAAGGGATGATTCTATTTTATTTACTTCTGAGAGATTTGTTAATCCAGCTTCATACAGTTTTTCTACTTTTTTTAATATATCTTCATCTATTACTACACTTTCACTCTTTGTTTCTAGGAGTTCAATATTTCTCATTATTTCGATATAACTGTTGACTAGATTAAAAGAGGTATCATTTACTTTTTCTATATAACTATAAGCAGATGAAAGAGTTCTGTTTTCTTGCTCTTTAACTTGATAAGTTGTTTGAAAACCTTTAAATAGACTATGTGTATATTTTAATAAGCTTTGATAAGTGTTGAAATTTGCAGAGCTGTCGGTTTGGACAGGGGAGTTAGTTTTTACAGTTTTTTCAAATCCTACACCTAAAGTCAAGTCAAGTTTAGGATAAAAACCAGACTTTGCAATGTTTATCTCCTCTTTAGTAACGTTATAATTTTTTAAACTTTCTAAAAGAATAGGATTTGTTTCTAAAATACCATTAATAGTAGACTTTAGGTCTTGTGCATTGAGAGATATTATAAGGATAAAAGTAGTTATAAAGAGTTTATTCATAGGATATTTCCATTAATATAAGTGAATTTTTACTAATTTGATTATATCTATATATAAATTAAAATGTAATAGTTTATATTACATTTTCTTAATTTTCATAATCTCATCACGTAACCGTGCTGCTTCTTCAAAGTTCAACTCTTTAGCAGCTACTTTCATTTTAAGCATCAACTCTTTAGTTATAGCTTTCTTTTCCGATACTGGGATCTTATCCATCTTTTTATGTTTTTGATATAAATCTCCATGGTCATCTACTTTTAAATTTTCATCTAGTTTTCTAATAGTGGTAGTGGGAGTGATACTGTACTTTTTATTATGAGCCTCTTGAATTTTACGTCTTTCATCTGTTTTATCCATCGCTCTTTGCATCGAACCTGTTATCTTATTTGCATATAAAATAACTCGACCATTAGAGTTTCTAGCGCCACGTCCAATAGTTTGAACAAGAGCTGTTTCACTTCTTAAAAAACCCTCTTTATCAGCATCTAAAATAGCAACTAAACTTACTTCTGGTAAATCAAGACCCTCTCTTAAAAGATTTATCCCTATAAGAACATCAAACTCCCCTAAACGTAAAGCTCTTATGATTTGATTACGCTCTATTGTATCTATATCAGAGTGCATATATTGAACTTTTATCCCTAAATCTGCTAGATATTTTGTGAGAGCTTCTGCCATCTTCTTAGTTAAAACTGTTATAAGAACTCTCTCATTTTTTGGAGTCACTTTTTTTATCTCATCGTGAATATCTTCTACTTGATTATCTGATGTTTTTATCTCTATGAGAGGGTCAAGAAGTCCTGTTGGTCGTATAATCTGTTTGGCTACAACACTTGACATCTCTAACTCATATTCAGCTGGAGTTGCTGAAACAAAAAGATAGTGAGGGGCTTTATTTATATATTCATCGGCTTTTAAAGGACGATTATCTAAAGCAGAGGGTAAACGAAAACCATAATCAACTAAAACCTCTTTTCTTGCTCTATCTCCTGCATACATTCCACGATATTGGGGAAGTGAAACGTGTGATTCATCTACGATAACGAGATAATCTTTATTACGTTGAGCAAAATAATCTAGTAAAGTAAAAGGAGCATCACCAGCTTTTTTATTTGTAAGTAAACGTGAATAGTTCTCGACACCCTTACACATTCCAGTAGTCTCTAGCATCTCCAAATCAAACTCAACACGCTGTTTTAAACGCTGATGTTCTAAAAGTTTTCCCTGCTCTGTAAAATATGCAAGTCGCTCATCAAGTTCCTCTTCAATTCTCTTCATCGCAACTGCCATCTTCTCTTGTGAAACACTAAATTGAGATGTTGCATATATTGTAAATTTTTTATGCTCTTCAAGGCGTTTATTATCTATCACTTCAAAGGTATAGATAGCTTCTATCTCATCTCCAAAAAACTCTATGCGAATAGCTTCTTGTTCAAAGTAGGGTGGATAAATATCTAAACTTTCTCCATTCACACGAATATGTCCACTATCAAAATAGCTATCATTTCGTGAATATCCCATCTCCACTAAACGCAAAAGTAATTTTTTTTGATTTATCTCATCGCCAACTTCCAGAACTTGCACCATATTAAGATACTCTTCGGGGTCACCTAAACCATAGTTAGCCGATACAGAGGCGATAACTATAACATCATCATAAGAGAGTAGGTTAGCTGTTGAAGACAGACGCATACGTTCAAGTTCATCGTTTATAGCACTATCTTTTTCTATAAAAAGGTCTTGACGAGGAATGTAAGCTTCGGGTTGATAATAATCATAATAGGACACAAAATACTCAACGTGAGCATTAGGAAAGAAACCACGAAATTCAGAGTAGAGTTGTGCTGCTAAAGTTTTGTTATGCGTCATAATAATAGTAGGCATCTTAACATTTTCTATAACCTTAGCCATAGTGTATGTTTTACCACTACCTGTTACACCCTCTAGGGTTTGGTAACGGTTACCTTTTAGGATTGATTCGCTTAACTCTTTTATGGCTTGAGGTTGGTCACCAGCTGGAGAAAAATTTGTATTTGCTTTAAAATTTATCTCTTTTCTCATGTATGAAATGTTTCAAGTTTTGTGTTTAATTCATTTGTAAGTTCATTAAGATGTTCAGCTGCTGTTGCTATCTCTTCAACACTTCTTGCATTTGTCGATGATAATCTATTTATCTCTTCAACTTTACCTACAATTACTTCAACACTTTTACCAGTATTTTCAAAGTCTTTTACTGTTTTGTTACTTGCATTAACTGCTTCATTTACTATATTAACGGTAGCATTAATTCTATCTTCAACACCTTGAACAATAGTAGTTAAATCTTGTATCTCTTTAGAATTCTTATTCATATTAGTAGAAGCATCACCGATAGACTGAACAACAACACTAATCGTTGCATTTATCTCTGCTAAAGTTTTTTGAGTTCTTTCTGCAAGTTTTCTAACTTCATCAGCAACAACTGCAAAGCCACGACCATGTTCCCCTGCACGAGCTGCTTCAATAGCTGCATTTAAAGCTAGTAAATTTGTTTGGTCTGCTATATCACCTATAATTACTAATACATTTTTAACTTCACTTGCATCTTGTGCAAGAGTTTCCATATTTTGAGCAAGTTCTATTTCCATTTCTGCAGTTATTTGAACTTTTGATGTTAAAGAGATAATGTCATCTCTGGCAGTTGCTAAATTTTCATTTGCTTTAATAATATCATTTTTAGATCCTTGAGCATCTGAGATAGCATTAATTATTTCAAATTGAACATCTTTAGCTATACCTGTCGCTTCATTAACCATAACAACTGAATTTTCAACATTACCTCCAACGCTAATGACTGTAGTTGAAAGCTCATGAGAAATAGAAGTATTTTCAGTTGAAGAGTTTTTAGAAGTTGCTATGAGTTCTTGTAAAGAATTGAGTAGAGTATTGAAACTTTCACCCATCTCCATAATCTCTTGAGGAGCATCTGTATCTACTCTTTGAACTAAATCATGATTGGAAGAGATCTCCAATATTTTTGCTTTAAATCTATTTAATGGCTTAATAACACTTACAGATACAAGAAAATAAGCGATAATAATAACTACTAATGCAATAATAAAGGCATAAATAATTAAAGAATTTCGAATGCTATTTGGAGCTATTAGAACTTCTGCTTCATCCATTCTTGAAACAATTGCCCAATTCAAATCTTCTCCAATTTTAATAGGTGCATAAGATAATAATACCTGCTCTTTAGTGTATCCTGCTGCCATGATAATGCCAGATTTTCCAGATAAAGCTGCTCTTGTTGCTTTTGTATTGATTGAGCCAGTTGAAGGATTTGCAAATGATGCTTTTATTGTATGAGTTTTTTTGTTTAAAAAACTATCACTTCTCATAAGTTTATCTTGACCTACTAAATAATCCTCTTGGCTTTTTCCATAACCTTTTCTAAATTGCATGATTTTATTGATCGCTGCATCAGAGACTTGAAGTACTAAAATCCCATTAAAGTGACCTTTATCATCAATAACAGGTGCACCCAAGAACATAGCAGGAGCATCAGCAGATGGAGCATAACGAGCCATATCTACAAATACAACTCTTTTTAATTCTTTCACTTTTTTAAAAACTTTACTAAGACTACTGTTGCTTAAACTACCAGTTATTAAGTTTGCCCCATAATCAGACTCTTTAGTAGCCGTATATATAACATGACCATCAGCTTGATCTATTAACAATATATCATAATAACCATACTCTTGCAGATATTTTTGAAAATATTCCTCATGTAAATCTGTTACTTTTTTTACTAATGGATTAGCAACAGGGTATTCTCCTTTTGGATCTACTGAGATCAAATCATCAATTTCATTAAGATCTTTTACTAAGCCCTCAACATTTTCACTATGAGCTAAAACATTTATATCAGCTATTCTCTCTTCAAAAAAGTTCTGAATCTGTTGAGTTTTTGAATCCCTTGTGGAGGATAAACCAGCATAGCTCTTTTTCATAAGAGCATCTTTACTTGATTCAATTGATTCGTATGTAAGAATCGTTGACATAATGATTAAAGAGATAATCACTAATAATAACACTTGTATCTTTATGGATATATTTTTCATTATATAGACCTTGAAATATTTTATTTAGCTATTATAACTAAAAGGAGATAAATTTTATTGATTGAAATTTATTGCCTACTAGAAGAAATAAAGCGTTATAATTATCTAAATTAAATTAAAAAAAAGAGGTATTTCTATGTTTTCTAGGTATTTTACTCAACTTGTTATTGTATCGTTGTCACTTTTAATAATGTCTGGATGTGGGGGTGATACGGATGAAGAAACTTCAGAAACTCCTAAACTTTCTTCATTTTACTCAAAACTAGATGGATGTATATTATGTCACTCTCCAAATGGTCAAGAAGCAGATGGACCAGATATGTCTACATCACAGTTATTTGTAGAAAGTTTAGTAGGAAAAAAGAAATCTGATTATCCAAATTGGTATACAACTTCAGATTGTAGTGCCTCTTTACCTTTTATTACAGCTGGAGATGCTAGTAGATCAACACTTATGGCAGCATTAACACAAGAAGATAGTGATGCTATGCAAAATAATCACAACTGTACAACTGCTTTTAACATTCATGATTCAAATCATGCAGATATAGACAGTGTTCTTCGTACTGAATTAACAGAGTGGATTAATGCAGGGGCTATCAATAATTAAAGGCTATTATGTTATTTAAATTTTTTTTTATAAGTTTGAAATTTCTACTATTTTTATTTACAACCCTTTTACTCTTGCTTATGGCAGTCTATTTTGGGTTGCAATCATCTATAATAGAACAGAAACTTATCCCCTATCTTCAACCCCTCATCAAAGAAAAAAGTGGTTTTGATGTTCAAATAGAACAATTTCGTTTTGATCTATTTGGTCATCTTTACCTCAATAATCTCTCTTTAAAAAAAGTGGATATAGACAGCAATGAAACAATAGCTCTTGGACTTAAAACATTACACCTACGTTATGACATTTGGCAACTTATAGATAAACGTATTGTAATTAATGAGCTTTCTTTCGATGGTTTAACACTAAATGCTCATTTACCACTTAAAAAATCATCTCATCAAGAGCCTACAAGTGAAGATAAAGCATCGAGTTTATCTCATAAAGAGCTGATAAATCTTATTGGCACACCACCCATTGAATTTAATCTAAATAAATTAGAGATAACACCCATAAATATAGATTTACAGCTATATTCACAAGAACAGAATGTGCATTATAAAGGTAAAGTTGCCTTTAATAGTTCTGTACTGTGGAGTAGTTCAGAACTTCATGGGACGATGGCATTTAGTATGGATAATAGCACTTTAGAGTTACTGAAAAATGCAAAAGATAAAACGAAACTCTTAATGCATCCAATGATAGATACTCAAATAAAATGGCAGATAAAAAAGAGTGCTAAAAATCTACTATTAGAGTTAAAACCTATCGAGTTTACACTCGCTAGTGGTGAAACTAATCTTTTTCATAATGAAGCAGGTAAAAAAGTTATACTAGATTTGGAAGAGTTAAAGTTTAGGTTAAACCTTAAAGGGACAAGTGAACTTTTTAATCCAACAAATACAAATTTACAATGGGATTTACAGCAAAATTTTCTTACTTCAAACTCCTATGCTGAGATTAACGATACTTATATAGGTATTGACCCTCTCAACTTACAATTAAACCTTCAAGGCTCTATCACTAAAATTGCAAATGCACTTAATAAAGTAGCCGTACAAAACAGATCTAAAGTTGATTTAAAACCTATGAAAGTTACTTTAAAAAAACAAGATTTATCACTTATTGCTACACCTAATTATAATCTAAATTTGAATACAAAAGTGATTTTAGAGAGTGATGAAAATATAAGTAAACTAAATTGGCAACACCCACAAGCTGAACTTTTTCAACAGTTTAATATTGAAGATTTAAAGTTCAAACAAGGAAAGATGAAGCTTTCTATTGAAGAGCAAAAATGGCAACTTAAAGGAGAGTTTGAAAACAATAAAATTTTAATGAATAGTGACCTTAATCTCAAAAAGTTAAATACACCTTTTGTGTTAAAACCATTATCAATAATAAATCATCAACTATCATTTGTTTCAGACTTAAAGTTTAGAGAGGCACAGTTAGCCACAACTCTGAAACTTAATAAATTAAAACCTATTCTAAACCTCTCTTTAAATGTAAATAACCAAGCACATAATCTTTTGTTAAATCCATCGATAGAGTTAAATCTTCCTCAATCACTTAATCACTATGTCAAAGAGCTAGAACCACTTAATAGGGTAGGTGATATTAATTTAGATATAAAAGGTAAAGTGCAGGTAACACATCATAAGGATAATGCTTTAGATGTGAATTGGTCACAACATACCAAAATGCCATTTAAGAGTGATTTGAAATTTACATTAAAACAACTATCGCCACCCAAGCAAGGTTCACTTAAAATAAAGGGTCCATTAAAAACACAACTATTATTATCACATAGCAGTTCAGCACACTATAAAAGTAAAATTTCAATGCAGAGTAAAGGTATTTTTTATCCACCACTCAAAAAGCCTTTAGCGCTTAATTTTTGGATTGACAATAGTTTTAATGAGTCATTTAGTAATATCCATTCAAAAGCGAATATAGTTCTAAATAATAAACCTTTCATAAAATATAATCTCCATCTTATTGATAAATCTAAATCTTTTTCATTGAACAGTTGGTGGGATATTTATGCAGATACAAAATTAAAATCATTTTTACCTCAACTAGAACCTCTTGAAAAAATTGGTAATATTCATCTACAAAATCAGTTAAATATAAATCTTGTTCACCCTTTTAAAACTGTCAAATTATTGAATCCCTCTCAACTTAAAGGGCTGAATACTAAAGTAAAGTTCAATGGAACATTACAACAGTATGGTAAAAATAGAGATGCTCAGATATTAATCCCTAAGCCACTAAGATTTAAACATACTATAAAATGGCAAGAGAAGAGAGCTTTGTTAGATGCTACTTACAATATAGAAGATTTTACAGTTGTTGATAAACTTCATTTAGAACAAGTTTCTCTAGGAATTTTAGCAGATGCTAATCATGGGATAAAGCCTAATGCTATCGTAGCTAATATTGAAAGTAATGGTAGTAAAGTTACACTACTTTCAGATAAAAAACCACATATAGAACTATCATCTTTACTTTTACCTCTATCACTATCAGTTGATGGAGCAGTAAATCAAGATGCTAACAATTTAGATTTACAACAACTAAAGTTTTCACTTGGAGATAGATGGTTAGAACAAGTGCTAAGTGGATCAGCTTCTCTTGATGGAAAAAATAGTGATATAAAGGGTCAAACTACATTTCAGCTGAGAGATAAACTCTTTAAATCACCACTCCCACCACTCTCAGGGTCTGGAAAATTGAGTATTCCATGGCAGATGAGATTATTAGAATCAAAATGGCTATCATTACAAAGTGAGATGATTTTTGATAATCTTTCTCTACAATCTAAGGAGCTTTTTGTATCAGGTATTAATGGAAGATTTCGTATTGATGAAGAGATTATATTACATAAAGATGGAAATATTAGCTTTGAATATCTTCTCAAAACCGATCCATTTCAAAGAGTTGATTTTAATCGTATTGAACCCTATCTTAATAATCAAGAAAATTTGAGTATTAAAACTCTAAAAATTGCTGATATGACAGTTGGTCCGATACAAGCGATGATTCCTATCGAACAGAATCTAATACAGTTACAACAGTTCAATATGAAACTATTTGGTGGTCATATTACTGGAGAACTGTATCTCAATACAGCTCCTAAAGCTTGGAGTTTTGGTCTATTAATGCGTGTTACTCAAGTTGATTTACGCCAAATTCTCAAAGATAGTAATCAGTTTGAATCAGCACCTATAAGTGCTAGAATAGCTCTGGAATTTGATTTCTCAAAACGCTTATTGCAGGGACAGATCGATATAACTGATATTAGTCAAAGCCAATTACTTCAACTTCTTGAACTACTTGATCCAGAGCATAAAGATACACAACTAGATCAAGTTCGAGATGCACTTGGGTATGCTCATCCAGAGTCGGTTGTTATTAAAATGGATGGGGGATTACTCAATTTAAGTGTCTCTTTATCACTGCTTAGTAACCCTATTACAATTAGGGGATTACCACTTTCTCCTCTTATTGAAAGATTTTCTGGTGATATACTTAATCAGATTAATCAGTTACCGTTGAAGGAGTAATAAGATGATAATACAATATAGAGCATTAGCACTCATAACATATATACTACTAAGTGGTTGTAGTCTCTCCCCCTCAGTTGAAGTAATCTTAATAGACAGACATACCATTATGGAATCTGAATCAGCTGGAGAGTGGCCACAGGTGGAGAAACGCCTTCGCTTACATAAAGGTCCAATCCCTCTTCATGATGTGAATGATAGTAAAAGAGAAGATAGAGCTTTTAAGATACTCAATGGTGAGTTCTCGACTAAGAGTTCAACTCAAAATAAATAGGTGGATATGATAATGGGTTCTCTTAATAGAAAATATAGAATGTTCTTAATACTAACAGCACTCTCCTCTGAACTACTAGCTAGTACAAGTGATTGGCGAAATAATAGACTCTTATCATTGGAAAAAGTTACTGTTGGACCTTCGGATAACTATCAAAGTAGCTTACAAAGTGAAAAGAATATACTCTATTTTACTCGTAATGAAAATCGAATCTCACAACTCTATATGCAAGATCTGAAAACTGGTAAGAGTAAACGGCTACTTAATCCAAATACAGATGCAAAAGACCCTGCAATCTCTCCAGATAATCGTTGGTTAGCGATGACAAGCTTTCATAATGATGCACAAGGGGATATATCTCTTTATCCTTTAGATAAAGAAGATAAAGTAATATCTCTCAGTGACTATACAGCAAGAGAACACTCACCCTTTTGGATAAATTCAAGAGAGCTAGGATATATCAAACAATCTATGATGTCAGGTTTATCTCAATTGATTATTATAGATATATATACCAAAATAAAAAAGGTACTAATGAGTGGTAATATTACTGCACCCTCAGCTTCTCCTAATGGACAATATATAGTTTTTCATCAACATAAAAAAGAGAAAATTAAGAGTGGAATCTATATTTATAATTTGAAAAATAGTCTGCAATTTGGACCATTCCCCATAGCATTACCAGGTTTAAGTAGTTATTCCCGTTTTAGTGATGATAGTAAATATCTCTATTTTGCGCACTATCTTAATGATACAAGTGCTGATCAAAATATTGATGGCAAAGACCATAGTATCGTATTTCGTGTAGAGGTTGCCAAGCTATTAAAAGCAGATAAACCGATACTACCAGAACAACTTACTTCAGTAGAACAAAACTGTAATTTTCCTATGCCTACTTCGAAATATCTTTATCTTACTTGTGCTTATGAAGGTTCTTTAGATATATACCGTATGCCATTATCGGGAAGAGTTCCTCTGCAATGGAGTAAAGAACAGATTATTGAAGCACATCAAAGTAGTAAAAGTTATGAAGACCGACTGCTTCTGCTCAACGCACTTCAGTTTAGATTTCATTCTCAAAATGATAATTCAACACAACAAATAGCATTACTAGAACGTCAATTAAGTAACCATCTTGAGATAGGCGAATTGAGTGCGGCACATTTCTTTGTTAAAAAAATCGAGGTACTTTATAAACAAAATGGCGAAGAACCTTTAGAAGGGTTCTATCATAACCTAGCTATTATTCTTAAATTAAACTCAAAAGCACTTAATCAGCCACAAGGTATGATAAGAAGAAGTTTTACATTAGAATTAGAACAAAAGCGTAAGCAGTTAGTAACGAAATATCGTGCTAGTGGAGGAGCAATTTTTAATGCGTGGATAGATACTCTCCTCAAAAAAGAGGACTCTGCACTAAAACAACTCAATGAAGTTTGGCAATATAAAAAAGAGTTGATACCAATAGCCTACTATCTAGCAGTTGAACTTAGCCGTAAACTCTTAAAAGAGAGACCTAAACTACTATTAGCACAGCTCCTTGATGCAAGTCACAATAGTTTTATCCAATCAGAATCTCGCCTTTATTATACTTTTGAGTATTTACATCAATTAGCGATAGTTGAGCCAGATTTACTTAAAAGAGCATCACTTATTACCTCAGAAATCCAAAATAGAGATAATCAAAAAAATATGGATCTATTTATAAATGAGTTAGCTCTTATCAATCTAATAATAGAAAAAGATAAATCAAAAAAACATCAGATTTTTTCTAAACTTATGAAAATCTTAAAAAAAATCTCAGATCCTCTTATGAGTCGTGCTACTCATATACGTGCAATTTTACTTTTAAAGTCCGCAGGTGAATATAAGTTTATGGAACTTCTATCACGTCACTGGCTTACAATCTCTGATAATAAGAGGGTGGGTTTTTATGATATTGCACAACAATACTCTATTATAACTATAAATAAAGCATACGGTATTTTAAATGATGGTAATATTAATGGTGCTACTAATACATTTTACAGTGCTATTCGCCAAACAAATGACTTAGAAGCACTGTATACTTTTGTTGTTCTTGGTCTTACAAGTGATGATAATAGATTAAGAGAGCGTATTAAAAAGTCTTTTGAAATTTTAAAAAGAGATAATCTTCTTAAAGCTAATAGTGATTTTGTGAAAGCACTACAACTACTTATAGCAGATCCAAAAGAATCAGAAGAGACACTCAATAAAGTGACTTCATTGCTTGAAGGATTGCGACCTGTTGGATTGACACCAGCATTAAAAAATTTATTGTTAGGGTATATTTATCATCGTAAACTGTTAATGAATCAAGAAAACTATAAATATGATACAGAACTTTATCAAAAAGCACACTATCAATATATGTTGGCTTTAGATCAAGCGTACGATAACCAACGTTTGAAAGCTTCTGTATTACAAAACCTTGGACAACTTCACTTTCGTGTAGGCAACTATTCTATGGCAACTGATTTTTTTGCAAAGCGTACCTCTATCCCATTTCTCAATAAACAAAATGAAGCACTATTTCGATGGCATTTTGCACGCTCACTTTTTTATTATAATAATTATATTGATGCAGCTAAAGAGGGAGAAATTGCACTGAAATTGGCTCAAGAGAGTGAGATGAAAGATAGCTTAATCGCCTTTACACAACAAACTGCTTTTTATAATATGTATGCAACTCACTACCAACGAGCGATAATACTCTATAAAAAAGTATTGAAAGATGAGAGTTTAAAAGAGATAAATCGTGCAAAAGCATTATTGGGATATGGATATAGTCTGTTAAAATTACAACAGCCTACCGATGCGACAAAAGTATTTCAAGAGTTGATTACACTTACTTCCAAATTAAAAACAGTCCCAGCTGATATTCAGCGTCGTGTTAATTTTGAACCTCAACGCCTACAACTACTTGCCTATGGATTTTTAGCATCTTCTAGTAATAATTCTAAAGAAAAAGTAGATTATCTATCTCAACGTATAAATATATTGACTGATATTGATGATAGGATTAAGGATTTTGCTTATGATGAAAAGAGTAGGTTGGAATTTTTAATAAAAGCATTACAACAAAAAGCAGTTGTATATGAACAGAGTGAACAATGGCAACAGATGCAGATTATAATGAGTGAAGCATTGAGATTATTACCAATATATCTAGCTCAAGGTGGAGGGTATAACTCTCAAGTGGTTATTCGTACATTAAACAACTATCTAAGTTTAGCACTCTTATATCCTCAACAGTTTAAAAATAGAGAGCCAATCGAGTTAGAATCTCTTGTAAATGCAACTATTAAGGCATTGACTTTAAAAGGCTACACTCCACCTATAACAAGTATGGAGAGATTTAAGTTACAACTTTTAAAAACTACTTATGATGTTGAAGTTATATGTAAAAAAACAAAACAGCAGTTACAGGAACTTATCTCAAATTTAAGAGAAGATTCTGAATGGCTGAGGTTAAAGAACAAAAAGATAGATTTGTTAGAGGAAGTTGAAGAGTTGATTTTATAGGAGCATTATACTTTAGACTCTTCTCGTAAATAATGATTTAAATATAAAATTGATATAATAGTAATAATAACAACAACTACTAAATTGGAATTACCTATGACTTATCAATTAAATATAAAAGAAGTGACTTATGCATTATCTGAAGCATTAGATTTGGTTGGAATTGATGATACTATGCATGGTAAACGAGTAGCTTATATGGCCGCTGAAATAGCTAAAGAGTTGAAATATTCCCAAAACTTAATTGATGATATTATTTTTATAGGTATGTTACATGATTGCGGTGTATCTTCAACTGATGTCCATAATCATCTAGTAAATGAACTTGATTGGGATAATGCTCAAGTTCATAGTGATAGAGGATATAATTTGCTATCTAACACTAATACATATAAAAAATTTGCTTTAGCTGTTAAGTATCATCATACACATTGGGATTCTTTTGATGTAGATGTAAAAGAAGATGTAAAAAATATTGCTAATTTAATATATCTCGCTGACAGAGTGGATGCACTTCGCGCTCAGATGAAACATATGGGTGTTAAAACTACAAAAATGATACAAGAGACGATACTAAATTATTCAGGTGAGATGTTTTCGCCCGAATTTGTTGATACTTTTATGCGTGTTTCTTCTAAAGGGTCTTTTTGGTTTTATTTAGAAGAGGAATCTTTAGAGGAATATTATTTAGAGTGGGTATCAACTGGAAAAACAGAAGAGTTTTCTTTTGAAGAGATAAGAGAACTATCATTAATGTTTGCCTATATAGTTGATGCTAAAAGTACCTTTACTTCTGAACACTCTCTTGGTGTTGCTTCTTTGTCAAAACATTTGGCTGAACTCTTTAAGTTGCCTAAAGATATATGTGAAAAGATAGAACTTGCTGGTTTATTGCACGATTTGGGTAAGTTAAGAGTAGATGATGCAATTTTAAATAAACCATCTGCACTCAATGCAGATGAAATCTTAAAAATGAATCGTCATGGATTTGATTCTGATATTATTTTAAGAAGAATAAAAGGGTTTAAGGAGATTGCTCATATAGCTTCTCTTCATCACGAAACATTGGATGCAAAAGGATACCCTTACTCTTTAGAAGCTAAGGATATACCATTTGAAGCACGAATATTATCTATTGCAGATATTTTTCAAGCCTTAATTCAAGAGAGACCTTATAGAAAAGGATTGAGCGCTGAAAAGGCTTATGATATTATATTTTCAATGTTTGAAGCTGGGAAACTTGATGGAGATATTGTCAAAAAACTCAAAGAAAACCTTGAAAGTTGTTATCAATACGCTGTTATGAAATAATCTCTTCTACCTACAAAAACTCTCTAAGCGCTTTAGCAATCTGTCTTTTATCAATAGGTTTAGTTAAATACTCATCCATTCCAGCATTTAAAAATTTCTCTCTATCACCTTTTAAGGCATTTGCTGTTAATGCAATAATCGGTGTATGAGATAGTTTGTTTTGAGACTCTATATTTAGTATCTGTTGAGTAGCTTCTATACCATCCATATTTGGCATATTTTCATCCATTAATATTAAATCATAACTATTTTGTTTAAACATCTCTACTGATTCTACACCATCATTTGCTATCTCAACTTCTAATTCAAGTTCATTTAATATTATGCCCATAAACATCTGATTTGCTTTATTATCCTCTACTAATAAAATCTTTTCTCCTTTAAATGTAATATCTTCATTGAACTCTTTTGTACTTTCTACATCTTTAGCTATTGTCACTGGAATTGAGAAGTAAAACTCACTTCCAACATCTAATTCACTTTTTACTTTTAATTCACCACCTAAAAGTTTTACAAGTTCACTTGATATTGTTAATCCTAAACCTGTTCCTCCATACTCTCTTGTTGTTGAACTATCCTCTTGAGAAAATGATTCGAAAATATGTAAAAGTTTATCTTTAGCTATCCCTTTACCCTCATCTTTTACAGATACATTTAAATAACTATTTGTATAGTTAATAGTTACTACTATTTTTTTATGTTCACTTGTAAACTTAATCGCATTACTCAAGAGATTAGAGATTACCTGTTTTATTCTTAATGGGTCTGTATTGATTGACTTTGGTAAATTTTCATCTAAGTTAAGAGTTAAAGTAATATTGTTTTCAGAACATTTTGCAAGAAAAAGATGAGTTATTATCTCAAACTCCTCTTTGGTATTAAAATCTATTTTATCTATCTCTAGTTTACCACTTTCAATTTTTGAAAAATCCAAAATATCTTCTATTATTTTCAGTAAACCTTTACTTGAATTATCTATAATATTTATATATGTAATAGATTTTTTTCCTATATTTTCTTCTTTGAGTAGATCTATAAAGCCTAAAATAGCATTTAAGGGTGTTCTTATCTCATGACTCATATTAGCTAGAAATTCAGATTTTGCTTTTACTGAATGAGTAGCCTTTTCATTTGCTATGAGTAATTTTTCATTTTGTTCTCTGTTTCTTTTATCTTTTTTATTTAAGCTATTAACCATACTGTTTAATGTCTCTGCCACAATAGTTAGTTCATTTTTACCGATAAGAGTAATTGGTCTAAAATCATTAAGTTTACCATCTGAAATTAATAAAATACCTTTTCTAATCTCTTCTAAGGATTTATTAATTCTAGTCACTAAAAACACCATAAATATAGATGTCATAAATAAAATAAATAATCCAACCACTATAAAATTAAATACCTCTTTTGTTAATTCTATCTCTTTTTGTACTGTTTTATCAATCATAAAATTTGCAAAGTAATCTTCTATAGTTTTTAGATTCTCTATCTTCTGAGTTATTTTAGCAAACCAATAGTAACCATCTATATGGAAATCTTTTTTTTGAGAACTATCAAGAATAATAGATTCCATTTTTGATATCTCTTGTTCTAATTTGAAATCAATAGTTTTATTATATATATATTCTAATTTTAAAGGGACTAATTTAAAGTAATTTTTTAAATAAATTTTTTGTGTTTGTCTAAGATTACTTATTTTTAATCTTTCCTGTTCTGTAATAAAATCTTTAATAAAAATAGAGGTAATTTCTGCTCTTTCTATTCCTGTTTTCTCTTTTGCATATAAAAAACTTCTATATGCCAACATATCTCTAACATCAACAGTCTTTTCTGAATATTTAAAACTTTCATATATAGAATCTAACAATATCTCATTTATTGCAGAAAAATATCTAATCATTTTATCCTTAGATATGGTTAAAGATAATACTCTTTCTCTTATACCCAAAAGCTCTGAACGATTATCAAGTAAATTATTCAAATTACTTATAATAACTTTATTGGCAATACTGTCACCACTAATATTATAATACTCTCTTAATTGTAAATATTTTAGATCAGTTAGTTTTTTTTGATTTTTTAAATTATCGATAAATTTAGTACCTTTACTAGTTATGAATGCACTACTCATACCTCTCTCTTTTTGGAGTTCATGCACTAAATCAGAAATTTTTACACTAAGCTTCGTCGTTATTTTTATATCTTTAGCATTTTTAATTAAAATATATTTATTGAAAATAATATCAAAAGAGAGATAGGTAATCATTATTGCAGGAATTAAAAAAAGTAAGAAGAGCTTTGTTTTAATTTTTAAATTATTTATAACCATAAATTTCCTTTTTGAAAGTATAGCAATTTTTAACTGCAATTTAAGATAGAGTAAAAAGTTTTATAAGGATTTTTTTTGATATGATACAACTATGAAAATAACATTACCTCTACTTCTAATATTACTTACTATAAAAGTATCTGCAAATGAAAATTGGATTACGATACAATCTACTAATAAAACTCAAGTTTCAAAATCAAATACAAAATTAGAGACGACCTTATCTCAAATAGTACCTATAAATCAGATGATGCAAAAAGCTACTGTTATTAAAAAGTTAATTGATATGACAAATAAAAAAGAGAAACAATCTGATAATAAGCAAAACTGGTTTGTGATTGAATAGTAAATGAATATAAGACTATCCTATTCCTAAAGAGTTATATACCTTACCTAGTGTCAAATAATCTCAACCCCACCAAGTATTTCGTAAATATCATCATAAAGATTAATATATAAACTTTCATCTAAAGAGATAGTGTAAAACATCGTTACAATCAGAGCATAGAGTAAAACAGTTCCTAAAATATTATTTTTAGCATAAAACTTTAATGCTGAACCAAAGGAACGTTTTACTTCTAAGCCAAGAACATTAATACTAAATATTTCATCAAGTACAAGATGAACCATAAATCCAAAAAAGATAAAAAATCCAGCAATAAGTGAAAAGGTTTTATCTCCGTCCATTATATTGTAGGATATTAAAACAGTAGATAATCCAAAAAAAACTCCCATAGGAATAGAATGAAATAACCCTCTATGTGATGTAATAGATAAAAATATTTTAAAAAAAACATAATGAAGAATGATACTAGAGAGTATCCATATTCCTATAATATAAAGTATCGGTAAAATATATGGAATAGAGAGTAAAACAATCAATGGTAAAAAAATGGAACTCATTTTAAAAACTATCTGAGTTGGTTTTGAGTGGTTGGAATCTAAGTCGGGAAGCATAGTTCCAAATATTCCTAATGATAATGCAAGTAACGATTGATGTATATCTAATAAACCTGCAGAGTGTAAAGGTACGATAAGAATACCAGTAGCAACAACGGCTGTATTTATATGTTGTTCAAATGATGCCAAAAAAGCTCCTTATTTATAGACCTATAATATAATTAATGATATTATAAAAATAATTAAAAGTTAATTTTATTAAAGAGAGATTATGAATAAAAAATATTTTATTAAAAGTTTAGTGTTTACAACTATACTTATTTTAACAACAGCATGTAGTAGTGCTATTGATGAGGATGATAGTACAACGTCTTCACCTCCTTCTTCTGTAAATAATAATGATAACAATACAGTAAATAATAATAATACAGTAAATGACCCTGATAATCAGTTCACTACAAGCACAACAAATAACCTTTCAATATATGAAAATAGTGTAAATATTATAACTATGTTTTCAGATTCAAATGTACCTTTAAATGTCGCCCTATCTGGTTCAGATGGGGATAAGTTTATGATTAACGGTTCTAGTTTAGTTTTTAAAACAGCACCCGATTTTGAAGAAGATAAAGTAAAATATTATGTTACAGCATTAGTTACAAATAGTGATAAAACAGTGACTGAACAAAAGTTTATTATTGCAATATTAGATAAAAATGATAATTATCCTATTTTTGAAAATGATAATAATATTTCTGTAAAAGAGAATAAAACTACTGTTATGGAGCTTGAAGCGATAGATGCAGATGATAACAATGATATTGAATACTCTATAAAAGAGAATAATAATGATGATGCAGATAGTTTTGAACTTAATGATAATGAAATAAGTTTTATAGATGCACCTGATTTTGAAATAAAATCGGTATATATTTTTACTGCTATCGCTGATGATGGGTTACATAAAACAGAAGAGACTATAAAAGTAAATATTATAGATGTCGCTGATGTTGTTCCTATTATTGAAAATAAGAAAATGATTATCTCTGAAGATATAGAAAACAATAGTAGCATTGGAAATATAGATATTATAACTATTGGAGATACAAATATTTCAAGTTTTCTTTTGAGTGGAGATGGCAATGAAAGTTTTAGTATATCTTTAGAGGGGAATATTAGTGTTTCTTCAGATGCTATATTAGACTATGATAGAGGGTTTAAAAAATATAGTTTTAGTTTAATAGCTGTTAATGAGGCAGGTGATAGTAATGCTAGTGATCTTAATATTACTATTAGAGATGTGATAGACGAAGTTCCAATATTATTAAATTTAGATGCTAGTATCATAGAAAATGCAACAAAAATGGATTTTGTTGGTCAAATACAAAAAGAGTATGAGGGTGACAGTTATATCTCAAAAATTGTCTTAAATGGAGATGGAAGTGATATTTTTAGTGTCGATAATAAAGGGTTCATCTCTATTGATAAAGAGTATATTTTAGATTATGAAACTACACAAAATTATTATTTAACTGCTATCGCTACAAATGATGCTGGAGATAGTCAAGCAATAGATGTAAATATTAGTGTTAATGATTATTTGAATAAACCTTTTCAGATAGCAAAAATAGTAGATATACAAACAGATACAAATGATGCTTTTGGATATGCAACTGCTATGGATGGGGATTATATTGTCATTGGAGCATATAAAGAAGATACTACTGCCATTGATGCTGGAAGTGCATATATCTATAAAAAATATTCAGATGGAACTTTTTTTCAAGTAGATAGAATTCAAGCAAGTGATGCAGGTGAAGAAAATTATTTTGCTAAATCTTTAGCTATTTCTCAAAGTTATATTGTTGTTGGCTCTCCTAATGATGGGAGTGAAGGTAATAGTGCAGGAAGTGCTTATATTTTTCAAAGAAAATCAGATAGTAGTGTTGAAGAGATAAGTAAAATTACAGCAGATGATATAGAAGCAGGAGATTATTTTGGAAATGCTGTAGCAATTGATAATAATTATATCGCTATTTCTGCTTATCAAGAAGATGAAACTGAAGAGAATGCAGGAAGTGTTTATATCTTTAAAATTAATTCAGATAATAGTGTTGTACAGATAGCCAAAATTCAAGCTGATTATCCCAAGAAAGATGATTATTTTGGAACTTCTATATCTTTGAGTGGAGGCTATATCGTAGTAGGTTCTCCTTATAAAGATTTAGATACAAATAATGAAGGTAGCGCTTATATTTTTAAAATAGAGAGTGATGATACAGTAAATCAGATAGCTAAAATTCAAGCTAAAGATACAAGTGAAGCAGATTATTTTGGCCATTCAGTTTATATAGATGATAATTATATTTTAATTGGTGCAGATGGAGAGGATACTACTACAAATAATGCAGGAAGTGCCTATCTTTTTAAAAAATATTCGGATGATAAAATAGAGCAAATAGCCAAAATTCAAGCTGAGGATCCTGAACAAAATTCTGGATTTGGTAGTTCATTATCTATTGATAAAGACTATATGGTTATTAGTGTTACAACAGGTAAAAGTTATACTTTTAAAAGAGAATCAGATGATGAAAATAATGTAACTCAAGTAACAAAAAATTATGCTTTTGATAGAGAATTGGATGATGGTTTTGGAACTTCTGTATCGATTAGTGGCGACTATATGGTTGTTGGAGCATATAAAGATAACTCTCGTGCTGTAAATACTCAAAGTGTATATCTATTTTATATGGAACCACATTTAAAACCTTATGTATATAATTCTATTAATGAGATAAGCTATGATGAACAATTTT
>CAZXSD010000016.1:25493-27230 GCA_964642985.1 uncultured Sulfurimonas sp.
TTAAAACCTTATGTATATAATTCTATTAATGAGATAAGCTATGATGAACAATTTTCTAAAACTTATATCGATACATTTCAAGCAGCTACACCAAGTGGTGGAACTGTTAATTTGAGTGTAACCCAAAATGATGCTAGTAGTTTTAATTTTTCTGAAAATAGATTTGATTTTAATCAAAAAGCAGATTATGAAAATCCTGAAGATGAAGATAGTAATAATAAATATGAAGTTACAATAGTTGCAGAAGATGAAAATAATCAACAGTTTGATTTTAGTTTAGAAATAGAAGTAAATGATAGAAAATATTTAGATTTAGCAACACTGTATGCAAGTGATAAAGAGGTTAATGATGATTTTGCTAACGCTGTATCTATGAGTGGAGATTATATTGTTTTTAGTTCTTATAAAAAAGATTCTGATTCAGGAAAGGCATACTTATATAAAAAAGATTCAGAGGGTATTGTAACTGAGGTAGCAAAATTTCAAGCAGATGATATAGAAGAGGGGGAGATGTTTGGTGTATCTTTATCGATAAATGGAAACTATATCGCTGTTGGGGCAAGTAAAAAAAATAGTGCAACAGATGAGGAGGGTATCGCATATCTTTTTAAAATTGCATCTGATGACACTGTTTCTCAAATAGCAAAATTTCAAGCAGATGATGCCGAAGATTATGATCACTTTGGAACTTCTATATCTTTGAGTGGCAATTATATAGCTGTTGGTTCACCAAATGATGATACAAGTGCAACAAATACAGGAAGTGCATATATATTTAAAAGAAATTCAGATGATGACAATAATGTAACGCAAATTGCTAAAATTACAGCAGATGATGCCGAGGAGAGAGAGCTTTTTGGAACTGCTATCTCTATAGATGGAGATTATATTGTTGTAGGTGCTAAAGATGAAAATACAACAGCAGATAATGCAGGGAGTGCTTACTTATTTAAAAGACTTTCAGATGATGAGGATAATGTAACTCAGATAGCAAAAGTACAAGCAAGTGATGCTGAAGAAAATGATTATTTTGGAAGTTCTGTTTCAATTAATGGTGATTATTTTATAGTTGGAGCGATAGGTGAAGATACAACAGCAGATAATGCAGGAAGTGCTTACTTATTTAAACGAAACTCAGACGATGAAGATAATGTAACTCAAATAGCAAAATTACAAGCAGATGATGCTAAAACACAAGATAGTTTTGGTTATTCAGTATCTATAGATGGAGATAATATTGTAGTTGGTGCAAAGTATGAAGATATAAAAAATAGTAAAACTATAATAGATTCTGGTGCAGTATATGTATATCGACGTAATTCAGATGATACTATTCAACAGATAGAAAAATTAAAAGCAGAAAATGCTCAAGATGGTGATAGTTTTGGTGTGGGTGTTTCTATAAGTGGAAACTTTATCGCTGTTGGTGCTAGTAAGCATGATGATATGGGTAGTGCTTATATATTTATAAAAGATGATAATTAACTCCTTGATATTACTGCCATTCAATCTCCACTTCTGTCAATCGTTTATATTTTTTATTTTTAAAAAGAAGAAAGCTTTTTTATCGTTTCAATAGTTAAACCTGTGGAAAGCGCGATAGTTTTTATATCCAATCCAACTTTTAAAAGATTTTTTGCTATCTCCTCTTTCTCTTTAAATTTTCCTTGTTCAATACCCTTTTCCAAAGCAGTCTCAACAGCATAATCCATCACATTTTTATAATCTAATCTAGTT
>CAZXSD010000017.1:0-26965 GCA_964642985.1 uncultured Sulfurimonas sp.
ACCCTACTAAGGTAGATAGAAGTGCTGCTTATGCTGCACGTCATGTTGCAAAAAACCTTGTAGCTGCTGGTGCTTGTGAAAAAGCAACTATCCAAGTTGCTTATGCAATTGGTGTTATTCAACCAGTTTCTATTATGGTAGATACACATGGAACAGGTACAGTAAGTGAAGAAAAAATAGAAGAGTGTATTAAAGAACTTTTTGACCTTTCACCAAAAGGTATTATTGAATCTCTTGATCTGTTACGCCCTATTTATAGAAAAACTGCTGCTTATGGTCACTTTGGTCGTGAAGAGGATGGTTTTACATGGGAAAAAAGAGATAGAGTAGAAGATATTAAAAAATATTTAGAATTGTAACTATTTGAATAATTTTAAGTTTTCTAAAACAACTTTTAGCTAAATTTAAAATTCTTCACTGTATAGTTACTCCAACATAAACATAGGAGAAAAAAATGGCAGTTTTAATTAATGATACATGTATTAACTGTGGCGCTTGTATAGATGAGTGTCCAACTGAAGCGATCGTAGATGAGGATGATAATCCAACAGATGAGGACATCTATTTTGTTCACTCTGAAAAATGTGTAGAGTGTGTTGGTCATCATGATGAACCAGCTTGTGCAACTGCATGTCCTACTGAAGGATGTATTACTTGGAGTGAAATTGGTGAAAGTCCAGAGCATCGTGATGATATCACTGATGAGCAACGTTCAAATAAAGAAGCTATTGTAGAATAGTTTTTTTTCTTTTAGAGTAGTATTTTTACTACTCTAATTTTTTCACTTAAATCTCTCTTTCCCTCGAAAAAATAACACTATTTTTCTATTTAAACTCAAAATAACTCTTTTTTAGATATAATCCCACTCTAATTTTATATATTTACAGGAGATTTGATGGAACGTACATTATCAATAATTAAACCAGATGCAGTAGCTAAAGGTGTTATCGGACAAATATTAGCTCGTTTTGAAGACAAAGGTCTTACAATAGCTGCAACAAGAAAAATGCAACTTTCTCGTGGTGATGCAGAAGCATTTTATGCTGTTCACGCTGAGCGTCCTTTTTTCAATGACTTAGTTGACTTCATGATTAGTGGTCCAGTTGTTGTTACAGTTTTAAAAGGTGAAAATGCTATGCAAATTAACCGTGACTTAATGGGTGCTACTAATCCTAAAGAAGCTGAAGCTGGTACAATCCGTGCTGATTTTGCTGAAAATATAGATGCTAATGCTGTTCACGGTAGTGATTCAGTTGAAAATGCAGCTATCGAAATTGCATTTTTCTTTTCAGAAAGAGAAATCTCTTAAAGTTTATTCTTGAAAGTAACATTAAGAAAAATAAACAAAACACCGTTAGATTTTGAAATTAAATCTAATGAAATAGCTTTTAAAGGTTATTTGCAGTACCATTCGGGTAAATTAATTCTGCTCAAAGCAGACTTAAATGGTTTACTCAATACTGAGTGTAGTAAATGTGGCGAAGAGTTTGAACTTACAGTAGATGAAAAAGTAGAATTTTTTATCTCTGATGGTTTATTTAGTGATGAAGATAGTATCGATTTAGATGTTGTTGAATCATTTGACTCTACGGCAGATTTAGATGAGCTTTTAAACTCTGAACTTGAGCTTATCAAAAGTGACTATCACAGTTGCGAAAATTGTAAATAAAATTTAAACAAAGGAATAAATTATGGCAGTACCTAAGAGAAGAGTATCTCATTCACGTGGCGCGAAAAGAAGAACTCACTATAAAATCACTTTAGCTAAACCAGTTAAAGATGCAGATGGAACATACAGATTACCACACCACATCAACCCAACTACTGGTGAGTATAAATAGTCAATGGTTAAGATTGCTATTGATGCAATGGGCGGGGACTTTGGTCCTGAGCCAATTGTAAAGGGTTGTATTCAAGCCTTAAAGACAAAAAACTTCACTCCTATTCTTGTAGGAAAAAAATCAGAAATTTTACCTCTGTTACCAAAACGTTATAGAGATAAGATTTCTATTATAGAAGCTGATGATGTTATCTCAATGAGCGATGCTGCAACTGATGCAGTAAAACGTAAAGAGAGTACAATCTATAAAGCTATTAACCTTGTAAAAAATGGTGAAGCTGATGGTATTGTATCTGCTGGTCACAGTGGTGCTACTATGACACTTGCTACTCTAAGACTTGGTCGTCTTAAAGGTATCGCCCGTCCTGCACTTATCACATTTATGCCTACAAAAGTTGGTAATCGTACAGTTCTATTAGATGTTGGGGCAAATGTTGATTCTAAACCTGAACATCTTGTACAGTTTGCCATTATGGGTGGATGCTATTCTGAATTTGTAATGGGTGTAAAAAATCCTAAAATTGGACTTCTTGCTAATGGCGAAGAGGATTCAAAAGGAAATGATGTTACAAAAACAGCTCATAAATTACTTAAAAATCAAAAAGGTTTTATAGGTAATGTTGAGGGTGGAGATATTTTTAATGGTTCTTGTGATGTAGTAACTTGTGATGGATTTGTTGGAAACCTAGTACTTAAAACTACTGAAGGTGTTGCATCTACTATTAGTGGTCTTATTAAAGATTATATTAGAAAATCTCCTATCGCTATTACGGGTGCACTTTTGATGAGAAAAGTTTTTAAACTTCTTAAAAAAGATATCGACTATGCTGAAATTGGAGGTGCTCCTCTTATTGGCATTAAAAGTTGTGTAATCATTAGTCATGGAAAAAGTAATGCTAGAGCGATTGAAAATGCTATCTATCAAGCTATAAATTATGTTGATGCAGATGTAAATCAACATATTTTAGCAAAAATCCAAGAGTACAATCAAAAGGAAAAATAATGGCTTATGCAGCTCTAAGATCTATCGGTGCTTATGCTCCAAAAAACATCTTGACAAATGAAGATTTATCTAAAATGGTCGATACAACTGATGAATGGATAACAAAACGTACTGGTATCAAAGAGCGTCATATTGCTGATAAAGATGAGCATACAAGTGATTTAGGTGTAGAAGCTGGAAAACTAGCGATAGAGCGAAGTGGAATAGCTAAAGAAGATATAGATATGATTATCTGTGCTACTATCTCTCCCGATTATTTTAATATGCCCTCTACTGCTACTATAATCTCCAATAAACTTGGTCTTCCTCCCGTTACTGCTTTTGATATTTCTGCTGCTTGTACTGGATTTGTATATATACTTTCTATTGCAAAAGCTTTTATAGAGTCTGGTATGAAAAAAAATGTACTTATTATTGGTGCAGAAAAACTTTCAGCTATTACAGATTATACAGACCGTGGAACTTGTATTTTATTTGGTGATGGAGCTGGGGCTGCTGTTATTAGTGCTACTGATAACAAAGAAGAGGCTATTATAGATATTCATACTGGTGCTGATGGTACTTATGCCGATCTACTTATGACTCCAAATGGTGGTACAGGTTCTCCTCATGATTCACTAGAGCAAGAGGCTGGAGCATGTTTTATGCAGATGAAGGGTAATGAAACGTTTAAAGTTGCTGTTCGTACTCTTACAAAAGATGTAAAAGAGATTTTAGCTAAAAATGAGATAGAAAGTTCATCTATCAAACATTTTGTGCCACATCAAGCTAATTATAGAATTATTAAAGCTGTTGGTGATGCTCTTAAAATGAAAGAGGAACAAGTGGTTGTTACTGTTGCAAAATATGGTAATACTTCAGGTGCTTCTATTCCTATGGCTATTAATGATATTTATGAAAATGGGACACTTAAAAAAGGGGAACTTCTACTTTTAGATGCCTTTGGTGGTGGTCTTACTTGGGGTTCTGCTTTAGTTCCTTTTTCTCCTATAAAATAACACTTTTGGAACCGCGGATTTATCCGTGGCTCTCTCTTTTAGATAAAATCTCAAAAATATTCTTATAAAAAACTTCTGCTTTAGGCAATATTAAATTAGATTCTCTCTGCTTCACTCCCCACATAGGCTCTGGAAAATAACTGTCATATTCAAATCTAGCCATTATATGAATATGAACACGAGGTAACATATTTGCAAATGATGCCATATTTATTTTTTTAGGATTATAATATTTTATCATCTCTAACTCTAAAATATCATAGACCTCCCAAAGTTTTAAACGTAACTCTTTAGGAACATCACTTAATTCGTAATACTCCTTTTTTGTAAATATTTTAAGCCAAGGTATTTCACTTTTTTCTATCTCAACATAAAGATTTTCATCTTCATAAATAATATTAGAACCAACCATCATCTAAACAATCCTCTTTCGTTTCTTTTTTAAACTCTTGATATTTTGTACTATTTTTATCAATAGCTATATATTCATCATAGATATAAGTTTTAAATACTGCTTTATCAACACATTCACAAAGTTCACTATTATTACTATCAACACAAGTTTTTATCATCTCAGTTTTTTGTTTCTCTGTCCAACCAAAATAACTGTTATAAAATGGAAGTAATGTCCAAATAGCAAAACCTAGTGTTAAAACTATATTTACTATATACTCATTTTTCTTTGTCTCTAAATATCGCTTAATATCATACGATATTAAAATTAGAAAAATTATCTCTAAACCTATTATAAACCAATCACTATCTAAAAAATCGAACATCTATTTCCTTTTAAAACTTAAAATTTGGACGAAAGAGGAACTGATGATTATCTATACCATCTCTCTCTACATCTCCACTATACTTTTGATTACTATTGAGGAGATAACCTATTCCTAAGCCAAATACAGCCTTACTCTCTCCACTAACTGGAAACTTTTTCTCTATCATTAGCTCTATTTTTGTTAAATCTAATGTTTTAGCACTAAACTCTATCATAGATTCAAATGCACTATTATAGAATAGAGAATAAACACTTTGGTCAAAATCGATACTACTTCTTCTTGCACCTATATACATTGTATTTTCAAAATCTTCATTTTCATTGATTTTATACCCAACTCTAAAACTCCAATCTAAATCTTGTTTCTCTTTTTCTCTTGTACCTTTTAATTTAAATTCAAGATTTATCCATCTGTTAGAATAGAGTAGATTATCGTTAATTGAGTTATCTCCTAATGTAACTAAATAACCGATATAAGCTCTATTTTTACCTATATTTTTACTATTTTTATTTTTAAAAACTGCCATTCGTCCAAAGAAAAAAGAGAGTGAATAGGGTTCATCAAATCCTGCTGTTACAGACTTTATAAGGTTTGATGATTTTGCATTATACCTATCATACTGTTCTAAATGCTTATTTCTTATATGCAAACCCCAAAGAGGCATAGGGTGAACAGCAAACTCTATCAAAAATATATTTGGGTCAAATGTTTGTAAAAGTAGGTCAGAATATATATCCACTTCATTAACAAGAGAGTAATCTGCAACCTCATTTGCAGTATCTAAATCTATAAAAGCAGATATATTTGAATAATATATATCAGCTTCATAGTCAAACTCTACAAAATCTTCTCCATAAATAATAGGAGAAAAAATGAATAAAAATAAAAAACTAAATTTCAAAACTATTTTCGTATCACTTTTATGGCTTCTGCACACATTGTCAAACCAAAAGTAGCCGTAACGCCAATAAAACTACCCTTCTCTTTTGTAACAGCTTCCTCACTTGAAAAAATCACTTTATACTTTTTGTTAAACCCTCGTTTACGAAGTTCATAACGTATTTTAGAACCAAACTTATCCCCATAACTTTTCCAAATAGTATCACTTTTTACCTGTGTAGGGTCAAGGCGTTTAGCACTTCCAAAAGAGGAGATAAGCTTTTTATAACATTTTTGAGCAAGAGCTAGTTTAGCATTTCTATCGTCAATAGCATCTAATACCAAATCATATTTATCAAAATCAAATGCCCATACCCACTCTTCATCTATACGTTTATTTATCGTTGTGATAGTTGGATAGTGCTTTTTAAGCGCATCAACTTTTACCTCTCCCTCATGGAGTTCTGAGTGTATCTGACGGTTTTGATTTGTGATGTCATACATATCAAAATCTACGATGGTTATATCGGTCACACCACTTCTAACTAAGCAATCAAGACAATGCCCACCTACTCCACCTACTCCGAGTAAGATTATTTTGGCATTTTGAAGTTTTTCGAAGTCTTGGTTTAGGAGTTGTTTTATACGTTTATATTTCATTAATTACTCTATCCACTCATTAAGCCCACTCATACTCTCATAAGCACTCATATCCAACATAATAGGAGAAATAGAGATAAATCCAGCCTCAATAGCCTCGTGGTCACTCAATCCTTTTTTGCCTTCACGTGGAGCAAAAGCAAGAGGGTGTAAACCTAGCCAATAATATTCCTCTCCTCTTGGGTTTCTATGCATATGTGAATCATTTGCATAAAATCTGTATCCTGCATACGTTACTTTTATCTCTGCTTCTTGTTTTTCTGAGGGAATATTAATATTTAAAAATTGACGTGGAGGAAGAGGAAATTTACCTTCTCTTATCTTTGTAACAATTTTTTTGATAGTTTCTTTAGCAAGAGTAAAATCTCCACTAGGGTTTGTAAAATCCATTACTTGACTTATAGCGATAGAGGGAATATCGTGTAAAACTCCTTCCATAGCACCTGCACAAGTTCCTGAATATGTAATGTCTTCACCCATATTTGAACCTCTATTTATCCCACTTACCAATAAATCTGGTTTTTCATCGTTGTATATAGCACTTAAAGAAAGATAGACGCAATCAGTAGGTGTTCCATCTTCAAGTTTATAAAAATCATCATCAACACTTACAAATTTAAGTGGTCTTGTAAGAGTAAGAGAGTGTCCACAAGCTGATTTTTCATTTGCTGGAGCAACTACTGTTACTTGAACATCTGGTAACTCTTTGAGTGCAGAAACTAACTCTCTTAAACCTTTTGCATCGTAGCCATCATCATTTGTTACTAATATTTTATAATTCAAGTTTTTGTCCTCTACCGTAAATATTTAAACTACGATTTGATATATAAGGTATCATCCCATTATCTCTAATAATTTTTATCGCTTCATCTGCTTTATCTATATCATTTTCATCTAAATAATCAACGGCTATAACATTCAATCCATAATCTTGAATCTTATCTATATGAAGATGTAACCACTCTCTATCGCCATCTGATATTTTTCTATACTTATCTTCTCCAGAACCTAAACCAAAATAATATGACTCAAATAAAACCGCTTCTAATGACTGATGTACATCATCCATTATCTCAAAGCCTCGGTTAATAATTAGTTTTGATTTTGGGTATCTTGTATGAAATTCATTGATAAATAGAATAAGTTTTTTCTCATAAGCAGAACGCTCTTTATCTGTCTTACAAGCTAACTGATAAGAGTCTAATGTATCAAAAAAGAAATGTTTAAACCCTTTTTTCATTACTGGTTCTATCATCTCATTAAATAAAAATTCTCTATATTCAGCCTTTTTAATATCAAGAACTTCACTTTCCCATTCATTATTTTTAGCGATAATCCACTCTTTTTTAACCTTTTTATACTCTATTACATCTTTAGATATTTCACATATACTTACATAAGCATACATATTTTCTCTATTATTAAAAAACTCTGGTGTAGCTGTATCTATATGATTTGATTGAACGATTATATAATCATTATTTTGCACTTTTGAATATGATATATCAGTACCATAAAAAACGATTGCATTTTTTTCATTTGATGCAAAAAGAGAGGAGTAAAACATTGAAGCCAATGCTATTATTTTTTTATTAATCCATTTCATATTTAATTACAAAACTTATGTATGCTGAGATTATGTTGTTTAGTTGATAATGTTTATTGTTATTTATATTTACTGCATCAACATTCAATATCCGACTACCTAATTCTAAATAGCTATTGTCTCCTATATCATAACCAAAACCAGCACCTCCACCAAAATAGGGATCAGCTAGAGTACGAGAAATATTTTCACCCTCTAATTTAATTTTAGCATTTAGCATACCACCCTCTATACCGATAAAGAAATCACTATTTTTTGTAAAATTAAAAATATATTGCCCCTCAACACCATAAGTAGTAATATAATCAAAATTACTATCTGCATAATATCTTGCATTTAAGTATATACGATAATTTCGAGTTTGTCCCCCTATTTTAAGAGCAATATTTCCTGAGGTATCTTTATTTACCGCATCAGTTGAACCAAGCATTTCACTACTTACATTACTTACTCCAACCTCTATACCTACTAAGGATTTTGCTTCGTAGGTGTACTCATTTGCTACTAATAGGCTTGTACAAAGAGTTGTTATTATGAGTGACTTTTTTAAATAATTTTGTATCATTTTATTCCTTTTAAAATTCATTTTCAACACGTAGTTCTGTAATCGTGATAGTACCTGTTTTACTCTCATTTTCTGATACATTAACATCAACATAAGCTTTACAATTATCTAAATCTCCATTTGAATCAGAAACAGCATCTATTGATAAGTTATTACTAACCTCCACTCTATATGAAAATTTTGAGTTAGAATAAAAAGTTTCTGTCTCTTGAATAGGGATAAAAATTCTATACTGTTTATTACTTACTCCATTTTCAACTGAAACAGGTGTTGTTTTTCCATCTATCCCTAATCCTAATCCTCTTAAAGTTATTTTTTTTGATTCTCCGATACGAATAGTTTGTCCATTATGTATACCAAGTAGATTAGTCCATAACATCACACTCTTACCTACTAAATAGTAATCATATTCAACTATTATCTTAACACTTCCTGTTTCATCAATAGTATAGTTATTATTTTCAGGATAAACATTAGCAACCCATTCTACACCCTCTTCACATCTATCTTGACGATAGTTATATCCAACTGCAAAACCTAAATTTGAAGTAGTATTTCCTTCAAAAGTATCTCTTAAATCTACAGTATCTGATGAATCTATATTTATATCCCACTTTCCAGAAGCATTATATCTATATCCATTAGCAAATGTAACGAGATACTCATTTGTATCATCAATATTATCAAATACATTATTAGATCCAATTTGAGAATCTACAGTAAAATTTTGATCTACTAAATCAAGTGTTCCATTTCCATCACTTGGTTTAAAATAAAGATAATTAGATGAATTATTAACAGTAGCCGAACTTTGAGTATATCCAGACATAACACCCATTGAAATAGCAGGGTATGTATTTACTAAATTACTATATTTATCAGTAACTGTTACTACCCATTTTTCAGCCATTTTAGCTCGAGATTGAAGCTCTTCTGTAGAGGGTAATGTACCTGCATAAGATAAACTAATAGCACTTGGTGGTCCAGAAAGAACTAAAATATTAAATATTTTAGTTAAATTTTGTTCATTATTATTAACATCTTTAAAAGTAGTTTCTATTTTAATAGGAATTACACCTGAAATATTGTCAGTTTTTAAATTAACAGTAACATTATTAGTATCATAAAAATCTAAAGAATTATCTATTCTTCCACTAGTATCTTCTAATATAGCTAATGCGGGATTTAATAAAGTTACTTTTATATTTGTCATATTAGAATCAGGAACAGATATATCATCTGTATCTTCAACACTAAATGATATAAATCTACTACTTTGTAAACCCATAGAAAGTTCATTATCAACTAAAGAACTTCTTATACTATATGTTGTTAAAACAACTTGGTCTGGATCTGGATTTATAAGAATTTTTAATTCAGTCATAACAGATCTCTCTGATTCATGATAAAATTTAAAAACTATATCTGAGGTATCTATATCTAACTGAGTAGGTGCAGTATAAACAAACCTTGCTTTTCCATCTACGAGTTCTATAGTTGAAGTTTCAAAACTTCCGATATCTCTTCCATTTAGTATCTCATTTGGATATATTATTTTTACACTACCATCTGGATAAGGACTATTATCGGCATCAAATACTGAAATATCTATATTAAGTACCTCACTATTAATCGTCACATTAATATCATTAAGAGTTGCTATTCTTGGAATTTTTGGAGAATATATTACTTCAAGTGGTGCTGTTATTGTTTCATTGCCTGTATATACAAAAATAAACTCTAATGGATTTATAATTGCAACTAAAGGAGATGGTGCTATTAATGTAAATATAGCCTCTCCATTTATGATATTTACTTCACGCTCCATAAAATGACCACCACTTATATTATTATCAATAATCTCAGTAGGATATTTTACAATAATAGAACCATTTTCAAGAGTTTGATTGTTTTCATCAAAAGCTAAAACTTTTATCTTTACCTCTTCATCACTTTGAGTAAGTGTAATTGATGGATTTTGAAGATGGATTCTTGGTTTTGCTTGAGCTGTATCTATTGTGAATGTAGCGTTTATCTCTTTAGATATATCATTTTCTATTCTAAAAGTTAAACTATCCATTTGCATATCTAAAAGATTTTCAGGAGAACTATACAAAAAATCTATTTTACCCTGTGCATCAGTAGTCCCACTAAATTTATTTATACTACCCTCTACACCATTAAAATATTTAACTATAATAGTTTCATTTTGTGCTGGTGCTTCTTGGGGATTTTCTAAATATAATTCAATAGTATGTGTCTGTAAAGATTGAGTAATAGTAAATGTAGATGGTAATAAAGATAGAGTATAGTTTGTGTAATCTTTTACTGCTATTGTTGTATCAACAGTTAGAGTAGTTGTATCACTAAATGAACTATTACTCTCCAAACTAAACACAAGATTATAATCAGTTCCATCTACTAAGTTTGCAACTGCTGTATATTCAAACGCAAAGTGACCATTACTATCTGTAATACCACTAAAGCTACTCATAGTCCCTTGACTTCCATCAAAGTAATCTAATACTATCGACTCTCCATCTGCTGGTCTATTCTCTGCATCTTCAAAGTATATATCTATCACTTTTGATTGTGAATCTTCTGTGATTGTTGATGTTGCAGGTATTGATGTTAATTTGTAACCTGTGTAATCTTTTACTATTAATGGTGTTTTATTTACAGTTATTGTTGTGTTCACGTCTATAGAAGTATTATTTTCCATACGAAACTTTAAAGTATTTAACAAACCATTAGTCACTATCTCTGGTGATATATATTCAAATGCTACATGACCATTCTCATCTGTAGTTTTACTAAAACCACTTTCAAAAACTTGAATTTGATTTAAAAGAATATAGTTAGCACTCGAAACACTACCTTTATTTCCATCAAAAAAATCCAATAAAATAACTTGACCCTCTGCTGGTCTATTATTCATATCTTTTAAATAAATATCTATTACTTTAGATTCTAAACCATCTGTTACTATTTTATTTTGAGGTTCTAAAACTGTTAAATTATATCCACTATAATCTACACCTCCACTGTTAGTACCAACTATAAAAGTTATATTGGCATCTTTATTTGGATTGTTTTGCATTTTCAGATGTACTGTATAAGTATCATTTTGAGCTACTGTAAGTGGTGCTATATATTCAAATGCTAAATAACCATTAGCATCTGTAGTTCCACTAAATGCATTCATTGTTCCATTATTACCAAAAAAGTAATCTACAAGGATAACTTCATTTGATGCAGGTTTATTATCATCTGTTTCTATATAAACATCTATAATTTTTGATTGTAAACCTGTTGTAATAGTGTTGTTATTTACTATTGCATTTAATATATATCCATTGTACTTAGCATTAATAGCACCTGAACCAACTGTAAATGAAGTAATCGTACTATATGAACTATTCTCTTCTAAACTAAAAGTAAGGTTATACTCATCTCCTGAACTTATATTTTTTCCTGATATATATTCAAATGCTATATGTCCATTCGCATCTGTAACCCCATTAAAAGCACTCATTGTACCTTGACTTCCATCAAAATAATCTAATACTATCGATTCTCCAACAGCAGGTCTATTATTTGCATCTTCAAAATATATGTCCACTACCTTTGCTTGTAAAGGAGAAGTGATTATTGATGCTGATGGTAAAGATATTAAGCTATACCCTTTATAATCTTTCAATAATTTATTGCTATTTATATCTATCACTACATTTTTACTAATAGAACTATTATTTTCCAATCTAAATGTTAAATTAAAATCATTTAAGTTGTTAATTATAGTTGGTGACTTATATTCAAATACGGCATGACCATTTAAGTCTGTAATAGCACTAAAAGAGTTAATAGTTCCATTATTTCCATCGAAGAAATCTAATAATATACGTTGTCCATCAGCAGGTCTAGCATCCATAAACTTTAAATATAGATCTATTACCTTCGATTGTGAAGCCTCTGTAATCTCTTTAATTATCGGTTCTAAAACAGTTAAACTATAGTTACTATAATCTAGGTTATCAATATTTTTAGTTGCTTGAAATGTAATATTTATATCTTTATTTGGATTACTTTGTAGTTTAAATACTAAACTGTATTTATCGCCAGATTGTACTCTACTCGGTGACTTATATTCAAAGGCTATATGACCATTAGCATCTGTTACTCCAGAAAAAGCGTTCATTGTTCCGTAACTACCATCAAAGTAATCTAATAATATAGTTTCATTAGATGCAGGTTTATTATCATCTGTCTCAACGAATATATCTATCACTCGTGGTTGTTGGGGCATTGTAATAACTCTACTGTTTTCAGTCGCTGTAATTTTATAGTTATCATATTTGGCATCAGTTAAAAAAGTAAGATTTAAATTAGTATTTATACCTGAATGATTATATAAATTTAAGACTACACTATTACCTAATCCTAATGAATTTAATTTACTTATTGTTTCCAACAGATTACTTGGTCCATTATAATTAAAATCTACTTTACCATTAACAATAGTTATTTCCGAAGGTAAAGTACCTATATCTATCCCATTGCTAATTATAGATTCAGGGTATTTAATAAATAAACTAGTGTTTACATTTATTGTACTTTTATCTGTATAAGCATATAAACTTAAATTGTTAATCTGATTTGAAGATTGAACCGAAATATTAGATTCAGATAAAACTAATGTTTTTAAAATAGGTGTTACAGAGGAATAGTCATCCGATGAGTTAAAGTCTATATAGAGAGTAATATTGACATCAGCTCTATCTGTTGTATGAAAAAGAAAATTTACACCTTTGTATCCACTATCTTCTCGTGCTTTTAAATCTGATGGTGCTGTATATGTAAAATGCACTCTTCCATCTACAATAGGAGCTTTTGGAGGTAATATAGTTCCAAAATCGATCCCTTTTTCAATAAATTCAACAGGCCATTGAAAAGTAATCTCTCCCTCTGTTGTAGTAGAACCACTAGAGTTAAAAGCCATAATATATATATCTTTTATCTCTCCACTTCTATTTATTGAAATATCATTTCCATTAATAATAGAAAGTGTATCTACTTCACTTGTTGCATCAATATTTATTTGAGGTAAAGTTGTAGTATTTGTATCTATTTTTATTACATCAGTCTCAGAGAATTCACTATCTTCAATAATAGGAATATCATCACTCACACCACTATTATTACTTTGACAACCCACAAAACTAAAGGTTAAAAACACAATTATCAATACAGTTTTAAATATATTCATTTACTTTTCTCCAAAATTTATAATTTTTTTAATAAAAATAAATTATATCTTAAATAGTGTATGAATTTGCTCAATAGGTCTTATTTTTAAACTAAATTACATTAGAACAAACCACTCCACTACTAAAAGCCCACTGAAAATTATATCCGCCAAGTTCACCAGTAACATCAACAACTTCACCTATAAAATAAAGCCCTTCTACATCTAAAGACTCTAAAGTATATCTGTTTAGCTCACTTGAAAGAACTCCACCTTTACAAACCTCAGCTTTTGTAAAACCAAAATTTCCAGCTGGTGCAAACTCGTAACTATGAATTTTTTTAAGCTTTTCTAAACTCTCTTTATTTAACTTTCTACACTCAATATCTTCAACATCTAATGCCGATAAGATAGCTTTAGTTAAACGTTTAGGAAGATTTATTACCGAACTTACTAATTTTTTACTTCCATTTACTAGCTCTGAAATATTTTGATTTGGTAAAAAATCTATACTTATATTTCCCTTTTGCCAATAGAGTGAAGTAGATAAAATAGCTGGTCCACTTATCCCCTTATGAGCAAAAAGCATATCCTCTTTAAGTATCTTGTCATCAACTGTTATATGAACATAACAGCTTAATCCACTCAGTTCTTTCATCCAAAACTGTTCTGGTTGTAGAGTCATACCCACTAAAGCAGGAGTAAACTCCTTTACTTTTATATCAAAGCTTTTTGCAATACGAAGACCAATATCACTAGCACCTAAAGTTTTAAAACTTTTTCCACCTGTGGCTACAACTACTTTTTTAGTTTTTAATAAGCCTTTGGAGGTTTTAACTTCAAAAATAGTATCTCTTTTTTCAACACTAAATATCTCACTATTTAAAATAGTTTGAAAATGAGAAGTTTTGCTTTTAAGTATATCTATTATCTCATCTGCACTATCTTTACAAAAATAGTATCTATCTTTACGAATAATAGGCTCAACACCATTACTAGCTAAAAAGTTTAACAAATCATCTCTTGAAAAAGAGGAAAGAACATACTCTATAAGTTCTTCATCTCCATCAAAATTATGTTCACTCACTTCTACATTGGTAATATTACACTTACCACCACCAGAAATTTTAAGTTTTTTTGCTATCTTTTCATTACTATCTATTATAGCTACATCTAATTTTTTATCTAAATGACTTGCACACATCAAGCCACTAGCTCCTGCTCCGAGGATAAGTACATCATATATTTTCATAAAGAAATTATACTGTATAATACAAAAAATTTTAAAAGAAGAAGTAATATATATGAGCAATAAACTCCACATAGTCTCTCTAGGCTGTACAAAAAACCTTGTCGATACAGAAGTTATGATGGGCAAACTTCAAAACTTTGAACTCACAGATGATAGCACAGATGCCGATGTAATCATCGTAAATACTTGTGGATTTATAGACGCTGCAAAAGAGGAATCTGTAAATACAGTTCTTTCACTTCACGATGAGAGAAAAGAAGATAGCGTTTTAGTTATGGCTGGATGTTTAAGTGAACGCTATAAAGATGACTTAGCAACACAGATACCTGAGGTAGATATTTTTACAGGTGTTGGAGATTATGAAAATATAGATGAGCTTTTAAAAGAGAAAAAGAGTCGTTTTAGTGATGAAGTTTATTTGATAGATGGAGCAGAACGTGTAGTTACTGGTTCAACTTATCACGCTTACATAAAACTCTCAGAGGGTTGTAATCAAGCGTGTAGTTTTTGTGCTATTCCATCTTTTAAAGGTGCTTTAAACTCTCGTAATCTCGACTCTATCGCTAAAGAGGTTGAGGGCTTAGTTAAAAAAGGCTTTTACGACTTTAGTTTTGTTTCACAAGATAGTTCTTCATATCTCCGTGACCAAAATATCAAAGATGGTTTATCTCTTTTAATGCAACGAATCGAACTTATAGATGGTGTTAAAAGTGCAAGAATTCTTTATCTTTACCCATCAACTACAACTATCACACTTCTTAAAAATATCGGTAAAAGTAAAATCTTTCATAACTATTTTGATATGCCTATCCAACACATAAACGATGATATGCTTCGTATGATGAAGCGTGGATTTGGTAAAGATAAAACAGTAGAACTTTTAGACTATATGCGTTCATTACCTAACTCTTTTGTACGTACAAGTTTTATAGTTGGTCACCCAAACGAAACACAAGAGATATTTGATGAGATGTGTGAGTTTGCAGAGAGTTTCGGATTTGATAGAATCAATGTATTTGCTTATTCAGATGAAGAGACAACATCAGCTTATGATATGAGTGAAAAAATCTCGGCTGAAGTAATAGCAGAACGAGCGCAAATTCTTGGTGATATTGTGGCAAAGGGAACAACTAAATCACTTGAAGCTGAAATAGGTACAGATATAGAGCTTATAATAGATGGCGAAAGTGACGAACACGAGTATCTTTTAAGTGCAAGAAAAACTATGTGGGCACCAGAGATAGATGGTGAAATATATGTTAATGATAGAACGAAAGATGATGAAGATTTAGTTTTTGGGAAGATTTATAGTGCTAGGGTTACGGGGATTGTTGGGAATATTTTGACGGCTGTTGTGGATAATGGGTAATATGCCTATTCAGATAAGGAAATTAAATGGGTATTATTGAATTTACATGGGGAGCAATGGCAGGTGGTATTGCTTATGATGGTGTTAAAATGATTTTAGCTGGTTCGTACGATAAATTAAAAGTTTTTTTTGATAATGAAAAGAAAGAAGAATTTAACTCACATTTAGAAACTATTTTATCTGTAAGTGAAGAGATTAAAACTAAACTTGAAGAATTACAAAATAAAATAGAGATTAATGATTCATTTGAAAAAATTATAGACTCTGATATAACTGTTAATGGTAAAAATAAAAAAGTTACTAATAGTTTTAAAGATATAAAGAATAGTACAATTAATATATGAGTGAAAATACTTTAGTACCATATTCAATTAATGATAGCTTTAATAATCTACAAAACTGTACAGTGAATTTAAAAAATGAAAATTTTAAACCTACAAAGGAATGGCTTAATAATCAAAATAAACTAGCAATAAAAGATTTAGGTGCAAGATATACACCGGAAATTAATATTGAGGTAGATTATCTTATAGAAAATTTTGATGCATTAGGGAAAAATGATAAATTCTTAAATAATATAGAAATAAGTTTTAACAAGGTGTTTTTAGATTTTAATAAAAAATATCAAAAAATAAAGAATTTTTCTAAAGAATTAAGCATATTAATTAATGATTTTAATATTATTTATAAAGATATTAATTTTGCGAAATTTACTAACTATAAAGAAATTGAAAAATTGCTTGAAGAAATTCAAAAAAATTTATTTGAAAATGACTTGGCTGATGTGATAAGTAATAGTGATAATTCTGATGTAGATAAATTTCAAGATACAATTTATGATTTTTTTAATTTTTTTAGAGAATATAGTGAAAGAATTAATTTATCTATTAATCCTTATGTAATATTAGAGGGAGAAGCAGGAATAGGAAAATCTCATCTATTAGCAGATATTGTTAATAATCGAATAAAAGAAGAATATAGTTCTATTTTTTTATTAGGACAACATTTTAGGGAAGATAAAAATCCTTGGAATCAAATCTTGGATTTATTGGATTTGAGATGTACTAAAGATGAATTTTTAGTTGCTTTAAATACAAAAGCCAAAACTGACAATAAAAGAGCTATTATTTTTATAGATGCAATTAATGAGGGAAAAGGTAGAAATTTTTGGAACAAATTCTTAATTAGTTTTATAGAGACAGTTAAACAATATGAATGGTTAGGATTAGTATTTAGTATTAGAAATTCATATTTTGATTTTATAGTTCCAAATGAAGTTATTGAGAAAAATTTATTAATAAAAGTAACTCATTATGGTTTTCAAAGTATAGAAGATAATGCTACAAAGCATTATTTTGAATATTATAATATTGAACAAGCACTAATACCTTTGTTAAACCCTGAATTTTCAAATCCACTCTTTTTAAAAATATTTTGTGAGGGACTTAATAAAAGGGGTCTAACTATCATTCCTGATGGTTATGAGGGTATTACAAATATTTTCGACTTTTTTATAGAGGGTATAGAAGATAAGTTAACAGACAAATATTCAAATATTAAAAGTTTAAAACTCATATATAAAGTTATTAAATCTTTAATTAGTTCAATAATAGATAATCAAACAATTGCTTATGATGAAGCTTACATTTTGGTGGAAAATGAAATATCGCCATATAGATTAGAAGTAGGTTTGTTAGACGATTTAATTTCTCAAGGACTATTATCTAAAAACATATCTTATAAAAATAGAGAACTGATAGAAAGTGTTTATTTTACCTATGAGCGATTTGAAGACAATTTGAAAGTTAAGTTTTTATTTGATACTTATTTAGATAAAGATAATCCTAAAAAATCTTTTGAACAAGAGCCATTAAAAAATTATTTGGATGAAAAAAAAGTTCATCAAAATATGGGAATAATAGAAGCTATGAGTATTCAATTACCTGAGCTTTGTGACATTGAACTTATAGATATGATTCATCAAAATCAAAATTTAATAAAGAGCTTTTTTTATAGTTTTCAATGGAGGAAAGTAAAAAGTATTACATATAAAACATTGGAACATATTAATCAGTTACAACTTAAATATAAAGGTATAAGTGAAATTTATTTAGAAGCTATTCTACAATTAAGTTCTATTCCCAATCATCCATTAAACATAAAAAGAATACATCAAAGTTTACTTCAATTAAATTTAAATAAAAGAGATTATAAATGGTCTATATTTATTCATAACTCATTTATTGACGATGGTATTGTTAAAAGAATTATAAATTGGGCTTGGAATAAACAAGATAGCTTCAATATAGATAATGAATCATTGTATCTTTATGGTTTAACACTTGGATGGTTTTTAACTTCATCAAATAGAGAACTTAGAGATAAAACAACTAAAGCACTTGTAAATCTTTTTACGAATAATATTGATATATTTTTAAAAATACTAAAAGAGTTTGAAAATGTAGATGATTTATATGTATTAGAACGCTTATATGCTGTTGGTTACGGCAGTGTTTTACGAAGTGATATATCAGAAACTTTTATCGAATTTGGAAAATATATTTACAATACAATTTTTAATAAAAATGAAATAGTAGAACATATTTTATTGAGAGATTATGCTAAATTAACGGTTGAATATATTAATAATATTTTTGAATTAAATATTGATATGGTTAAGGTACTACCACCATACAGAAGTAAACTACCAAGTAGTTATCCTAGTGATGAATATATTGATACAAAGTATGATAAATATACTAGTGCTATTAGTAGTATTTTATCTTCAATGGTGACAGAAAATGGTAGAAGTGGAAACTTTCGTTATGGAGATTTTGGAAGATATACATTTCAATCATATTTAAGTGATTTTGATAATAGAGACTTTAGAATACAAGACATAAATAATTATGCAGTAGAAATTATTTTTACAGAATATATCTTAGATAAAAAATTATTTGAAACAACAGAAAGTAATCTATCTGCAGGTTATAGTGGTAGAATGGAGCATAAGGTAGAAAGGATAGGTAAAAAATATCAATGGTTAGCACTCCACAAGATATTGGCTATTATTTCAGATAATTATAAAGTTGAAAGTAGGGAATCATATAGAGATAAAAAGTATGAAGATTATCAAGGTACATATCAAATAGGATGTCGAGATATTGACCCTACAACTATTTTAAAAAATAATGAACAAATGAATAATCAATTGCTATTAAATATAGGTAGTGATTTTGAAAATAATTCATTATCAAATTTAGAATGGATGGGTAGTAAAGATAATTTACCTACCATAAATAGTATTGTTAATTTGTACGATAATGAAAAAGAATACTTTTTATTGGATAGCTATTTTTCATTAGATGGAAATAAAGATAATAATAAATATAGAAATTTGTATTATTCAATTAATTCCTTTATTGTTAAAAAAAATGAACTATCTAATATAATAGATTATATGGAAGAGAAAAGCTTTAACATTGGTAGAATGCCTGAATCGAACTCTTTTCACGATATATTTTTAAAAGAATATCCAAATAGTTTGTCATATAAATATATAGATAAGTATTATTACAGTCAACCTCAATGGGAAGATATGATTGATTATGACCAAGAACAGTTACCTAGTAAAATTTTATTAACAGCTACTGAATATTCAAATGAAGGTGGAAGTTATGATTTATCCATAGATGGAGGGATTAGAATTAAACTTCCAAATAAATGGTTAATTAATGAGATGAATTTAAAACAAAATTTAAATGATGGAGAATGGATTAATGAAAATAATGAATTAATCTTTTTTAACTCTACTCAAAAAGATACATTATTTTCAGATAAAAATTTATTGCAACAGTTTTTAGATGATAATGGATATTCTATATTTTGGGCTTTAACTGGAGAAAAACAAATGAGAAATACAGTTAGCAATCATAATAGAGATGATGATTTTATAGGAATCACTGATATTATGGGATATGCTTATTTTGATAATGGAGAATTTAAAGAAAATATTGATTTAAAATTTGAAGAGTCTAAAAATGAATAAAAAATTAATCTTTGTTTACGGAAGTTTAAAAAGAAATTTTGAAAATCATTATGTAATTGAAAAAGCTAAATATAAATGCAAAGCAAAAACTTTAGAATGTTTTGATATGTTCAAAGAAGATTGTGCAAATTATCCCTATTTACTACAACGAACAACACCTAAAAGTTATAATGTTAAGGGTGAGGTTTATGAAGTGTATGGGGATGATATTTTAAATAGATTAGATGCTTTTGAAGATGCTCCTAATTATTATGAACGCCATACTATTAAAGTTAAAATATATGGTGGTAAGATAAAAAAAGTTGAAGCCTATTTTATGAAAGAACAAAAAATTCCGAAGGATAAAGACCCTTTAGAGGAATGGATTGAAGATAAAAATAGTTTCTTATCTGAATTTGAAAAATATTATAAAGAGCGAATATCTTAATGTTGAAAAACTTTACATTAGAAGCCGATAATTCAAGAAGATACTCTAAATTAAATAAACCAAAAATAATAATTGAAGAGTATATTTTTGGTTGTGAATTTGAATTTTACCTCTATGATAATAATGATTATGAAACTATAAAAAAAGAGCTATTTGAAATTTCAGATGCTGACTTATTAACAAATGAGATACGAACTATGGGTGGTACTAACTATCATCAAAATAATGAAAAAATATTTTTGGAGTTAGAACAGTTTAGGAATATTTTTAAAGTAACTTTAGAGAAAAATACAGATGAATATAATATTTTAGAAAAATTTCATTTAGAAAATATAAAGAATTCTACTTCTGAGATACAGATAGAGTTTATGAAAATGATAGAATTAAAAGTTATATGATGCTTAACTCCTCAGCACTCAAAAACCTCAAAAATCAAAAAAACCTCCTAGCATTCTCAGCAGGAGGAGACTCAACTGCACTTTTTTTTCTTCTCTTAGAAAACAACATAAAATTTGATATAGCTATCGTAAATTATAACCTAAGAGAACAAAGCAAAGAGGAAGTTCAATATGCTAAAGAGTTAGCTAAAAAATACAATTTAAAATGCCATCTTTTAAACGCCAATAAAATAGAAAAAAATATGGAAGCAAATGCAAGAGCTATTCGATATGGTTTTTTTGAAGAACTTATAGCAAAACATAATTATAACAATCTTTTAACTGCTCATCATCTTGGAGATAGGTTTGAGTGGATGCTTATGCAGTTTTGTAAGGGGGCTGGTTGTGCAGAGATGGCTGGGATGCAGGTTGTTCAAAAAAGAGATAACTATACACTTGTACGTCCTCTTCTGCATCTTGATAAAAAAGAGTTGTTGGAGTATCTGCATACTAGAGATATAAAATATTTTGAAGATGAGAGTAACTTTGATGAAGAGATTAAACGTAATGAGTTTAGACATAACTATTCAACTCCTTTAATTGATAAATATCTAAGTGGTATTAAAAAAAGCTTTGAGTATCTTGATGAAGATGTTGAGAGTTTGTTGAGTGAGATTGAAGTTACTATTATAGATGATTTTGCCTATTTTAAATCTTCACAGAGTAAACGTTCAGATATATTTGCTATTGATAAATATATTAAATCTTGTGGGCATATTATTACAGCTAAGGAGAGAGCGCTTTTAAAAAATAGTGCTACTACGATTGTAGGGCGTAAATTTATAGTTAATTTTGATAGAGGATTTTGTTTTATTATTTCATACAGTGATGAAAAAATTACTATGGATAAGAAGTTTAAAGAGGAGTGTCGTAAGTTAAATATTGAGCCTAAACTAAGAAGTTTTTTAGCTCAAAATGATGAGGCTTTTTTAATCTTCAAAAAGCTCATTCTTAACTTTAGTAATCTCCGTAGTTTTTGATTTTTTTTTGATTTTATGAACTTTCATTGTAAATGATGATGTTATATTTTCATTATATCTTTTAAAATTGATAGGAAAGTCTATCTTTATAATCCAAGCACTTTTATTTATACTCTCTAAAAAGTTATAAAAGCTTTTTGGAGAGTTTATTTCAGAGGTTGTATTTACCTCATAAATCTCAAATTCATCTTTAGCTGTTACTGTTATCTGCTCAGAAATATCTAATCTTGAAAAGTATTCTTTATACTCTTTTTTAAACTTAATTGGATTAAACTCATTATCAAATGCTGAGATAATAACTTTATTATTTTCTCTTAATAGATTAATATTTGCAATTTTTTCATCATTAAAAGCTTGATACGCTCTTAAATCTTTTTTCTCTTTTTTTTGCTCTGTATTTTGAATTCTATACTCTTTTCCTTTAGGTATTAAAACCCCAAAAGAGAAAATAAAAACAAAAAGTAATAAAAATGTACTTAATCCTAGTAAAAATATAGTTTGACGAGGGATATTAATCTTCATCTTCGGTAACCTCTTCTTCTTTTACTTCAACTGTTTCAACATAATTTGTTGAGACAAATCTATACCAACCATTTTTAGCAGGATAAAAACTAGTATATGTTTTATGGAAAATGGAACGTAATGGTGCATGAAGCATAAAATTATAGGTATCTTTACTTGGTGTAATTCCATATAAAATTAGTCCATTTTCAAGTAATTTAGCCTCCGAAAGAGTGATACGACTAGGAATGAGATCAAATAAATTTGTAATAGACTCTTTAAGTAAACTATTATGATTATATATCTCTTTGGAAAGAGCAACTTCATTATTAATATATCCTATCTGCTGTTTCATATCCTCAATCGCAATTTTTAATTCATATCTTTTTTGGACAATGTCAGCTTTATTTTTTGTAAACTGATACTCTTTAAATACTAAAAATAGATATGTAGCGATAAGCATAAAAATTGTCATAGAAAAAAATCCTAAAACTAATTTTAACTCTTGCGTTAAAGCAGTTTTCTTTCTCGGTGTAATAAAACTATATTTCATTACTCTATCTCCAACTTAGCTGTATCACATATAGCCGATGCTAAATTTATGTTTCTGAATGTTACAGTTAAAAACATCTCTTCTTTTAAGTAACTTGTTAGCTCTCCACCATTACCAGTACCATCAGCAATAAATACATTCTCAATAAAAACACTCTCATATTTTTCATTATTATAAAAATCATTCAAAGTATTTTTAATGAGGGAGAACCTTTGATAATCAGCGGTAAATGTATCTGTTTCTTGAGAATTTTCACCATCAAAACTATCATCTGCATCTAAACTTGAAATATCATTACCTATATCTTGTGCATCTGAAAACTCATCAATATCATCAATATTATCTAAATCTTCTATATCTGAAAAATCATCAAACATATCAATCTCTTCAATAGCATCAATATCCTCTAAGTCTATACCCTCATCTAAATCAACATCATAGGTTAGAAGATTTACATCTTCTACCTGATTTTCTAAATATAGATACTGAGCATATACTAATTCTGAATGTTGAAATATTGCCAATGATATAAACTTATCTTCAAGTAATATATAAAGTGCTATCTCTTTAGTCATCTCTTTTTTAAAAAAATTTGCTAATAAAACAAAGGGTGAAAATACAAAATCTAAACCAATCTTTGCATATCTTTGTTCTAAACTTAGAAGTTCATTTTTAGATGTATAGGAACTCCATTTTTTATTTATACAAAGCAAGTTACTTGTACTTACATCTTCATAAAAAAACAGTTTACTTTTGTCACAAGTAGGAATAGCTCCTTGTGATTGAGAAGAGTTCAAAATAGATATATAATAATAGGGAGATTCATCCATATATTTTAAAATAAATTCATAAACCTCATCATTTAAAATCAGTGTGCTAAATACTTTTTCAACTTTATTAAGCACTCTATTTTTAGATATATTTTCTACATATACTGTAGTTTGAGAACTATCTACAACAATATTAATAAATACTTTTAGATAAAAAATTTCTAACATTATCCATCCATCTCAGCAAGAGGATGTGCTTCATTATAATTTTGCTGTTTCAAGACACTTCCTAATTTTGTATATATTTGTGTTGTAGCCATAGATGAGTGACCCAAAAGTTCACTCACATCTACAATTGGTGCACCACTATTTAATAAAGCAGTAGCATAAGAGTGACGAAGTTGATGAGGAGTAACTTTTAAAGCAACTCTCTTAAAAACTTTAGTAACGATATATCTTAAACTATTTTCGCTTAATTTTCCTCTATTTTTTTCAAAAAGGAATTTTCTAGGATAATTTTTTTCTAAATAGTTCTCTATTCGTTTTTTTGAAGCTAAAAGCAATGGAATATCTCTATGTTTATTTCCTTTACCAAGAACTCTAATCCAAGACTCTGAAATATCCTCTAATTTTAAACTAGAGAGTTCAGATATACGTAAACCGAGAGTATAAAGTAAAATAACAACTAACTGTTCATCTTCTGTTGCTGAATTTAAAGCTTCCATAATATGCTTATGTGAGATAGGTTTTGGAAGTGTTTTTGCAACTTTAACACTATCATCCGATTTTAAAATTGTTGCTATATTATTATCATTTAAGTAATTTGTAAAACTTCGAATGGCACTTAACTTTTTAGATATTGTTTTTGAGTTTAAATTAACTATATGAATTCTATATGGCATAAGATTAAAAATATATTGAGATTCTATCTGCTCTATCTCTATATATCTAAATGCCTCTTTTAAAGACTCATCATAACTTTTAATAGTTAAATCAGAATACCCTCGTAACTCTTCGAGTGATTCTAAAAACTCTACGCTATATTTATCTATTAACTTTTTCAAGAAGTTTCTTAAATTTTAGATAATATTTACCAGCTATTTGAACTAATTCTTTATCTGTTATTACACTGGGAGATAATTTAATATATGAATCTACCATTATCCCACACATTAATCGTATTTTTGATCTATCTTTTTGAGTAATTATTGAGTGTGTTGCTATCTCATCTATCACTAACATATATCTTTTAGCATCATCAATATAAGATTTATATTCTAAAGAGATTATAGATTGTGCCATAATAGTAGAAGACATACGATTATAAACATCAAGAGCAAAAGCTTCTTTGGCTAGAGTCAATGCTTCTTCATATTCCCCTGTTTCAAAGTAGTATGAAGCTTGAAGAGATTTTTGATAAGATGGATTAAAAACAACATAAACTGACATTAAAATAACAATAATTAAAGTACCTAATATAGTTTTATTTATCATTTTTTAAAAGTCCATTTTTAATATAGTTTCGAGCTTCTTCAAACTCCATATCGGAAATATCTATCATATCACTAATATAATAATTTATAGTTCCAAAAGGTTTAGGAATAACAAATTTATCCCAACTCTTTAACTGCCAATATGCAGAGGGTTTAATCTCCACTAAAACAATCTTAGATGTAGTTTTTTGAGCCATAACAACAATACCATCAGAAACCTCATGTCGAGGACCTTTAGGACCATCAGGAGTGATACCTAAATCATACCCATTTCTAAGCTCTTTAATAGACTGTATCAAAGCTTTCGCTCCACCACGAGTAGAGGAACCTCTAATAGTTTTAAACTTAAAAAATCCAAGTGTTTTAGCGATAAGATTTCCATCAAAATGTTCAGATATAAGAAGTTTTACTTTAGGATTTTTTTTGTAGTGAGTGTACGCATAAGGTATCATAAGAAGCTCCCCATGCCAACAAGCCATGATAAAAGGCTCATCTCCTAAACTCTCTGGAGCATGAAAAACTTTTTTATTTGTAAGTGATATAAGTCGAATAAATAAAGAACCTATAAAAGGAACAATAATAAGAGCAAAAGCTCTTAAATATTTTTTACGCAAGAATCTCGCCCGTTAAAATTGTTCTACCAAAATCGGTAATTTTAACATCTCTAAACTCTCCTAAAAGTTCTTCTGAACCTTGAACACGTATTAAAATATTATTATCACTACGTCCTGCAACAAAATTATTTTTATTGAGTGCTTCAAAATACACTCTATAAGTATTTCCAACATAAGAGGCATTTTTAGCATCTATAATTTCATTATTTAAAGATTGAAGATAAGATAATCTCTGTGAACCAACTTCATCATCTACAACATTCTCAAAATATTGAGCTTCTGTTTCAGGACGAGAAGAGTATTTAAACGAAAATATCTGGTCAAATTTAACCTCTTTCATCATAGCAACAGTCTCAGCAAAATCTTCATCACTCTCCCCAGGAAAAGCAACTATAATATCTGTACTTATCGTAGCATCTGGACACATAGCACGAAGTTTTTCAACACGATTTATAAACCATTCACGAGTATAACCCCGTTTCATATCTTTTAAAATTTTTGTTGAACCACTTTGAAGAGGCATATGCATAGATTTACAAATTTTAGGATTAGTGGCAAACTCTTCTATGAACTCATCATCCATGTGAAAAGGGTGAGGAGAGGTAAAACGGATACGTTCTAGTTTTTCTATCTTAGAAAGACGGCGAAGAAGTTCTGTAAAGTTTACTTTTTCCTGTTCACCACTAAAACGACGACCATAATTGTTTACATTTTGACCTAAAAGAAAAATCTCTTTAGCCCCAGTATCAACAATTCTTTGCGCTTCATTTATGATAATAGTATCAGGAATAGAGATCTCTTCTCCACGTGTTTTAGGCACGATACAAAAGGTACAGCTTTTATCACAACCCATAGAGATATTGATAAAACCTTTGTACGGAGATGTTCTAAAATCTTTAAAAGCAAATTCACTTTCATCATAGTTTATATCTATCTCAACAGC
>CAZXSD010000018.1:0-26704 GCA_964642985.1 uncultured Sulfurimonas sp.
TTATAAGGAGCTGCACCAAAAGTTTTATTAAACGCTAATGTACCTTTGAACATTAAATCAGATTTAGGAGCATAACCCATATTTAACCATAAACGATTAGAATAAAGACCATCATTGCTATACTCTTTACCACTAGCAGTTTCATAAGCGATATTATCATACGATGTTCTAAAATCAACATCAAATTTAATATTATCTTTATTTGCTAATTTATTAACATTAGAGATTCTTTTTGAATTCTTCTTCTGTTTTTTTTCCATTTTAGCAATTTTCTTCGTAAGCTCATCAATCTGTGTTTGCATATCTGCATTTGCATAGATAGATGTACTTAAAAAAGCAACTGCTGAGAGTGCGATTATTTTTTTCATTATTATTCCTTTGAAAATTTTATTAAAAAGTATAGCATAATTCATTCTAATATATTTTAGCAACTAGCAACTGAACACTAACTCGCCCATTAAACACATTTTTAGTAACAGAGTAACTTGCTGTAATCTTACCATCATTAGGCATCTCAAACACTCTTCTAAAAGCGATAAGTTCAATAGTTTTTTTATCATTAGGATATTGTCTAATCTCTATACGTGAATGAGATTTTTCTTGACCCAGATATTTAATATTTACAACCTCTGCATCTTTAAAAAGAAAAGTTGGACGGATATTAGCCTCTCCATAAGGTTCAAACTGTTCTAAAAGGTCAAGAAGTTTAAAATCTAAATTATTTGTAGAGAGTATTCCCGTTACTTGCTCTTTAGGGATAAAGTCTTTCGGGTCTAGTTTTGAAGCACTTAAATTTATAGCTTTTGTAAAATCTTTAATATTTTTCTCTTCTAAACCAAGTCCAGCAGCCATAGTATGCCCACCAAATTTAGTTAAAAAGTTCTCATTTTCTTTCATAAGTTCATAAATATTAACCTCTCCAATACTTCTAGCACTCCCTTTAGCGATACCATTTTCTACACTAAGAACTATTGCAGGTTTTCCAAATTTATCAACTAAACGAGCAGCAACTATACCAACTACTCCCTCGTGCCAACCCTCTCCTGCTACAACGATGATACTATCATTCTCATCTACCATCTCCATAGCTTTAGCAGTTGTATCAGCTTCGGTCTCTTTTCGTAAGTCATTTAAGTTGCCTAATATTTCAAACTGTTTAAATGCTTTATCTGTATCTTGTGCTGTAAAAAAGTCAAGTGCAATAGAAGCATCTTCTAAACGCCCTGCTGAATTTAATCTAGGAGCTATCATAAATCCTATATCTTCACTACTGATAGAGGGTTTATTTAAAAAATCTCTGATAATTATAGAAGATGGTCTATTTGAGGTCATTAAAAGTTTTAAACCCTCTTTTACAAGAGTTCTATTTATATCTATTAAAGGCATAATATCTGCAATAATTGCTATCGCTAAAATATCTAAATATTGTTTCATATTGATATTTAATTGTAGCTCTTTTTTCACTAAACCTAAAAGTAACCAAATAACTTGTGCACCACATATCTCTTTAAACGGATAGGGACAATTCTCAAGTTTAGGGTCTACTATTGCATAAGCATCTGGTAAAATTTCAGAGGGAGTATGATGGTCGGTTATTATTAGCTCTATCCCTCTCTCTTTACATATTTTACTCGCTTCTATTGCTGATATACCGTTATCTACTGTGATAATTATATCGGTATCTACTCTTTCTAAAATAGTAGGAGAAACACCATAACCATCTTTAAAACGGTTAGGGATTATCGCTTCAAGAGGATAGGGAATTTGTCTGAAAAAATCTACCATAATAGCCGTAGAGCTAACGCCATCTACATCGTAATCTCCTACTAAGGTTATATGTTTATTTTCTCTTATAGCTTGAGCTATCTTTTTAGCTGATTTTGTTGCATCTTGTAATAAAGAGGGATTTGGAATTTGAGAAAGTTTTTTATCTTCGTCTTTAAAACGATTAGATAGTAGCTCAAAAAGAGCTAATTTATCTAAGTTTGTAACACTACTCAACACTCATACTAGCCTTAACAAAAGCAAGTATAGAAGGGTTTGGAGTTTGTAAACGTGATGTAAATTCTGGGTGAAATTGTACACCTAAGAACCAAGGGTGACCCTCAATTTCTACTGTTTCTATAAGACCATTTGATTCACCAGTAACAACCATACCAGCTTTTTCAAGAGCTTCACGATATGTAGGATTTGCTTCATAACGATGACGATGACGTTCAAATATTGTCTTTTCGCCATTGTACGCTTCTCTGATTATAGAACCCTCTTTTGTATCACAAGGGTATTCTCCAAGTCTTAATGTTCCACCCATTGGAGAGGAGTGAGTTCTTAGTTGTTGTCCACCATTTTGATCTAGGAAGTTATCTATTAGATATATCATAGGATGAGGAGTATTTTCATCAAATTCAACAGAGTTTGCACCCTCAAGACCAAGTACATTTCTAGCATATTCAACAAGAGTAAGTTGCATACCTAAACAGATACCAAGATAAGGAACTCTGTTTACACGTGCATACTCAATAGCTAAGATTTTACCCTCAACACCACGAGAACCAAAACCACCAGCAACTAAAATACTATCACAATCGCCTAAAAGTACCTCTGCTCCTCTCTCTTCAATCTCTTCACTATCTACCCAACAAATCTCAACTCTAGTATCTAAATGCGCTCCAGAGTGGATAAGTGCTTCTGTTAGAGATTTATAGGCTTCTTTAAGTTCAAGATATTTACCAACAAACCCCACTACAACACTATCTTTTGGTTGTACTATACGTTTTACAAGTGTATCCCATTTTTCCATATCTGGATTAAGGTCGCCTAAATCTAACTCTTTAGAGATAGGTTTTAAAATATTTTGTCTTAAAAATGTAAGAGGAATACTGTAAATAGTTGTAGCGTCAGTAGCTTCTATAACGCTATCTTGACTTACATCACAGCTCATTGCAAGTTTTTTCTTAAATGCTTTTGGAAGTGGATTTTCACTTCTTGCAATAATCATCTGAGGAGTGATACCTATACGGCGAAGCTCTTGCACTGAATGTTGTGTTGGTTTAGATTTCAACTCACCCGCAGCTTTTATGAAAGGGATAAGAGTTACGTGAATAAAAAAAGTACCTGCAACTTCATCATCATGTTTCATCTGACGAATAGCTTCCATAAAAGGTAAACCCTCTATATCGCCAACAGTTCCACCAAGTTCCACTACTAAAATATCGTGACCCTCTCCAGCATCTTTGATACGTTTAACAATCTCTCCAACGATATGAGGAACAACTTGAATAGTCTGTCCAAGATAGCCACCAGAACGCTCACGTTCTATAACACTTGAATAGACTTGACCAGTTGTGAAGTTTGCAGATTTAAGATAAGAAGAATCTAGAAAACGTTCATAGTTTCCTATATCAAGGTCAGTTTCTGCTCCATCTTTAGTTACAAAAACCTCTCCATGTTCCAAAGGACTCATAGTCCCTGGATCGACATTTATATATGGATCAATTTTTAACATACCAACTTTTTTACCTGAGTGTTTCAGTAAAGTACCAACGCTAGCTGCCGTAATCCCCTTTCCAAGAGAACTCAAAACTCCACCCGTTACAAAGATATATTTAGTCATCTATTTGCTCCATACATTTATTATTAATTCGCGATTATATTGTAAAAGCTCTTAAAAATATCTATGGATTTATTATACTCCTAATGTTGAGCCGATTTTACTGCATCAAAAAGCTCTTCAAATGCTACTTCACTAGAGTTTTCTACATCTTTTATTTTTAAAATTGATTCTTCATATTTATTTGCTAAGTTCAGTTCTACTGCAGCTTTTAAACCTTGATGTACATTTGAATGGTGTTTACTTATTGAACTTACTTTAGAGTTTCCTTTAAGTAAAGTATTTGATACCGATGTAAACCATTGACCAAATCGACAACTATGCTCATCAACAATAGATACTGACCTATTATCTAATATCGCATTATAAGCCTCAACTTTTAAGCCAATATGATCCATTTTTCCAACATTAACTTGAAGCTCATCTGTCACATATTTAGTTTTTGTTGCAATAATATTTGAATTTCCCATTACAAGTTGAACACTTTCATTAAATATACCTAATGTATCTATAACCTTAGAAGTCTCTTCATTAAATGTATTACTAATCTCTATCATAGAGCTTGAATTTTGTTTTAAAGAGTTGATATTAATTTCAACCTCTGAAGTAGCTTTTTGTGTTCTCTCAGCAAGTTTACGAACCTCATCTGCAACAACAGCAAAACCACGACCATGCTCTCCAGCTCTTGCTGCTTCAATAGCTGCATTCAGTGCAAGAAGATTTGTTTGGTCAGAAATATCTTTAATTAAATTGATAATCTCACCAATAGCAATAACACTATCATTAAGTGAATTTGAATCATCACCTAAAGTATGCGTATACTCTTGAATTTTATCTATACTACTTCCTATTCCATTTGTTTCACTCTCAACATCAACCATTTTTTGTGTTGTAATAGTATTGAGTTCATTAATATCTTCTAAGATTAAAAGTGGACTCTCAACAGATTTCTTTAAAAATACATTATTAGTATCATAACTTTTTAAAAGAATTTCTATCAGTTCTTCTCTATTGATACCTTCGACAACAGGAGGCTTTCTTAACTCTTGAATCTCCTCCTCAAGTCTTTCATTTTCAGACTTTAACCTATCAATCTCTCTTTGATGAAGACTCTTTAATTCTTTAATTTTTGCACTACATCCAAACATAATAGATACCCTTTTATTCTTTTTAATTATTATATCAAATTATTATATAATACAAATATATAAAATAGGATTACTCATTTGGAAAACTTACTTCTTTATGTCATAGTTACCTTAGGTATCTCAATAGTTATAAACATCTTGTTGAAAAAAATAGAAGTTTCACAAATTATTGGTTATATCTTGACTGGAACTATCATCGTTTATGCTTTTGATTTAAAACATATTGCAGATTCACACACCTTAGAGATGGTCGGTGAGTTTGGTATCGTTTTTTTAATGTTTACAATAGGTCTTGAAATCTCATTATCTAAAATGAACTCTATGAAAAAAGAGATATTTGGTAATGGAGTTATGCAAGTTGGTTTTACTGCTATTGCATCATATCTTATTAGCCATTATGCTTTTGGACTTGACAACAAATCAGCTATCATCATCTCCCTAGCTTTTTCACTCTCCTCTACTGCTGTGGTTTTGAGTTATCTAAAAAGTTCTAAAGAGATATACACTCCTTATGGACAACGTGCAACAGGTATGCTTATATTTCAAGATATAGCGGTTATCCCTATTCTTATCCTCATAGGTTTTTTAACAAATGAAGGGGATGAATCTGTTTTAACAATTTTAACAGATACATTTATAAGTGCTGTCTTAGTTATAGGTTTACTCTTTGTGGTTGGTAAACGTCTTATGACTTGGTTACTTCACTTTTCCGCTTCTTCAGACTTAGATGAACTCTTTATGGGTTCTGTTTTGTTTATCGTTATGAGTGCCTCTATACTTGCTCACGTTATGGGATTTACATACTCTCTAGGTGCTTTTGTTGCAGGTATGATTATTGCCGAAACAAAATACCATCATAAAGTTGAATCAGATATAGCTCCATTTAAAGATATTCTTCTAGGAACATTCTTTGTAACTGTTGGTATGAAAGTAGACATTCTCTTTTTCATGGAAAATATATTTATGATTGTGAGTATTTTTGCTCTTATATTAGTTGTAAAAACTTCTATAATGTTTAGTTTACTTCGTTTATCATCAACACCAGCAACCTCTCTAAAATCAGCATTGGCACTTTCACAAGTTGGAGAGTTCTCTTTTGTTATTTTTGCAGTAGCGGGAACGGGTGGTCTTTTAGATAAAGAGTTAGTGTCTGTACTTGTTTTAATCGTTATTCTTTCTATGGTACTTACACCGTTTTTCATAACAAGAATAACTCAAATAGTAGAACTTATTTTTAAAGAAAAAGAGATTCATGCAGATATGTCCTCTCTAAGTACAAGGTCTGACCATGTAGTGATCTGTGGGTATGGTGTAGTAGGAAAATTTGTAACTCAACATCTTGATGCGATAGATGCTCCTTTTGTAGTAGTTGATAATTCAAATAAACATGTTAAAGAAGCACATGCCGAAGAGTTAGAAGCATATCTAGGAGATGCCTCTAAACAATCTATACTCCATGCTCTTAATATCGAACATGCAGCAGCAGTAATCGTAACACTAGACAATATAGATAAAAAACGTCTTATCTGTGAAGCAGTTTTAAAATACTCTAAAGATGTAAACCTTATAGTAAAGGTCGTATCTCTTGAAGAGAAAGAGAAATTAGCTGACTTAGATATAAATGTTATAGTAGATGGAAAAGTAGAAGTAGCTCGTGTTTTAGTTGAGCGAATGATGACTTGTCAATTAAATTATAAATAATAAAAAAAATCTAAGAGCCACAAATATATTTATGGCTCTGGAGTTATTGTGGAATCTATTAAGTTGAGTAAGATTTAATCACAGAAACTATCTATTTTTATATGCTACAATCAAACTATGAAACTATCACACCTAAAACAAATAACAACCTACCTCCAAGAGTTTAAAAAAATCTCAGCAATATATAGAGTATCAGATACTATCCTAAAGATAGCATTTGATAAAAATGATGAGATATATTTTAATATGCAACGCTCAAACTCTTCACTCTTTAAGTGTAGCTCTTACTCACGCTCAAAAGTCTATAATGCCCCATTTGATGTAGTGTTAGCCAAACGTTTTAACCGTTCAAACATCTTAAATATTGAACTTTTAAATGGCGATAAAATAATCCGAATAAAAACATCTGTTGCCTCTGCCTATAAAGAGGAGATAACATATCTTCAAATAGAGTTTACGGGAAAATATACAAATATTATTATCTTAGATGAGCAAAATATTGTTCTTGAAGCACTGCGTCATATCGACCTTTTTTCATCTTTTAGAGAGGTACGAGTTGGGCAAAAACTTTTAGATGTTCCTCCTGCTCCATTTGTGGCAAAAGAGTATCCACTTGATGATGTTGCACAATTTTTATATGATAGTTATGAAAAAGAGCAGATACAAAAATTATCATCACTTAAAAAACAAAAAATCTCTTTTTTAGAGAAAAAATTAAAAAAATTAGAGAAAATTTTTAACTCCTTAGATGATGAAGAGACTCTAAAAATCGAAGCTGAAACATCACAACACTATGGAAATTTAATACTTTCAAATATGCACACTATCAAGCCATATAGTTTAAAAATAGAACTCTTAGATTATGATGAAACTCCTGTAACTATTGAGCTTTCAAAAGCTTATACTACAGTTGCTATGATGTCCAATGCACTCTTTACAAAAAGTAAAAAAGCCAAACAACGTGCATTGCATCTGCATATAGAAAAAGACTCTTTAAGTTCTAAAATAGAGCATATTAAACTTTTTATTCATACTGTAAAAGAGGCAAATGATGTAGCCAAAATAGCACTTCTATTTCCAAAAAAAGTACAAACTAAAAAGATAAAAAGAGATGATTCCATAGAGGTTTTTTTAATAGAGGGATATAAAGTACAACTAGGAAAAAATGAGAATGGAAACATAAAACTTTTACAAAATGCACGAGCAAAAGATATATGGATACACCTCAAAGACCAACCCTCTACACACGTACTCATAACAACCGATAAACAAAACTTACCTATGAAAGTGATAGAAAGTGCAGGTCGTTTATGTGTCGATTTTACGACTACGGCAAAAGATAAATTTTTAGTTGATTATACTCCTCGACGTGAAGTAACTATTCAGCACGGAGCGAATGTTTTGTATAATAAATATAAGACTATTGAGGTTGATACTAGGGATTGAGTTTGTAAGTTTATTTAGATAAAATCTCATTGCGGTTCTGCTGTAGCTATATGCGACAGCTCGAACTGCGCATATAGTTTTAGTAAATCCTAAACCGTAAAGGTTAGTGATTTATATGTCAAAGATTATTCTTACGATAATCATTGAGGTTGTTAAAGAGATAGTTAAATATCTTTTGAATAATTAAAACAATTGAGAGGGGATTTTCCTCTCTCGTGTGCGAATTATAACTTTTTTATTATTAAATTTACTATATATAAAATAAAAAAATGGTCGATTATATAATCTCTTAAATGAAGGAGTTTATCATGGCACTAGGTCCAATCGGAAATACAATCTTTGTAAACCAGATGACAGCAAGTGCGGCATCTGTTCAAAATGCTCATAACAATAGAGTTGATGTTCAAAATATGATGGCACAATCAGCTGTAAATGAAAGAGATGAAAAAGTATTAGAGGTTCGTCCAGCAGAAGAAAATCACGAAGTTAATGAAGATAGAGAACATCAACGTCATGAAGCCGATAGAGAAACTGAGCGAAGTGAAAAACAAGATAAAGATAATGAAGATGAACTAAATCATCAAAACTTTAAACTTGATGTTATGGTTTAAATTATATTATCATTGATAGATGTTTCAACTCTTAACTCTACTGAAGCATCTCCACTATTTGTATAAATATCAAAAGTATGACCATTTTCTATTTCTGTTCCTTTTGTTGAACTCCATTCACCATCACTATCATTTAAAAGTTCAACCTTATCACCCTCATCACCAAATATAATAAAATTATTACGACTATCTGTTAAACTTACAATATCTGAAAGTGTGATATTTGTCAGTTCATGAGTTCCATTTGTACCATCTGCATCTGTATTTAAGTTTACCGCTTCAAAATTGATAATTTTATTATCAGCTATTGTAGAAAAATCTATATTTTCATTATTATGGTCTATTGCAAATACAAGTGTTCCCACCCCTTCAGATTCTGCATTATTATTATTAGTGGCATCATAAGAGATATTATTCACATAGGATATATTTAATACTATGGTTGCACCATCAACATCTCCATCACTATCTACTAATTCTACTTTTATAGTTTCTTGTACATCAACTAATTCATTTGGTTTATAAACATAAAAACCTGTATTAAAATCAACCTCTAAATCACCATATTCTAAGTGGGCAACTTGACGTACATTTGAACTATCATACGTTAAAACTATACCATCATATTCTAATGTTAAGAGGTTTCCACCATCTGCACCAAAAGAGATTTTGTTACTTTCATCTGTAAAACTACTAAACGAGCCTTGTGTATCTAAAACTGAATCTACTAATACAGTATTTAAGTCACGTACATCTTTAACAATAGTAGCATCACCATGACTTGTTAATTTATTTAAAGTGCTAGGATCACTAAGGTCTTTAAAACCAACTGCAATAGACATATCTACTTTCTCTTTTACAAACTCAGTCCACTCATCTATCGCACCTTGTTCTGCATGACCACTTGTTGGTTCACCATCTGTCAAAAAATAAGCTATCGTCTGCTGTCCATCTGTTTCTATTTCTGGTTCTAATCCTGTTGATCCATCAGTGTTTATCTCGTAAAACTCTCGTGCAGCATCAATACCTGTATCATACCATGTTCCATCATATGCAAAAATTTGATCAGCTTTAGAATTTCCTGCATCATCAAGATTTGGATCATAAGCTAAATAGGAAAGTGCATCCTCTACACTTAACCAATTTGTATAACTATATCCCTCATGGTCATAATCATTATCTTCACTTACTACCTCTTTACCATCATCCTCTGTTGCACCCCAAAAACCTACTATTTTAATATTAACTTCACCAAGTTCATTATATTTTTTTACCATATTAGTTAATGATTCTGTCATCCAAGACATATACTGCTTATCATCTAACTTCGAATTCATACTTGACGAACGATCAAGAACTAAAAGAAGATTTGTACTTATACTACCACCAACAACAATATCAACACTTAAATCATCAATAATAGGAACATCATCTTTAATTATCATCTCAAAATCTACTGCTGTATCATCTGAAAGAGTGTAAGTAAAATTATCTGTGACTCTATCTAAAAAAGATACTTTTATTGTAAAATTATCTATAATAGAAATTTCTCCTACTGCATCCCCATCAGTACGTAACATTATTTCTAATTGACCATTTTCATCAAAATTTGCTAAAAACTTATAATGTTCTGTTTCATCTGCACTATGTTTGGAAGCAACACTATTACCATCATTTATATAATATTTAAAATAATCTCCACTCCATTTATCATTCGATTTAAAATCAAACTCTACTACTACCTCTTGTCCAGCTATACCTGTAAAGATTTTTGTTGCATATTGTTGATCTTCAATAATTAAAGAGCCATTATCACTGCTTACAGTTCCATTATCTTTACTATTTTCCCAACCATCAGTTCCACTTGTAAACTCATCTTTATAAACCGAAACCAAACCTTCAGAAGCATCTATATTAACTAGACCTATATGATACATATTAGTATTAAGAGTGTAGATATAATTACCAAAATTAGCAGAACTAGAATCTGTATTTACAACTAAGACATTACCCTCTTTGGTAGTAACAGTAATTTCGTTTTCAGCTTTTGTAGTCGTTCCATCCTGAATAGTAAAATCTTTTAACTCTACATCATCTGCTGGTTTTTCTTTCCCTTCAAAAATATTATCTTCAACTGAAGTTCCTCCTGAAATTTGACCATAATTATTTAATGGTAGATTTGACTCAAAAACAATATTTTCTTTTGGTGGAGGTGTATCATCATCAGGAATATCATCTGGATCATCTCCATCTGGTCCCGACCCATTATCTGTTATTGTTCCTACTGCTGTCGTATCTGTAACCATAAACTCTGTTTTACCACTTAATGTAAAATCTTCACTTACTTCAAACTCTTCATCATCTATTGTTGGTACTAATACTTTTAACAGTGTCTCACCTACTGGTACTGTATATGTCCCATCACTGTTTAAAGTTATTACACTCCCTTTTGAATCCTTAACCACTATCGGTGAACCAATATCTTCTGCTTCTGCTGTTAAATTTGTTGCTGTACTAAATGTAACTTTATATTCACTCTCGGCTTTATTTGATAATGTAACTTCAAATATTGCATTTGATCCCTCTTCTATTGTTACATCTTTTATACTCATCTGTGGTCTATCATCATCCACTCGCTTTGCTGGTGGTAAATCCTCATCTGGATCATCGCCATCTGGTACTGACAACCCATCATCTATGATTGTTCCTACTGCTGTCTCATTCGTAACCATAAACTCTGTCTTACCACTCAATGTAAAATCTTCACTTACCTCTAACTCTTCATCATCTATTGTTGGTACTAATACTTGAAGTGCTGTTTCTCCTACTGCTACCGTATAACTTCCATCACCGTTTTGAGTTACTATCCCTTTTGAATCCTTAACCACTATCGGTGAACTAATATCTTCAGCTTCTGCTGTTAAATCTGTTACTGTACTAAATGTAACTTTATATTCACTTTCTGCTTTATTTGATAATGTAACTTCAAATATCGCATTTGACCCCTCTTCTACTCTTACATCTTGTATACTTAACTTAGGTCTGTCATCATCTGAACTACTATCTGGATCATCTCCATCTGGTACTCCTGGTATTTCAGGTGTACCTCCACCCGGTGTTCCTGCATCTAATATAGTCCCTATTCCACTTATCGCATCAGTCATAAAATCTGCTTTAGCGCTTAATATAAATTTTTCTGCACCCTCATAAATTTCATCATCTACTGTTGGCACTAATACTTTTAAACTAGTTTCCCCTGCTGGTACGGTATATGTTCCATCACTATTCACTGTTATCTCTGTACCTTGTGAATCTTTTACTACTATCGGTGAACTTATATCTTCGGCTTCTGCTGTTAAATCTGTTTTTGGATTAAAAGTTATTTTATAACTCTGTGTAGAACTTGGTAAAGTAACTGTAAATATAGCATTTGACCCCTCTTCTACCGTTACATCATTTATCCCTATTTTTCTATCATCATCTGGTATATTATCGGGATCATCTCCATCTATTACAGACCCATCATCTATAATTGTTCCTACTGCTGTCTCATTCGTAACCATAAACTCTGTCTTACCACTCAATGTAAAATCTTCACTTACCTCTAACTCTTCATCATCTATTGTTGGTACTAATACTTGAAGTGCTGTTTCTCCTACTGCTACCGTATAACTTCCATCACCGTTTTGAGTTACTATCCCTTTTGAATCCTTAACCACTATCGGTGAACTAATATCTTCAGCTTCTGCTGTTAAATCTGTTGCTGTATTAAATGTAACTTTATATTCTCTCTCAGCTTTATTTGATAATGTAACTTCAAATGTGGCATTTGACCCCTCTTCTACTCTTATGTCTTGTATAGTCATCTTTGGTCTATCATCGTCTGGTCGCTCTGATGGTGGTAAATCCTCATCTGGATCATCCCCATCTCTTGAACCATCATCTACTATCGTTCCCTTACCAGATACTGGAGAATCCATAAACTCTGTCTGTCCTATTAACTCAAACTGTTCTGATTTTTCATATATATCATCATCTACTGTTGGTACATATACTTTTAAAGAACGTTCCCCTACTGGTACTGTATATGTTCCATCACTATTTTGAACTATCTCATTCCCATTAGAATCTTTTACTATTATTGTAAATTCTATATCTTCATCTTCTGCTGTTAAATCTGTTCTTGGTTTAAGAGTTATCTTATATGGGACTTCCGATTCTGAATAGAGTAAAACTTGAAAAACTGCACTTGAACCCTCTTCCACTATCGTGTTTTGAATAATAAGAGGTTCAGGTACACTCTCATAAGGTGGAGGTGCAGGGATAGGAATAGAACTTGGATTCTCAAAACCAATATTAAATAGTTCAGTATTAAAATCTGTCTCATCAGCATTTCTATCTTTAAACCTTGAATTATCTATAATATCTGTTTCTTGAGCTAGTTTTGTGCTAAAATTTACCTCGTCAGCATTTCTATCAACAAACTTATTCTCTTTCTCTTGAGTTTCTATCTTTTCTATCTTTTCTATCTCTTTATCTACTTTTTTTGATAACTCTGTATTTAAGTCTGCTTCTTTAGCATCTCGTTTATTAAATAAGGCTTTCTCTTCACTCTCTTTTTTATCTTCATTTTTTTTCTCATCAATAAGAGTTTCATCAGAACTATTAGCTTCCAACAATGTACTATTCAGAAGTAAAGGTTCATTTCCCGCTAATAAGATATTTCCCTGTAGCTCTTCAAGAAAAATAGTTATCTTACTTTCTGCTCTTCCATCACCTAGTATCTCATCATTCAAATATATAGGATCACCTACAGATAAACCTCTCTCTTGACCATCAGAGTCTAATGCTATAAACTCCCCATTTAATGCTTTTACGTATCCTATAATTTGTGACATAATAGTTCCTTCTTTAATTTTTTAACGTTCACTAAACATATACTGTTTTGTTTTGAGAATTGGTTTTAATATATAATCCATAATACTTTTTCTACCAGTGATAATATCTGTATTTACTGTCATACCAGGCATTAAAACTATTTTACGGTTATCTGAAAATTGACTCATTTTAGTTTTAATTTTAACTTTATAAAAACTATTTTCTTTAGAGTCTTTTATAGTATCTGCACTTATAGACACCACCTCTCCCTCCAAAGAACCAAAAATAGCAAAATCATAAGCAGAAATTTTCACCATCGCCTTTTGTGTTGGATATATAAATGCTATATCAGAGGGTTTGATATTAACTTCAACCCATAGTGTTGCATCAGAGGGTACAATCTCTACTATATCTGCACCAGGTTTTAGAACACCACCTATCGTATGAACAAAAAGCTTTTGAATATACCCATTTACAGGAGATGTAACAACTGTTCTTGTAACTTGGTCATTAAGTGCATAAGATTTACTTTTTAAGCGAAGAAGCTCTGCACTGAGCTTATTTAACTGCTCTTGTGCTTCACTCATTTGACGTTTCTTCACTTCATCTTTTTTAACACTTATCTCTTTTAAAGTGGAACGTAATCTTGGTACTAACTCTTTAGATGAGTTATATCTCTCTAAAATATTATTCTCTTCACGTTGTAATTTTAAAAAATCTACTTTTGATTTAATCCCTCTCACAACCATAGGTCTGTTAATCGTTATCTCTTCTCGAATTAAAGTTAAACTACGCAGTAAATCTTTAACTCTTGTTTTGGATTCTTTTAACTCACTTTGAGTCTGATATTTTTGTTCATTTAAAATCTTTATTTGAGAATTTATATACGATTTATTGATTAAAAAAAGTTTTTTCTCTCTTTTATAGAGTTGAGAGTGTTTTTTCATAAAATTTTTATCTACTTTAAAAGACCTATTGTTTGATTCTGCTTGAAGTCTAAATATCTGTGCTTGGAGTTCAAAAGATTTTAGTTTATTTGTTTCATAGGTGGATTCAGATTGTGTATTGTCTATCTTTACTAATACCTCTCCTTTTGAAACTTTTTGTGCTTCACGTACTAATATCTCGCTAACTAAACCACCCTCAAGATTTTGGATAAGTTGATTTTCTCCACTAGGAACTATCTCTCCATCACCACGGACTATCTCATCTATCTGTGCTAAATTTGCCCATAATAAAAAAGCAGAGATAACAAAAATCCAAAGATAAAGAACTATACGAAGTTTAAAAGGTGCTTTTTGTAAAACTGCTTGGGAAAGAGAACTTATATACTCATATTCCTCTTGATTAATTTTTTTATTATCCATCTAAGTTGCCTTGAAGCGCTTTAAATACGCTCTCTTTCTTTCCATCAAGATAAATTTTCCCTTCATTCATGACAATCACTCTCTCTACTACATCCAAAACATTCATCTTTTGAGTAATGATAAGAGATGTTTTTCCTTCAAGATTTTTCTTGAGTGAAGCGATAAGTTCATTTTCACTCATCTGATCCATAGCATTAGATGGTTCATCAAAAAGCATAATAGAAACATCATATACAAAGGCTCTCGCTATTGCAATAGCCTGTTTTTGACCACCTGAAATTCCAGTTCCTCTCTCTCCTATCGGCATATCAAACCCTAAAGGATGTTTTTTTATAAAACTATCTGCACCACTTATCTTTGCTACTCTTTTTAACTCATTATCATCTACAAAAGAGCTACGATAAATAATATTTTCTTTCACTGTACCTTTAAAGAGTCCGATATCTTGGGAAACATAGCCTATATTTTTTCGTAAATCACTAGGGTTTATCTGATTTATATCTATACCATCTATTAAAATAGTACCGCTTGTTGGTTCATATAAACGTAAAATCAGTTTTTCTATTGTTGTTTTACCTGAACCCATTCGTCCTATTACACCTACTTTTTCACCTTTAGTAATATGAAAAGAGACACTATCAAGAACTAAAACTTCACTCTGAGGATAGCTAAAGCTTACATTTTTAAACTCTATATCTCCCTCAAAGTTAGGGTGTTCAACAAACTTTGAAGCTGTTGCTTTTTCACTAGGAAGGTTAATAATATTATCAATAATAGTATAAGATGTTTTTGCATCTTCATAGTTAGTAATTAACCCTGTCACTTGACCCATCGGAGCAAGAACACGTGAGCTTAAAATAACAACACCAATAAGTCCACCCATAGTAAGTTCAAAATCTTTGATTAAAAACACACCATAAACAACAATTAAGACACTATTTAACTGCATTAAAAAACTTGTAGTATTTGGAATAAAAGAGGACAATATTTTTGATTTTAATACTATGGAAGCAGATTCTCCACAAGCCTCTTCCCACTCCCACTGTTTATGAGAGGAGATACCTAATGTTTTTAATGTTTCTATATTTTGTAAAGATTCAACAATAATAGAACTTTTTTTAGAAGATACTTTATGAGATGCTTCTATATATTTTTGTAATGGTCTTTTGATTGTAAAAGCAAACAGTAATAAGATAAGTATCGTTATTATAGGAACGATAACGATACTTCCACCAATATAATAGATAACTAATAAAAATAAAACCACAAAAGGAAGGTCGATCAGAGCTGTTAATGTAGCATTTGTTAAAAAGGAACGCAAAGTTTCAAAATCTTTAAGATTATTTGCAAAAGAGCCTACGGAAGTTGGAAAATGACTCATCTTAATATCCATAACTTTTTCAAAAATTATAGAGGAGATGATAATATCACTCTTTTTTCCAGCTACCTCTAAAAAAGTGGAACGTATATACTTTGCAAATATATCTATTAAATAAATAACTATAACACCTATAGCAAAAACAGTTAATGTTTCTATGGAGTTATTTGGTATAACTCTATCATAGACACTCATGGTAAAAAGAGGAGTTGCTAAGACGAAAAGGTTGATTAAGATAGAGGCTAAAAATACATCTTTATAAATATTTTTAGAGAGTTTTATAGTATCCCAAAACCAATGCTTTTGCTCTATTTTAAGAGTGTGTTGAAATTTATCTTCATATTTATAGATTTTTTTAAGAAGATAGGCATAGCCTATATATTCACTCTCTAAACTCTTAATATCTGTCCATTTCTCAATTACATCTTCATCATCTAGTGTTATAATTTTTAGCTGTTTTGATTCATTATTATAATAGTCTAAGATAACACTCTTTTTTGATGATAGAAGTAAAATTAAAGGAAGTTGTAAACTAGAGATATTAGTCAATTCTATCTTTGTAAGCTTTGCCTTTAAACCAGCATTGAGTGCGGAACGAGTAAAAAGTGATTTAGAGTCATTTACAGAAAAAAGTTCTACTTTATCTTTACCAAACTCTAAAGGTAATCCTGCACTTAAAGACTCTACACTAAAATATTTATGATAAATTTTTGTATAAAGACTAAGAGTCTCTATTAAAGACTCTTTTTGTAATAGATTATCCATAATAGACTATCTACTTATTGTCTTCTACACCTACTAGATGCATATAGTTGTACTCATTACCCATTACACCAGCAATTAAAAGACCCATAGCATCTAAAATTCTATATTTTGCAAAAAGATTATCATATTTTGCTTTTACAATCTGTGATTTTGAATTTATAAAATCATTTTGAACTGCTAGAAGGTCTAAAAGTGTACGTTTACCAAGATTGTATTCCTCTTTATAAAGCTCAAGTGTATCTTCACTATAATCTTTATATTTTAAAAGTTCTACTAACTGCTTTGCTGTCATTTTATCTGCTGACCATGAAAGTTCAAGACCCTCGATAGCCTCTCTTTCTAATTCAGATTTTGTTTGTATATTTCTATTAATCTCTTGTTGTGCTTTTTCACTCTCTTGTGTATCTTTTCCACCACGATAAAAATTATATGTAAGAGTTAAACCTGCACGAAATCTATTTCTATCCTCTTCTATACCATAAGTATTTGTATCTATATTTTGTTGGATTATCATATCTAGCTTTGGATAAAACTCTTTAGCTTTTTGTTTTTTTAAGTATTTTGCAGCTTTAATATTAAAATCACTAACCATAATAGATGGATTATTTCTAACTACATACTCTCTTGCTTCATCCAAAGTTTTTGGTAACATCACTGTAAATTTTGGAACTTCAACAAACTCTGAATCGATAGAAAGCCCAAAAACTTTCTTAAAGTTAAACTGAGCATCCATATTATTATTTTCTTGAACAACAGCATTTGAACGTGCTAAAAATAGAGAAGCTTCGATTTTTCTTACTTCCGATTTTGTTGTTAATCCACTTTTATAGAGATCATTAATTTTTGAAAAAATATTTTCATTTATCTCTACATTCTCTTGAGAAATTTTCAAAAGTTCATGCTGTTTTACTAATTCAATATAGGTTCTTGTTAAATCAAATGCAACATCATCAGCTTTTTCTATAAAATTATAAGCTGAAGCTACTATTCTTGCCTTTTGATAATCAACTTTATTTGATGTTCCAAAACCATTAAATATATTCCACATCAATGTTAAAGAATTTTCATAATAGTTTAAATTTTTATCCTCTTGTGCAACCAAATGGTTATTTTCAATTCCAGTTCTCTCAAAACCGAAACTTGAACTTAAATCTAATGTTGGAAGATACTCTGATCTAGCAATCCCTAAATCATTTGTTGTCTCTTTATAATTTGCTAAACGTTCTAAAACTAATGGGTTATTTTCTAACACTTGCCCTAAACTATTTTGAAGTGATTGTCCTTGAAGAAGAACTGTTGCTGTACAAAGAAATAATATAGTTTTTTTTATCATTTTATTTAACCTCTTTACTTAAAATTGCTTCTATACGACGATTTTTAGCACGTCCTTCAGGAGTATCATTTGTTGCGATAGGTTTAGAGTGACCCACACCTTCAGCTTTTAATCTATAATCTTCTACACCCAATGCGATTAACATCTTTACAACAGACTTAGCACGGTCTAAAGAAAGTGGTAGATTAAGTTTACGTTTATCTTGAGAATCTGTATGTCCCACTATTTTTGCATGAAATTCTGGATTTTTAATCATAAAAGTTGCAAATTTTTGAACATCAGGAAAAGAGTTTTCTAAAATATCAAATTTAAAGGTAGCAAAATTGATTTTTAATGGCACTATCTTTACCGCTTTACGTTTAACAACTTTAGGAACCAATATATCCTCTTGAGGTTCTTGACACACAGGAACTATCACAACCTCTCTTGTACATCCATTTTCATCTACAATAGTATTTGGTACCGAATCTGGGCAAAGGTCTAGTTTATCACTTACCCCATCTTGATCCCCATCATAAATTACTCGATATTGATAAATATACATATCATCATCTAAATCAAAGACTGCTTCATCACAACCATTTTTATTATAATTCAAATCACAATCAACTGCATGAATATGGAAAGTCAAACCTAGTAAAAAGAGTATATATAGTATTTTCAATTTTTATTCCTTTTTGTTATTTAACAGAATTATACACTATAATAATGAGTAAGTAGTGAGTAAAAAAAATATAAATCAAAAAATCAACTCTCCTTTGTTATAATTAGACCATAAATATTACTTTTAGGAAAATATCATGGCTATTTTTGGCTCACACAGTGAAAGAATAAAAACAGGTTTAGCTCTAGTAGCTGGAGTTTTAACAATAGGTTATATAGATAATTTCTTCTTAATGTGGCTTACATTTGGAGCTGTATATATACTAGCATTTCAAGAGTCTATGAAACTTTTTCAAGTTCAAAACTACTCACTTACACGTTACGCCGTTGCACTTTGGCTTTTAGCAGGTATATATCCTTACGGTGATGACCTTTTTGTTTTAGCAGGTGTATTATATGCAAGTGCTGTTGCTTATGATAAAAATGTAGAGTGGAAAAACTTCCTTCCTTTTATTTATCCAACTGCTGGTATGCTTTTTATGTTTACAATGTACCAAGAGTATGGAATAACGTCTCTTTTATGGTTACTAATCGTTGTAGCGATGACAGATGTCGGAGCGTATGCAGTAGGTAAAAGTATAGGAAAAACTCCTTTTAGTGAAACTAGCCCCAACAAAACTATGGAGGGTGTTGTAGGTGGTATCGTTGTTGCAACATTTAGTGGTATGTTTGCAGGTTTAGGTATCGTTGATTTAGGAATTGCGTTTCTTATCTCTTTTGGTGTAGCAGTGAGTTCTATATTTGGCGACCTTTATGAGAGTTCTCTTAAACGTTCAGCTGATGTAAAAGATAGTGGCGATTTACTTCCTGGTCACGGTGGTGTTCTTGATAGAATAGATGGTTACCTTTTTGGAGCGGTTGTGATGCTTGTGCTTTTAAGAGGGTTGGTGTAATTTGATACTCCTAGGCTCAACAGGTTCTATCGGTGTAAATACTCTCATAGTAGCTAAAAAATTCGGTATAAAAATCGAAGTTTTAGTTGCAGGGAAAAATATAGAACTTTTAAACAAACAGATATTAGAACACTCTCCACAAGTTGTTGTGGTGGCTCAAAAACAAGATGTTTTAAAAGTAAATCATAATAATGTTTACTTTGGAGAAGAATCTATCTTAAAAGTGATAGAGGACTCTTCTAGTTCTTTAGTAGTCAATGCTCTTGTAGGTTTTTTAGGTCTTGCTCCAACTTTACGTGCAATCAAAAGTGGTAAAAAAGTAGCTCTAGCAAATAAAGAGAGTTTAGTTGCTTGTGGTGCTTTCATTGATATTTCAAAAATTCAGCCCATAGATAGTGAACATTTTGGACTATGGTATCTTATGCAGGATAAACCTGTTTCTAAGATGATTATTACAGCAAGTGGTGGAGCGTTTAGAGATTGGGATTTAGCAAAACTTCAAAATGCAACCCTAGCCGACACTCAAAAACACCCTAACTGGTCTATGGGTCAAAAAATAACAATAGATAGTGCAACAATGGTAAATAAAATATTTGAACTCCTAGAAGCAAGATGGCTTTTTGGTGAGGGAGAGTATGACGCTATCATCGAAACAAAATCACTTATTCACGCCCTTATAGATTTTAAAGATGGTTCAACGACTGCCCACTTTGCCAATGCGAGTATGCAACTCCCAATCGCTTATGCACTTGATGAAAAGATGAATGAAAATATTTTAAATCACGTAGATTTACTCAAAGTTGAAAATTTAGAGTTTCGTGAAATTACAACAGATAGATACCCTATTTGGGAGATAAAAAAAGAGCTACTTAAAAACCCTGCTCTTGGTGTAGTTGTCAATGCTTCTAATGAAGTTGCTATTGAGAAGTTTATAAATAAAGAGATAGGATTTATGGATATTAGTAAAACTATTTTGAGAGCTTTTGAGGAGTTTAGGGATATTCCTAAGAGTGTTGATGATGTTTTTGAGATTGATAGGGAGATTAGAGAAAAGTTACAATAACTTCTCTCTAATTAAAAAGCTTTTTCTACAACCCTCTCTTCTCAAAAAGCCTCAACATCAACACAGAAACAACAATAAATACCCCAACAACATACCAATGATTAATATCTAAAATTTCAGGAACTGTAATCCTTCCATAATCTCCAACATCCATCAGATAGATATTTATATATGGATAAAGATAAGCAAACAGAGCTGCTCCGATGAACATACCTATAATTCCATAAATAGCATCAATAGAACCTTCACCTAATGCACCACCAGCTGTTCCAGGACATAAACCAAATATTGCCCAACCGATACCAAACAAGAGACCACCGATAATATTTACACTTAAAATAGTTGGTTTTACATTTAAGTCTACTAAACCAAAATCTAGCATCATATAGATACCAACCGAAGCGACCATAATAGCAGGTAACATAAATTTAAAAATAGTCATATCTTCTAAAAGCATCGCCCCTACTTGAACATTATATTTGTCTACTCTAGCACGTTGAAGAAAAAAGCCGAATATAACTCCGATAATTAAACCTTCTATTAAATCAGCATCCATTAAAACAACCTCTTTTTATACATTATATGTGCAACAATAATCCCTGCACCGAAAAAACTTGCTAAAGATACAAATCCACTTACAGACATCTGAGCTAAACCACTCAAACCATGACCACTAGGACATCCTCCAGCCATTCTTGCACCAAACATAGCTATAATACCACCTATAAAAGCAGTTATGGCACGTTTGCGTTTAGATTTTCCAAATCTTACTATCCATCTTGCTGGAAGTGAAACCAATCTAAACTCTCCATATAGCTTTGATGTTATCAAACTTCCTATAAAAACACCCGTAACAAACATCCATTGCCAATCAACAATCGGAATATATTTATCATAATAAGCAATATCTATTGTTCCTGCTTTTTCAATAATCGGAGCTAGCTGTTCTTTTAACATTCCAGCAGTTCTAACATAACTTGTAGATGCACCAAAAAAGTGTCCTGTTACATAAACAGAAGCCACTAATAGTAGTCCTGTAAAAGAACCTGCTACATAAGGATTCATACCTTTTTTCATTCATTATCCTATATTTTTTTTGATTTATATCAAAAAAAAGATAATCAGATATAATCTATCATTTAACCATTAGTAACATACTCAAAAAAATACTATATATTTATTTTATAATAAGTATTACTTTTCCATTGTTTTGCTAAAATAAGGGCAAATATTTAAGGAGATTCGTAATGAATACAATTGCAAAAATTGCATTAAGTGCTACACTATTATTAGCATTAGGTACTACAACTGCTAGTGCTGATCCAGTTAAAGGTCAAAAACTTTTCACTAAAAAATTAAAAAATGCTTGTGGTATCACTGGTGCAGCTATGGCTAGTAAACACTCTCAAGATGAGTGGTCTGAAATTAATGATGCTGGTAATATGGCTGGTGAAATTAAAAATATTTGTCCAAGTGTTGCAGATAAAGCTCTTAAATCAAAATACATTCCTCACTACTTTGATTTCTTTCATGAGTATGCAAACGATAGTGGAAACGTTCCTTCTTGTTAAGTTTCAATTGAATCACTTTTATGTGATTCAATTTTATGTTTTCCTCTCTTCAGCCATTTCACTACTTTTTTTACTTATAATTTAACTATGCTAAATATCAATCACTGTCTTACTACCCGCTCTAAAATCACACAATTAAAAGCATTAGATAATAATCATATAGTATATGCAACAGAACTTCACGGTATACGTCTTTTCAATCCAAACCAATGTGAAACACAGATAAATCTAGCAAATAAAAACCTTAACTCCAAAACAACTGCATCAACCTTTTCTAATGATGGTAAACTATTAGCTTTTGCCAATAAAAATATTATATATATATTATATATTCAAACTCATAAAATTATTAAAACGATTAAAACAAATGAAATTATCACTATCATCACTTTTGATAATAGCTCTAACTATCTTATCTGTGGTACAAAAAAGGGACGGGTTTTACAATATAGATATAACAACTCCTCCTCTTTATCTCGACTATGCTCTTTTCCTCTCCAACGTATAGCAAAGCAAAGAATTATTAAACATAATTTTGTAAGTGCCTTTGCCATTTATAATAATCTTATCGCTACCTCTGGATATGGTGGTGCTATTTTTATTATAGATATACTCTCAAGAGCAAATAAACAGATTATTTCTCATGAAAGCATACAGATAAATACTCTATGCTTTTTAGATAAACACTCTCTTATCAGTGGTGATATAGAGGGAAACATCTATATATCATCACTTAAAAACTCTCAAGAATTTATAAAAATATCAACACCATTTAAAAAGATAAAACAGATTGTTTTAATGCCAAATCCAAAATATATACTTGTAAACCTACAAACAAACTATCTTGCTATTGTAGATATTAAAACTCAAAAGATAGTAGATGATAAATATCTAATATTTAATTCAAATATAAATAGTATTACCATCTCTAATGATGGACAAATTCTTGTTTCTCTTGAAAATCAAGAACTTTTATATATTGAAATACCAAGTATCCAAAAACTTCAATCTTTCATAGAAAAAGAGCAATTAAATCAAGCCTTTGAACTTATTGCAAATGCACCTATGCTTCATAACTCCAAAGAGCATAAAATCTTAGAAAAAAAATATCGTGAACTCTATATAAAAGCAGTTGAAGCCCTTACCTATAACAATATAGCTCTTGCTATAAAAATTACAGATAGTGTTAAAGAAAACAGTTATAAAAAACATGAAATAGAACGTCTATTTCACTCTTTTAAGTATTTTTCAAAATTTAATATTTTAGTTTTAGAAAAAAAATACCCTTTAGCCTATGCTATGTGTAAAAAATATCCAGCCTTTGTTCACACTCCTCAATATAAAAAAATGGAACTTATATGGAAAGAAACATTTGTAAATGCACAAAGACAGATGATACTGAAAAGAGATGATTTAGCCATTAGGATTTTACAAGAGCATATGTCCACAACATCTAAAAAACCTTTGATTAAATTTATACTCAACCATACTCATCAATTTTTAGAATTTTTAAAAGCGATAGATAAAAAAGATTATCGCACTATTAATACACTTGTAAATGAACATACTATTTTTGCCCAAATCCCAACTTTTATAAGTTTAAATAGTGAAATACAGGACAAAATTCATAATTTAGAATCTCATATTCAAGTAGGAAATATAGACTCAGCAAAAATTCTAATCAATGAACTTATCCGTATTCCTCATATTTCAGGTCAAATTGAAATTTTGCATTATGAAAATAAAAATATGGCTCAACTTCAAAAAGCATATAGAACTAATAATTTACGTTTATGCTATGAAATACTAGATGAATATCCCTATCTTTTAGTAACCCAACTTGGAGAATTATTAGAAACAAATTGGTCAAAACTTATCTATGACTGTGAAGAACATGCTCTTAAAGGAGATATAAAAGCACTCAAACAGACACTAGGTAAACTGATACAAACCAGAACTCGAACAGAAAAGATAGGGGATCTATTAAGAGTGAGTTATCATATAAAAATAAAAGTTTTAATCACAAAAAAAAGCTTTAAAAATGCACAAACTATCATATTTTCTTATATCGAGATATTTGGTATGGATAGTGAACTGCATCTTATAATAAAAGCATTTGAATTAAAATTTCCAAATATCTTATCTCTTAGTGAAAAACAGAAACAAAAAAAAGTTGCTCGAGATAACTGGCTTCATTCTACATTTATTTTAAATATGATGGAATCTTAAAACTCCATACTCTCAAAACAAACCCTCTCAAAATCTATATCACTTTCAATATGATACTTATCTCCATAAAGCTCAAACTCCAACTCATTAGCATGAAGTAACAACCTTGAAGCCCCACTATTTCTAATTCTATCCTCAGCTGTTAAAACTTTATCTAAAAATTTTACCATCTCCTCTTCACTCTGTCCATAGATAGGGTCGCCTACTATTGTATGCCCTATATGAAAAAGATGCACTCGTATCTGATGTTGTCTTCCTGTATAGGGAGAACACTCTACTAAAGTCATATCTTTATCTTTAAAATATTTAAGAGGTCTAAAATCTGTTTTTGATGCTTTCCCTTTTTCATCTACCTTGACAACCATACGCACCATAGCACTTTCAACTTGAAAACGTAAAAGTGGGGCTTCAATACAACACGACTCTTTAAACTCCCCGTGAACAAGGGCAAGATACTTTTTTTTCATATCGCGCTCTTGAAACATCATCTTAATCTCTCGTTCACTCTCTTTATTTTTAGAACATAAGATAAGTCCACTTGTTTCTTGGTCTATTCTATGAGTTATATTTGCATCGCGTCCAAATTGATACTTTATTTCATCCGTTAAAGAGTAGGGAGTTTTTTTCGTTTGAGGGTGGACTAAAACACCACTTGGCTTATCAAAAACCATAAATTCTTTCTCCTCAAACGTTGTTTTTAAACCTCTAGTAATAGGCTCAAAATAGATAAATTCAAACTCTCCCTCTATCTCTCCAGCAGTTTTAAGCATCTTTTCTCCATCAACTAAAACACGTCCTTTTGAGATAAAACGTTGCGCTTCACGTTGAGGATATCCTAGTTCACTTATCAAAAAAAGAAAAGCTTTTTGCTTAACTTTAGCGTAAAATTTCTTCTTTACAAATGGCAATTTTTACCCTTTTTTTAATTATTTTTAAATCATCTTTTGACTATAATCCGTCTATAAAATTAACTTTTATTTATGCGAATTTTAGCATAAATTTATCTGATAACACTCAAAAGGAACTATAAATGATAGAGAGATATTCACGTCCAGAGATGGCAGCAAAATGGACTCAACACGCAAGATATGCAGCTTGGTTAGAAGTAGAAAAAGCAGCAGTGAAAGCTTGGGCAAAACTTGGAAAAATTCCTCAAGAAGATGCAGATAAAATTGTAAAAAATGCAACATTTTCAGTAGAGCGTATAGAAGAGATTGAAGCAGTTACAAAACACGACCTTATAGCCTTTAACACAAGTGTTTCAGAAAGTTTAGGCGAAGAATCAAGATGGTTTCACTACGGTATGACTAGTTCTGATGCTGTTGATACAGGTGTGGCTATCCAAATGAGAGACTCTTTAAATATCGTTATAGAGGGTGTTAAAACTCTAATGGAATCTATAAAGACTCGTGCTGAAGAACATAAAATGACTCTTATGGTTGGACGTTCTCACGGTATCCACGGCGAACCTATAACATTTGGTCTAACGTTAGCTGTTTGGTATGATGAAATGGCTCGTCACCTTTTAAACCTTGAGCAAACTATGGATGTTATCGCTGTTGGTCAAATCTCTGGAGCTATGGGTAACTTTGCTCACGCACCACTGGAACTTGAAGAGTATGCAATGGCTGAACTTGGTCTAAAATCTGAGCCTTGTTCAAATCAAGTTGTTCATCGTGATAGATATGCAAGACTTGCTACTACTTTAGCTCTTGTTGCTTCTTCAATAGAAAAATTTGCAGTTCAAGTAAGACACCTGCAACGTACAGAAGTATATGAAGCGGAAGAGTTCTTTGCAAAAGGTCAAAAAGGTTCATCGGCTATGCCTCATAAACGTAATCCTATCCTTACAGAGAATATCACTGGTCTAGCAAGAATGATTAGAGCGTATGCTGCACCTGCTATGGAAAATGTTGCATTATGGCACGAAAGAGATATTTCTCACTCATCTACTGAGCGTTTTTGGTTACCAGATGCTTTTATCACTATGGACTTTATGCTTCACCGTATGAATAACGTTATAGCAAACCTAACAGTATTTCCAGAAA
>CAZXSD010000019.1:0-26608 GCA_964642985.1 uncultured Sulfurimonas sp.
TACCGTTAAAGCCTCTTAATATCTCTAAATTATTAGAGAGTTTCTAGGAAGCCTCGCCCTTTAGGGCGGGGTGGTTCACGGTCTAATTCTACTGCATACATTTTACATCTCCTTTATTCTGATAAAAAGCATAACACCTTTACCAAACAAATTTTCAGCTCCAATTTAATATTTAAAATATATTATACAAAAAAGCCATAAAATTCAAAAACATATCTAATCATTTTTTTGTTATAATTACAAAATTTAAAAATAAAGAGATAACTATGAAAGTATTATTAATAAAAGATGTTAAAAGCCTTGGTAAAAAAGGTGAAGTTAAAGAAGTTAAAGATGGTTATGGAAAAAACTTTCTTATAGGAAAAGGATTTGCAAGACATGCAACTCCTGAAATATTAGCACAACATGCTCAAGATGAAGTTATAGTAGCTGAGAACCTTGAAAAAGAGGTAAATGTACTTAAAGATATTGCTGCGCAACTTGATAAAGCTGAAATAGTTATCACTAAAAAACTTGGTAACAATGGTCACCTTTTTGGTTCTGTTACTAAAGATGAGATTGCAGTAGCACTTAAAGAGCAACATAACATTACAATAGATAAAAAACATATTAATGAAAAAACTGCTATCAAAACTATCGGTGAACATGATTTAGATTTTAAATTAGGTCACGGTTTACATGCTACATTACATGTAGATGTTCAAGGGGAATAATTTTTAATGTTTGATGCTACTACTATACTTGCCTATAAAGGTAAAAACAAAGCAGTTATAGGTGGTGATGGAAAGATAAGAACACTTCATAATGGGAAAATCTTAGCTGGTTTTGCTGGAAGTACTGCAGATGCTTTTAATCTTTTTGATATGTTTGAAGAGTTCTTAGCAGATAAAAAAGGCGACCTTTTAAAATCGGTTGTTGAGTTTTCTAAAGCTTGGAGAAAAGATAAAGTTCTTCGTCGTTTAGAGGCTATGATGATTGTTTTAAATAATGACCATATTTTTATTTTAACTGGTAATGGCGATGTTGTTGAACCAGAAGATGGCGAAATTGCATCTATTGGTAGTGGTGGAAACTATGCTATTTCAGCTGCTCGTGCCTTAAAAAAACATACTGATTTAGATGAAGAAACACTGGTAAAAGAGAGTTTAACTGTTGCAGGTGACTTGTGTATCTATACAAATCATAATATTAAAACTCTAACTTTGGAGAAAAAATAATGGATATGACACCAAAAGAGATAGTTAGTTATTTAGATAAATATGTAATCTCTCAAAAAGATGCCAAAAAAACTATCGCTCTAGCGTTAAGAACTAGATACAGAAGAATGCAACTCGATAAAGAACTTCAAAATGAAATTACACCTAAAAATATCTTAATGATAGGCTCAACAGGTGTTGGTAAAACAGAAATTTCTCGTCGTTTAGCTAAGATGATGAAAGTTCCATTTATCAAAGTTGAAGCATCTAAATATACTGAAGTTGGATTTGTAGGTCGTGATGTTGAATCTATGGTTCGTGATTTAGTTGTAAACTCTATCACTATCGTTAAAGCTGAAAAAGAGGAAGAGAACAAGGATAAAATGGAGAACTACATCTTAAATAGAATAGTAGAAAAACTTTTACCACCTCTTCCAGAATCAGCTCCTCAAAGTAAAAAAGATGATTACCAAAGACTTTTAGAATCTATGGAAAAACGTGTAGAATCTGGTGAGATGGATGATAAAATCATCGAACTTGAATTTGATAAAATCAATATAGAGTTCAACGATACAAATCTTCCTCCAGAGATGGCAAAAGTTCAAGAAAGTTTCTCTAAAATCTTTGAAACAATGAATAATGAAGATAAAAAGAAAGAAGTAACAGTAAAAGATGCCAAATCAATTCTAAAACTTGAAGCAAGTAATAAGCTTTTAGATATGACAAATATCAACACAGAAGCTCTTAGACGTGCTGAAAATGGTGGTATTATTTTTCTTGATGAGATAGATAAAATCGCTGTAAGTGAAAAATCTCAAGGACGAAATGACCCATCAAAAGAGGGTGTGCAACGTGATTTACTTCCAATAGTTGAAGGAAGTAGCGTTACAACAAAATATGGTGTTATAAATACAGACCATATCCTTTTTATCGCTGCTGGTGCATTTCATGTAAGTAAACCTAGTGATTTAATACCTGAACTTCAAGGGCGTTTTCCTTTACGTGTTGAACTTGAATCATTAACTGAAGATACTTTATATCAGATACTTACTCAAACTGAGAACTCACTTCTTAAACAGTATGAAGCACTTTTATCTGTTGAGGGTATGACTCTTATTTTTGAAGATAATGCTGTAAAAGCTATCGCTAAATTAGCACACCGTGCAAATGAACTGACTCAAGATATTGGAGCAAGACGTTTACATACTGTTCTTGAAAATGTATTAGAAGAGATTAGTTTTGATGCAGATGAGTACAAAGGTAAAGAGTTTACAATAACTTCTGAGCTTGTACATAACAAACTTGATACGATTGTCGAAGATGATGATCTCTCAAGATATATTTTATAATTAAGGCTATAAATAATGACTAAAGCTGGTTTCGTATCTTTAATCGGACGTCCAAATGCGGGTAAAAGTACTCTGATGAACTCACTATTAGGTGAAAATATTGCGATGGTAAGTCACAAAGCAAATGCTACAAGACGCCGTTCAAACGCTATCGTAATGTATGAAGATACTCAAATTATATTTGTGGATACTCCAGGTTTGCACGAACGTGAAAAGATATTGAATCAGTTTATGCTTGATGAAGCTCTTAAAGCGATGGGTGATTGTGATTTAATCGTTTATTTAGCACCTATTACAGATGGTGTTGAGCATTATGAAAAGTTTTTAAAACTGAACAATGACAAAGTAAAACATATAATCGTTTTAAGTAAGATAGACCAAGTTAAAGAGGACAAACTTTTTAAACGTATCGCATCTTATAATCAATTTTCAGATAGATTTGAAGCTCTTATTCCTGTTGCCATTCCTAAAAAGATGGGACATAATGAGCTTTTAAAATTGATTAGTAGAAATCTTCCAGAATCACCTTTTCTTTATGACCCTGAAAATCTTACAAGTGAGCTTGTACGTGATATTTATGCAGGTTTTATTCGTGAAGCTATTTTTGAAAATGTAAGTGATGAAGTTCCTTATGAGTCTGATGTTATTATTGAATCTATTGAAGAGGAAAATAAGATAGATAGAATTTATGCGATGATAATTATAGAAAAAGAGTCTCAAAAAGGGATTATTATCGGTAAAGGTGGAGAGTCTATTAAGCGTATTGGTAAATCTGCACGTGAGAAAATAGAAAGACTGAGTGGTAAAAAATCTTTTTTAAATCTACAAGTTAATGTTAAAAAAGGTTGGACAAAAGATAAAGCATTTTTAGAGGAGATCGGCTATAAAAATGCTTAAACTTTTACAACTACTATCTATTATTTTCATAATAGATAGTTCTCTTTTTGCAAATAATACATTAACTGATTATAGAAAAAATGGGCTTGTTAATCTTGAAAAAAAGATGGATTATGAACTTACAAAAAAATCCTATTGGTCAAAATATATGAAAACTCAAGATACTACATTTGGATATTTAGAAAAGTATTCAAATGTATTAACTTGTAATAAACAAAGATCAAATCTTATTTTATATGTTAAAAATAAAAATGACAAATACTATATGAAAAATAAACAGAATGCTTTTACAGGTAAGAACAAAGGAGATAAGACTAAAGAGGGTGATTCAAAAACACCTATCGGCATCTATGATTTAACTTCAAAAAAGAGTAAAAAAGAGAGAAATTTAGACCCATTTTATGGTCCTTTTGCTTTTGTAACATCTTATCCAAATATGTATGACAAATTTCAAGGTAAGAGTGGTCATGGTATATGGATTCATGGTCTTCCTAAAGATGAAGAGAGAGAGGATTATACAAGAGGTTGTATCGCTATTCAAAATAACAATTTAACAACTCTTGAAAAAAAGATAGATATAACAAAGACTCTTCTTATTGTAGATGATAGCTGGATTAAAAAAGATATATCTAAAAAAACACTCTCCTCTATTTTAGCTCAACTTTATGAGTGGAGATATGCTTGGCTTTACAATGATATAAAAAGTTATCTTAGTTTTTATGCATCTGATTTTATTCGATCTGATGGAATGGATTATTCAAAATTTACAAGATATAAAACAAGAGTTTTTAAAAAACTTGGGAAAAAAACTATTCTTTTCACAGATATAAATGTTCTACCCTATCCCAATACAAAAAATATCTATCAAATTACTTTTAAAGAATTTTATAGCTCTCCTACTTTTAAGTTTACAGGAAACAAAGTGCTAATGATACGTGTAGATAAAAATAATAATATGAAAATTTTCACAGAAGAATAGATGAAGTATTTTATATTTTTAACTATTTTTTTTCAATCTCTTTACGCAGATATTGACCTTTATAAAAAAGAGAATAGTGACTCAAATACTACTCTTTTAATTATCGGTGGTATTCATGGAAATGAAGCTGGTGGTTATTTTGCTCCCTCAATCTTAATAACAAACTACACTATTCATTCAAACAATCTTTGGATTATCCCCAATCTTAATAAAGATAGTATTCTAGCTTATAAGCGTGGAATCAATGGCGATATGAATAGAAAGTTTGCTAAAACCTTAAATCAAAAGGATAAAGATAAAACTATTGTAGATGAAATTAAACAAATTATTTTAAAAGATAAAGTCTCTTTAATTTTAAATCTACACGATGGTCATGGATTTTATAGAAAAGATCAAAAGGGAACTGTATTTAATCCTACTGCTTGGGGTCAGACTTGTGTTATTGATCAATGCAACCTAAACACTAAACAAAAATTTGGAAATCTTAATGAGATAGCCTTAACTGTTAAAAACAATATAAATAAAAATCTTTTACAAAAACATCATAAATTTGATGTTAGAAATACAAAAACAAAGTTTGATGATGAAGCGATGCAACTTTCATTAACATATTTTGCAGTTACAAATAACAAACCAGCATTTGCGATAGAAACAAGTAAGAACTTATCTTCACTCGCTCAAAAAGTTTTCTATCAACTCTCTGCTATTGAAGAGTTTATGAAAATTATGGATATAAACTTTAGCAGAGATTTTGAACTTACAGAAAATAATATTAGTAAAATTTTACAAAACTATGGAACTATTGAAATTAATAAAAATATATTATTAAACTTAGATAATATAAAAAAATATTTAAGTTATATTCCGCTAAAATCAAAGAGTAATCAATTTAAGTTTACTCATCCCTTAGGTAAGATTAAAAAAGAAAAAAATAATAGCTATAGTGTCTATATAGGAGATGAAAGAGTTTCAAATTTAAGACCTCAAATATTTAAAATTTCAGATAACTGCCCTGATAATTTTGAAATTTTAATAGATAACAAGTTGTCATCTATTAAAAAATCTTCGATATTTGAAGTAAAACAATCTTTTAAAATTAAAGCAATAAAAGATATTCGTGTTAATGTAATTGGTTATTCTAAAACAGATATAAAAAATGAAGCTGATTTAGATATAAATATAAATAATATCAATAAACGATTTTCGATTGATAAAAATAATAAAATGTATAGAATTGAATTTTATAGAGAAAATAAATTTTGTTCTATGTCTATAGCTCATTTTAGATAGGATTTAATATATGAATATAAGACCTGAATGTAACTTTTCAAGTTCACTTTTTATTAATCCCTATAAAAATAGATATAAAACTATTCAATCTAATCTTCTTACTGAGATAAAATCTCCAACTTTTGCCAAAGAACAGTTTGCTATATCCTACCTTAATACAAAAGATTTTATCTTTGCCCAAACAGAACTTAGTCAAAACATTCCCGAAGAAGATGTTGAAGATGCTTTAGTTAATAAAATATATGATGAGTTAGGACTAGATCAAACAGTTGAATATAAGATGGAATATATCGAAACATTTCAGACTTTAGAAGCAGAGACTAGATACTTTAATATCTTCTTAGTAAATCCTGAACGATTAAAAGAGGTATTTCCTAAAGCTGTAGATACAGTCAGATATATTGATCTTATTATTCCCCTACCCTTACTTTTCAAATCTTTATATGCCAATAAAATTATCCAAAGTAATGGAGTTGAGTGTTTTATATATATTCAAGAAGATGATGCTTCTATTAGTATATACAAAAATCAAGACTTTATCTATACAAAATCTATAAAATACTCTTTACTTGATCTTCATGAAAAATTTTGTAAAAATTTTGGTGAACAGATTCAATATGAAGAGTTTGTCAATTTTATTGCTACAAAAAACTTAAAAGATACAAACAGTGAATATAAAAAAGAGTTAATAAAACTGTATCAAGAATTTTTTAGTAAAATTAATGAAGTTTTAAACTATGCAAAAAAAGCTTTTGAGTTAAGTAATATAGATAAAATTTATATAGACTTTCAAACTCCAACTATTACAAAACTTGATGAGATGATTGAAGTTGAATTAAATATACGTTCTACCTATTTTGATTTTGACTTTAGGTTTAATGAGAGTAATCAGTATATAGATCCATTAGATGCTCTTATGAATATTTATACTTTTTTAGATGATGATCAACGTTATGATTGTAACTTCACACTCTATCAAAGACCTCCTAAATTTATAAAAAGAGAGAGTGGAAAACTTATTATTTTAACAGCTGCCTCATTTCTTATAGCTTTTGCATACCCTATCGCCTATTGGGCTCTCTCCTATGCACAAGTTTTTCAACTTAACTCATTAAAAGAGGAATATACAGAGCTTCATCAAACAAAAATAGCGAGAGAAGTTATAATCAAAAAAAGAGAGATCGAAAGTACAAAATTGATAGAACTACTAAAATTTGAAACAAAAGAGTATTCAAGTAAAAAAAACATTCTTATAAAAATTCATGAGATACAAGTGAACTATCCTATGAAAGCTAAAATCATTGCGCAACTAACTCAAAATCTCAATAGATACAATGTTAAAATTGATAAACTATCATATTTTGAAAATGCAAATATCAAAAATATAGATTTACATCTAGTATCATCAAACGATAAAGAGATAACTCAACTTGTAAAATATTTTACACAAACATATCATAATAAATTCAAATTTTCATTACAAAACATCATCTATGATGAAACTACTCAAAAATATTTTAGTCAACTAAAGGTAATTATATTATGAAAAAAAATATTGAAGATATATTACATAAAGTTGATATAGCATTTGAAGGAAAACAAAAACAAGAGATTCAGATGGTTTATCTTATGATATTTGGAGTTATATTTTCATTTTCATACCTACTTTTTTGGGATAGTTCTTTAGAAAAATTTATGAATAAGCTTGATAAAATAAGTTCTTTAAACTATAAAATCAATCTTGACAATATCTATTTAAAGGTAAATCCTGAAACTAAAATTATAAAACTAAATAGAGATATAAAAAGATATAATGGTCAAATTTTAACTCTTAAAGATAATAATGAGTATATAAAACATCATATTAAAACGATACCATCACTTATCTACGATAAAAAAGTTTGGGGTGAATATCTTTTTTCTATCTCTGAGAATGCAAAAAAACATAATATCAAAATATTAGATTTTAGTAATAAACTTGCAGAAAATAAAGATTCTTTTGGACATATTTTAGATATATCTGTTAAATCAACTGCAAACTATTTAGATACTTTAAAATTTATAGATTCATTAGAGCAGAGTGAACTTGTAGTGGATATTCATCATATAAATATGAAAGCAGAAGAGAAGCTATATACAGACTTAAATATATCAGTATGGGGAATTACTTACTAATGAAACTATTTTTAATTTTACTGATTATATTAAATCTAAACTCTTTTGCTTCAAGTGAACTTCAATGGGTAGATGAACAGATTGAAGCGATTAAACCACCCAGAATTGGTGTTTCAGATGAGCTACTTAAATCTTTAAAAAATCCATTCATTTTTTTAAACTCTGAAAATATATCTATTTCTGAAAAAAAAGGAACAACAAGAGAAAAAAAGAGTTATACTACTAAAAAAGTATATTCTAAATCAAAAAAGCCAAAAAGAAAGCCAAAAATCTACTATACAGATAAAAACTTTACTCTTAATGCTATTATGAATAGATCGGCTTTAATTAATAGTCAATGGTATAAAATAGGTGCAAAAGTTTTAGGATATACAGTATATTCTATTAAAGCACAATCAGTTATTTTAAAACGTAAAAATAGACAAATAATACTTTCAACAAAAAGTGATATTAAAAACTTAAATTTTAACAAATGATTAGGAATAAAATATGAAATTTATGAAAGCTCCACTCTATTCAGCACTAGTAACACTCTTCTTATCAACAGCTGTTACTGCTGATTGTTCCTATGAACTATTTACAATTAGTTCTACCAAAAATACACGTATTGTTGATTTTGTAAATCAACTCAGTGATGAGTGTGAATTTAGTGTTATTATTACAGACCCTTTAGTTGAACAGAAATTAAATAAAATACTTAATAAAACATATATTAAAAACCTGACTATTAATGAAGTTTTATCTATTATTCTCAATGAAAATAATCTTTCATACTCTTTAAAAAATAATCTTTTGAAAATCTCCTATTTAACAACTAAAACATTTACTATCGACTATATTTTATCCCAAAGAAAAGGGATTGGTAGTACAGATATTACACTAAGTTCTCAGTCTAGTGGTTCAACATCTGAAACAGACAATACTAATGGTGGTACTTCTTCAGGCGCACAATCTGGTATAAGTATCACGAGTAACGATGAAGTTAAATTTTGGGAGGAGTTAGATTTAGAGCTTCAAAATGTTTTAAATCGTCCTCAAGATATTTATATAGCACAAAAGCCCATTATAAATAAAAATGCTGGACTTGTTACCATTACCGCTACAAATAAACAGATGATAAGATTTAGTGAATATCTTAAAAGGCTTCAAAAAAAAGTACAGCTTCAAGTTTTAATAGATGTAAAATTACTATCTGTAACGATGTCAAATGCTAAAACAACAGGTATAGATTGGAAACAACTCTATGCACTTCAAAATATTGAAATTAGTGTCGATACAGTTGGTTCTAAAAATGTTGCTGAGTCATCAGATGGTTCAATTACAAAGGCTGTTTTTGATGGTACTTCAGGTGTTGCCTCTATGATAAATATTAAAGCTGGTGGAAGTATCAATGAAGTTATTAAATTTTTACAAACACAAGGTGACGTAACCTCTATCTCTAATCCAAAAGTTTTAACATTAAACAATCAACCAGCACTAATTACTGCTGGAACAGAGTATTTTTATAAACTAAGTAGTACAGAAACTATGTCAAGTGCTACATCTGGAACACAAAGTTCAAGTGAAAATATTCAATCTGTTTTTGCAGGTGTTTTACTCTCTATTACACCAGAAATATCGGATGATAATACGATTACACTCATTATAAACCCTTCACTCTCTGAAACAAATATTGATATATCTCAAACATCAAATAGTGGAAGAAATATGCCACCGGACCTGAACCGTCGCCAACTTTCATCAGTAGTAACAGTAAAAGATGGTCATAAAATTATTTTAGGTGGTCTTATAAGTACTAAAAATACGAAAAAAGAAAATAAAGTTCCTCTTTTAGGGGATATTCCAATTATTAGTTATCTTTTTAAATATGAGGAAAATATCAAATTAGTACAAGAGCTTATAATTGTAATTGAACCACATATTATACGTAAAGAAAATAATGATATTTCACTTTCAGCTTTAGGATACAAAGGTTTTAATGATGCTCTTTTAGAAAAACAAAGCATTTTAAAACAGGGTCAGTACACTATTCTAAAAGAGAGTGAAGAAAAAAATAAAAATGAGACAGAACTTGAAATTATTATAAAAGAAGATAGTTTATAATAATGACTCAAGAAATTTTCAATACATCTAAAGATGTTTTTTTAGATACTGTTAATGCAAAAGATTATATAGAACTTGACCGTATCTCTTCTATATATCAATCATTAAAAGAGTCTATTACCAAACCTTTAAAAATGGTGCTTCTATATGGAAAACCTGGAACTGGTAAAAGTATGTTTTTAACAAAACTTTATCATGACTTATCCTCTTCTACTCCTGTATATATGTACAATACACCTATTTTAGATGAGATAGAATTTTTTAAAATTCTTGCACAGGATATGTTTCAAGTAAAATATAATGATCAATTAAACTTTACTCAATTTATGAAAATTTTAAATAGTAATGATATTGAAAAAACTCCCATTATTTTACTTGATGAAGCACAACTTTACCCTAATTTACTTATGGAAAAAATACGTTTACTTTCAGATACTAGAAAAGTAAAATTTGTTATCACACTCCATAAAACAGAAAAAGAGGATTTAATAGCAAAAGAGCATTTTAAAACAAGAATATGGGAAAATATAGAGCTTGAAAATGCTTCTAGTTTTGAACTTAAAATTTATATTCAAAAAAAGTTAATGAAAGCGAACTGTTTTGATACTGCAAATATGTTTGATGATAAATCAGTAAATTTAATCCATAAACTTACAAATGGAAATTATAGAGATAGTAATAAACTTATATATACTCTTTTTGATATATATGAAAGCTATTTAACTCAAAATAAATTTTTTAAATTTAATCAAAATAAAGTTTCTACAAAAATAATAGAGATGGCGGCTATTCATACAGGACTCTTAAATGATTAATACAATAAAATTAGAACGACGTTGGTTTAAATATAAATTCAAATCTTATCTACTTCATTTTATTATCTTAATTGCTTCTATTATTGTTCTGTTAATTATATCCATTATCTCTAATACTAAAGAAAAAGTAGTAACAGATACAACAATCTCTTCTAAAAAAGAGATACAAAAAGAAGTAACTCCTAAAAAACAAGAAATTATAAAAGAAAAAATAGTTAGTATAGAAAAAAAACAGTTACCTAAGAAAGAGCCTTCAATAGCTTTAGTAACAAAGAAAGTAGTAATAGAACCTTCACTTGATTTTTTACAAGAGATAGAAAAAAATAATGTTGAAAAAAAAATAGTACCAAAATCAAAACCAAAAATCACAATAAAAGAGCCTGTTCAAACTCAAATTCAAGTTATAAAAAAAGAGAGAGTTCAAAAAAAAGAAAATTCAGTTAAAATAACGAGACAAAATACACATACTGATATTCAAGCGGTTATCAATAGGTTTGAAAAAAATCATAACCCTGCTCTTAGTCTCTTTATCGCAAGACAATACTACAAAATTAAAGAGTATAAAAAATCTTATAACTATGCATTGAAAACAAATGAGATAAATAATAATATAGAGGATAGTTGGATTATTTTTGCTAAATCACTTGTGAAGTTACAAAATAAAAAAGTAGCTGTAAAAATGTTAAAAAAATATATTTCACATTCAAACTCTTATAAAGCTTCTATACTCTTAGATGAAATTAATTCTGGAAAATTTAGATGAAAATAGTTATACTTCTTTTACTCTTTAACTCTTTATATGCTAATATAAAACAAAATATGCTAAATTTATATAAAAATCAAGAGTATAAAAAAGTTTGTATACAGGGTGCTAGTAAATTTACTAAATTTAGAAAAGATGAATCACTCATCTCTCTGTATGCCTTTGCTTGTTTAAAGTCCAACTTTATAGATAAACTTTCTATACCCATTGTTATACTAAAAAACTCAAAAGAAGCACGTTCTAACTCAGCCTATTTTTCAATTATTTTAATGCAAAAAAAGTTACTTTATAAAGCATTAATTGATGGCTATAACCTTTCATTATTGAACCTACCAACAACAACTTACCTCTTTTCAAAGGTATTTGATATGTATGTTCAACTTGGAGAACACACGAAACAAGAGTTTTATATATTTGAAGATGAAGAAGATAAAAAAAGAAGTTATAAGCTTTATGTACAAAAATATAAAAATAGTTATTCAATTATTATTGAAGAATTTTTCAATAACTTAAAAATAAAACGTAATATTTATAAATAGGAAAACAATATGGATAAAATAACAACAGATTTACTAGCAAATGGTTCTATAATGAAGTCTCAAGTTGATAGACTTCTTGCAAAAGGTATCCATCAAAACCTTATTTTAAGAGATATTACTCTTTCTGGTTTTATGACGATGGAACGATTAACAAGATTTATAGTTGATAAAATTAAAGATGGAGAGTATGATCTGTCTATTATAAAAAACTATGATTATATTCAAGAAAAAACTATTCTTGAACATCTAGCAGAAGAGTTAAAAATTTTATTTGTTGATTTAGATTCGATAGATATGGATTATAAACTCACAGAAAACCTTCCTTTAGCTCAATTAAAAAAACATAATGCTCTTCCTATTGTAGATGATGATTTAAGTGTTACTATTGTTTTTAACGATCCCCTTGATATTAATGCACAAGAGGCTATTCAAAGGCTTTATAAAAAGCCTATTAAAATAGCCCTTGCAACAAAAAAACAGATTCATTCTTATATCTTAAAAATAGAGATAAAAGATAGTGTAAAAGGTTTAATGAAAAAAATCTATGATGAGCTTCATTCTGTTCATAGCCTAGATGATAGAGATAAAACATCTTCTATTTTATCCCTTATTGATGTTATTTTAAAAGCTTGTATCCATGGTAGAGCAAGTGATATTCATATAGAACCAACTGAAAAAAACTGTATTGTTCGTGCAAGAATAGATGGAAAACTATCTGAAATTTTTATTTTTGAAAAATTTATATATGCACCTTTAGCCTCACGATTAAAACTTCTATCAAATCTTGATATTGCCGAAAAAAGAAAACCACAAGATGGACGTTTTTCAACATTAGTCGGAGATAGAGATTATGATTTTCGTATCTCTACACTTCCAACTATCTACGGTGAGTCTATCGTTATGCGTGTTTTAGACAAAGAAAAAGCACTTGTGAAACTTGAAGAAGCAGGTATGGACTCCGTTAGTTATCAAAAACTTTTAAAAGGTCTTCAATCCCCTTATGGGATTATTCTTGTAACTGGTCCAACAGGGAGTGGTAAAACAACAACACTCTATGGTGCATTAAATGAGCTAAGAAATATCGAAGATAAAGTGATTACAGTTGAAGACCCTGTTGAGTACAAGATGAACCTTATCCAACAGGTTCAAGTAAATCCTAAAGTTGGTTTAAGTTTTGCAGATGCTCTAAAATCTATTTTACGTCAAGATCCAGATAAAATTATGATTGGAGAGATTAGAGATAAAGAAACTCTTGAAATCGCTATTAAAGCAGCGCTTACTGGTCATATGGTTATCTCAACTCTGCATACAAATGATGCTATTAGTTCTATTCACCGTATGGTTGATATGGGTATCGCTCACTACCTTCTTAGTGGTGCATTAGTAGCTATTCAAGCACAACGTCTTGTTAGAAAGATATGTAAACATTGTAAAACGGTAGCTAATCCTCCTCAAACAGTTTTAGAGGAGATAAAAGATTTTATATCTGAAAACACACAGTTCTATAAAGGTGCTGGATGTAGAGAGTGTGGAGATAGTGGTTATATGGGACGTGAAATGATTTGTGAAGTGTTAAGTATCTCCGATGACCTATCCTCTCTTATCGCCAAAGGTGCTTCAAAAGAGCAACTAGAAGAACAAGCTGCTAAAGATGGTTTTATAGGTATTTTTGAAAATGGTTTACAAAAAGCTATGGATGGTGTAACAACTATCGATGAAATTTTAAAAGTATCTAAAGGGTGAAATATTTTATTGCTACTATTTTTGTAAAAGGAAAAAAGCGAGAATTTCCCTTTTATGCCGAAAATTTAAAAGAGGCTAAACAGACTGCTAAACATAAATATACTGGTAATATTATCAAAGTTCTTGAAGCAGAAGAACCTTTTGAGATTAAATTTGAAAAATTTAAAACTGAACTTTTACAAAATATTAGTAAAAAAAAGATTAAACCTGATGCACTTATAGCAGCTATTAGACAACTTGCCGTTATGACTAATGCTGGTTTATCTATTCACGATTCACTTCAAGAGATAGCGAGTTCATCAGATGATAAAGCATTAGTTGTTGTATTTAATAAACTTGCAGATGATATTAACTCGGGTCATGCTCTTTCAGCTTCTATGGAAAATTTTCATTTTGAGTTAGGTACTTTAACTATCGCTATGACTCAACTTGGTGAAAAAACAGGTAATGTTGATGAAGCTCTATACTCTTTAGGCGATATGCTAGAGGAGATTCGTTCAAATTTTGTAAAATTTAAAAAAGCGATGGCATACCCTAGAAATGTGATGATAGCGATGGGGGTTGCATTTACAATCTTAATCTCTGTTGTTGTTCCTAAATTTAAAGAGATGTTCGAAAAGATAAATACAGAACTCCCTGTTCCTACAAAAATTTTATTAGCACTTGAACATATTTTTAACAACTATGGTCCATACCTTATCTCTGGCTTTATCTTAACATATATGATTATTAAGTATCTCATCACAACATATCAAGATATACGCTTTAAATGGCATCAACTCTTACTTAGAACATATCTTATAAAAAACATCATCAAATTTTCAATACTCAGTAGATTTACTCTAGTTTTTTCAGAGTTAATTAGAGCAGGAATTCCAATGGTAGAAGCCTTAGATACAGCTACATCTATGATAGATAATCTTCCTCTAAAACTAAAATTTCAATCAGTAAAACTCACAGTAGAAAAAGGTGGTACACTTCATAAAGGTCTCAAAGATACAGAACTTTTTGAAAATATGATTATACAGATGGTAAAAGCTGGAGAAGATAGTGGTACACTCGATAAGATGATTAAAAAAGTTGCTGAATATTATAAAATGAAGTTTGATGCTATTATCGATGGTCTATCAAGTGCCATAGAACCTATAATGCTTTTTGTTATCGCATCACTTGTCGTTTTATTAGCCCTTGGTATATTTTTACCTATGTGGAGTATGGGGAGTGCTATGAATGGTTGATAGAGTTTTCTATCAGCTATAAAACCTCAACCACTCTCCCCAACTCTTCCAAAAACCTTTCAACTTCAACTTCACTACCTTGAATAAAATAGATAACATCAGCATTAAAAACTTTCTCTTGAACAACAATATTATATTTATCACACTCATACTCTATCTTTCGAACATCTGAATAACTAAAAGAGATTTTTTTCTCGACCTGCTTTGTATAAATAAACAGTTCCGAATTTTCTATCACTAAATTTACAGCATCACTATAAGCACGAACTAAACCACCCGTACCAAGTTTAGTGCCACCAAAATAACGAACTATAATAACAGCACTATCGATAAGCTCATTTCCTTGAAGTACCATAAGAGATGGTTTACCAGATGTACCTTTTGGTTCTCCATCATCACTTGAATGTTCAAGAATCTGTTCAAACTCATTTAAGTATCTAAAAGCAACTACAAAATGTCTAGCTTTTGGATGTTTCTCTTTTAGAGTGTTAAGTGTTTGATTATATTGTGAATAAGGAGTGAGATAAGCAATAAATTTTGATTGCTTAATCTCTAAAGTTTGTGTAAAAGTATCTTTTACAAATTGCATAACTAAAATATTATGCTAAGTTAGTAAAGATTTTTTGAACATCTTCATCATCTTCTAATTTTTCTAAAATTTTATCTATCTCTTCTTGTTGCTCTTCATTGATAGTTACAGGTGTATTTGCCATTCTCTCTAAGTTAGCTTTTGTAATCTCTATACCCATCTCTTCTAAAGCACTATTTAAAGTCCCAAAACTTGTATAATCAGCAGTTACAAGACAAACCCCATCTTCAGCTTCAATCTCTTCAAGACCAGCATCAATAAGTTCAAGCTCTAACTCTTCAATATCCATATCTTCTTTAAGATTAAACTCTATAAGAGCCTTTCTTGAAAACATAAAATCTAATGAACCTTTAGTAAGCATCTCACCCTTACGTTTAGTAAGAATATTTTTAACATTCGCAACTGTTCTAGTATTGTTATCTGTCATAGTTTCTATAAAAATCAAAACACCATGAGGAGCTTTACCTTCAAAATTTACCTCTAACATACTTGCAGTATCTTTAGCATCTGCTCTTTTTATCGCTGCTTCGATATTATCTTTAGGCATATTTTCAGATTTAGCATTTATAATCGCTGTACGAAGTTTAGAGTTCATATCAGGGTCACTACTACCCTCTTTTGCTGCCATAGTGATAATTTTACCAAGTTTAGGAAACAATTTTGACATTGCTCCCCATCTTTTTAACTTTGATGCTTTTCTATATTCAAACGCTCTACCCATAAAAATGTTCCTTTATTATTATCTTGGAATTATACCAACTATTTTTTATATCAACTAACTTGAGTTATATTTAACGTATCATCTACATCATAATTTACTCTTACTTTTGAGAACTCTTCCTCTTTTTTCAAATTAAAAGTTAGTTCCCTTGTTTCAAGTAACTCATTTTTAACTAACTCAACACTAAATCCCTCTAAAGAAGTTGCCAAAGCATCTACAATTTTGGAACTCAATGTAAGCCAATGACGTTTATACATCTCTTCATCTTCTTGATATAAACCACTTTCATCATAATCAAGATTTGACGCATTAGTCGCTACAACACCTAGCTTATTAAAAAGTCTTTGAGACTCAATAAAACTATCTTTTAATATCTCATAATTTTCTTCATTTAGCATTATCTATACTCTGTTTTAAATTTACAATATCATATCATTATTATCTCTAGTCTTTACTTATTCTCTTTTTTTATTGTTATTTTCATTTTCTTCAAACTCTAATAATTGTATACTAAAAAATCAATATTTTAAGTTTATTTTTTTAGAGGAATTTATATGAAGCTAGGGTTTAGAATAAAACACCATTTTTTGAGTGCTTTTCGTGAGATTTTTGTTCATCATCACGGTTCATTAAACTTTAGAGCTAAAGTTTTTGCCCTTGTGATTTCAGCAGATGATAAAGCTAAAGTAGAAAACTATATTATTATTAAAAGTATAGGGATGAAACTTTATAACAATAATGAAGAAAGAGCAGATCTTTTAACACTGGCAACAAAAGAGTTAGTTCAAAAGATAAAAGACAACAATGGTCTTCATCTTGAAACATTAATTACACATATTCAAAAAGAGTTAAAAGTAGTTCCAAGGTATGCAAAAAAAATTGATATAAATTTTTTAAAACCTCTTTTAGAACTCCCTCATGATGAAGATACTATTCTTTATCAAGAAAAAATAGTAACCTTTTTAGAAGAACTTAAATATGAAACACTAGAGGGTAAAAATATTAAACTAGATACAGAAAAGGAATCTAAATAGAAAACTTCTCTTTATCAAAAAAACTCTCAACTGAGATATTTTTAAACGCTGCATTCATACTTGTAAATAGAGATGGGAAATCTTGTTCCATTTTTGCTAACATCACTTTTGTACTCGCTCTTGCATGAGGCATCTTTTCATCAAAGTGCATCGAAGGACAAAGTTCATCTCCGATAGCATGAAGTTCATTATCCATAACAAACGCAGAGAGTTGGCGTTCTCTCATCTGAATTAAGGGACGGATAACTATTGAGCCATTTCCTGCTCTATATTTTGGAGCTAAAGAACGCATCTGACCGTTATATATAAAGTTCATAAAAAAACTCTCTGCTGCATCGTCTAAATGATGTCCAAGAGCTACTTTATTACAGTTTAACTCTTCTGCCATACTATACAGATAGCCTCTTCTCATACGAGAAAAAAAGCTACAAGATGATGAGTTTTTACGGATTTTCTCTTTTGCCAAATCAAAGACTTTTGTATCTTTAACAACGTGAGGAATATCATACTTTTTACAATGTTCAATAAGCGCATCATAATTTTCACCCATTCCATAACTAATAGTAACAGCCACAAATTCAAAATCAAAAGGCGCTCGACGCTGTTGCTCTTTCATAGCGTGTATCATCGTTAAAGAATCTTTACCACCACTCAGACCAACTAAAATCTTATCACCCTCCTCTATTAAATCAAACTCGGCATTTGTTTTACCAAGTTTAGACATAATTTTTTTAGATGGAATTATTGACTTTTTTTTACTCAATGATTTTGTCTACCATTTTCATAACAAAATCAGCTGAGATAATCGCACTTGACTCCATAAACTCATCAAAATTAAACTCTGCATTTTCATCGGCTGTATCACTAATCGCACGAAGTACAAAAAATGGAACATTTAAAGCATCGCAAACAACTGCAACACTTCCACCCTCCATCTCTAAAGCATCAGCGTTAAAGTTTTCTACAATTTTATCTTTTATTTTAGAATCTTCAACAAATAGGTCACCAGTAACGATAATACCCTCTTGAATATCTTTATGAAGCTCTTTAGCCACATCTTTAGCCACTGCTAATAGTTCAGTATCTGTTTCAACAAAAACTTTCCCACCTGGAACAAATCCTAAAGGGTGTCCAAATGCTGTAATATCTAAATCGTACTGAGCAAGTTTCGTTGCTACTACTAAATCACCAATATTTAACTTAGGATTTATCCCACCAGCTACACCTGAAAAAAGAAGTTTATCACATCCAAAATGCTGTATCATAGTGGAAGCTGTAAGCGTTGAAAATACTTTACCAATCTTTGAGTAAGCGATAACTAACTCAACACCTTTATAGGTAGTTTCATAGTAGCTATTATTCGCATACTCTGTTGTTTTATATTCGCCTACTTTGGCTAGTATCGGTGTTATCTCTTCTGGCATTGCGCCCATTATTGCTATTTTCATTTTTTTCCTACTTATTTATATTAAATGTTTCTGTCAATGTTTCATAATGAGGTAGTCTATGTAAAATTCTTGCATCTCTACCAATAATACAACTCCCACCCCAAAAGCCTAAACCATCTTCAAATCCAACACGATTTACAAAGATAACTTTTGCATCACAATGAAGAGCAACTGATTTTAAAAGAGCGTGCCACTGGTCTTCTATAAGCAAACCATCATCTTCAAATCCACGTGCAGGAGAAGCAACAAGAGCGATAATATAATCAGGATTTTCTTTAAACAGTTGATGATGAACACCAGCATGCCATAAATCTTCACATACTAACATCGAGATTTTACCTAAGTGTGTTTCAAAACCTTCAAATAGATTACCAGCACTAAAGTAACGAGCCTCTTCAAACATTCCATAATTTGGAAGATGCACTTTATTATGCTGACTTAAAAGTTTTCCTTGAGAAAAATAGAGTGCTGAATTTCTAAAAACTTTACTATCTCGAATAGCGCCACCAACTACTATATCAACATTAATACTCAGTTTTTTTAAAATATCTAACTCATCTAAATTCCAAGCATCTTCAACAAGTTTATCTTGCAATAAATAACCATTTAATGATAACTCTGGAAAAACTATTAAATCACTATCGTCTTTATACTCATTAATAGTTTGAATAATCTCTTCTAAGTTAGAGCGGTTAAGCTTTGGTGAACTTTGAACTAAAGTAACTCTCATTTTAGCTACAAATTTCCTCTGTAACTTTTGCTAAAGATGCCATATCTGAGATATTCAGAGTTTTTAGCTCTTTTGCTATTCTACGGTTTAAACCTTTAAGAGTAACACCATTTCCAAACTCAATAGCCATATCAACATCACCAGCTATTGCTAAGATAGATTGTTTATATTTTACAGGTTTAACAAGTTGCTCTTTAAGTAATGAAACTGCTTCCTCTTTTGTGTTATAAGCATTAGTTGTAACATTTGAGATAACTCTTGCACTAAAACTATCTGTAACCATAGTTGTCATTAAATCAGATAAAGGTTGTTGAGCAGGAGCTAAAATCTCACAGTGAGATGCAACTGACATATTTAAAAGTATCGCACGTTTTGCACCTGCATCTTTAAATGTTTGCTCTAAAGACTCTAAATCTGATTTCATACCAGCTATAACTAACTGACCATCTTGATTATAGTTAGCAGGCCAAACTTTTTTACCCTCTGATTGAGCTTCGGTACAAACTTTCTCAACACTTGCATCATCTAAACCAACAAGAGCCATCATACCAGCATTTACTTCTGCACAAGCTTCTTGCATAAAAGTTCCACGCTTATGAACTAACTCAACAGCATCAACATAATCAATAGCACCACTTGCACATAAAGCAGAAAATTCACCTAAAGAGTGACCTAAAAAAAGTTCAGCTTTTATATCGGGACAGCTATCACTAAAAAGTCTATAAGCTATCATCTGTACTAATAAAATAGCAGGTTGAGTATAAGCAGTTTGACCAAGTTTTTCATTCTCTTCAAAGATTAACTCTTTAAAATCAACACCAATTCTCTCACCAGCTTTCTCAAACATCTCTTTTGCTATATCTGAATTATTATAAAAATCTTGACCCATTCCTACTGCTTGAGAACCTTGACCTGCGAATATCATTGCTATTTTTTTTGACATCTATTTTCCTTTTATGTACTAATATGTATGTGGAATATTAAATTTTAATATTTGAAGAAGTTTTTATCAATATAAAGCACTCTCGTAAAGAGAGCCTTAATACTAAGTATTTGAAGAAGTGTTGCTATTTTAAATATATCTACTAGTTAAAAACTAGTGACATCCACAACTACCGCCATCAGTACCACAACTACCCTCTTCTTGCTTGTTTTCAGCAGGAATACCAGTCATAGCTTCTTCAGCAGATGCATCTCTTACGTTATTAACAGTTACTGTAAACATTAAAGTTTTACCTGCTAAAGGATGATTGAAATCGATAATGATATTTTCTTCACCAATCTCTTTAACGATAACTTGAACAGTTCCACCATCTTCACCTTGACCATAAAGAGTCATACCGATAGCTAATTCAATACCAGCAAACTGATCTTTAGGAACTTCTTGTTGCGCTTCTGGATTTAATTCACCATAAGCATCTTCAGGTTTAACAAGTACATCACCTTTCTCACCGATAACCATATTTTTAATTCCATCTTCTAAACCTGGAATAATTTGACCTTTACCATACATAAATACTAATGGTTCACCACCAACATTACTGTCAACAACAGTTTCTCCATCACGTACTTCATACTCTATCGATACAATTTGATTTGTTTCTATTGCCATTTTAAAACTACCTTTAAATTTATTTTCGAGATTTTAACATAATTTTTATTATTAGATATATAAATATATCATTAGTTCAGTAAATCAAGATATTCTTGTGCCTTAATCGATTCCTTAGAGTTTGGATATTTAGATATAACACCATTGTAAAATCTTTTAGCATTATTTTTATCACCTGTTTTATCCATAGAGATTGCTGTATGTAACATCAAATTTGGCATATAGGATGCTTTTGAATAGAGAGAAACACTCTTCTTAAAATAAGAGATAGCATCTGCATAGTTTTTACGTTTAAAATACATCTCACCTATCATATAATGGGATTGAGCAGGTCTATATTTTTTTTCTATTAAATACTTATAATACTTAATCGCATCTGTATAATACTGCTTCTCAAATAACTGTTTTGCTTTTGTAGCAACATCACCATTTGACATATTTTTAAAAGTAGAATCTACCGTTTTTTTAGCTTTTACTGGAACAACTTTCTTTTTTAACTCTTTAACAATTAAAGTTTTAAATTTATTTACATCTGTTACTAAAAGATTAAACTCATCACGAGTAATATATTTTGCATTGATTGAGTCAATAAGTATTGATAATTCATTAATTACTAACTTAATTTTTTCAATATTTTTAACATTTTCTTCGATACTTTTTTTATTTTCTTGAATCATATTCCCAATTCGAATCTCATATTCATTTGAGCTATTTAACTCTTGTATATTTTGAGTTTTAAGTTTTTGTAAATTTAATTTATTTGTTTGTGATTTTCGACTAATACTCTCAACAATACTTTGTAAACCATCTATTCTTTCTCGAATAGAATCAACTTCATTTGCTTGATTATTACTTTTTACTTCAACTTTACGTAGATTAGTTTGATTTTTTATAAGCTTTTGCTTATTTTCTAAAAGAACTTTTTCACTATTTGTAAGACCGTAAGGGTTAGGGTTATTTAAGTTACCTGCACCAAAAGCTGATGGTTCGGCACTATATAAAAAAAGAGGTACAGTAACTACTAAAATAGTAGTTAAAGTATAGATAGACATAGAATTAAGGAAGTAGTGTAAAGTCTACACGACGGTTTTTAGCATAACACTCACTAGTTTTATCTGTACAAGTTGGATTACTTTCACCATAACTTACCATTGAAATAAGACTACTATCAATACCTTCTGCTACTAGTGCTTTTTTAACTGCATTAGCACGTTTAAGACCTAGTGCAAAATTATATTCATCGCTACCCCATTCATCACAATTACCTTCTAATTTAATATTAAAATTAGCTGATGATTTATTGATGATTTCTGCACCACCTGTAATGTTTGTTTGCATATCTGAAGATATATTAAACTTATCAAAAGCAAAATATACTGTTGAAAACTGATTTTGAATATCTGATAAACTCATTGTAATATTATCAGCAATTTCAGAACTACTTAAAGCTTCTGATCCACTATCTACAAGGCTATCTTCAGATGAAACAATTTCTGTTTTTACATCTTCAATTTTTTCAGCTACTTTTTCTTTTTCTTCAATAGCTGGTTTTTCTACACTAGGCTTATCATCTACAGCAGGTTCTTTATCAGAACATCCAGTAAAAACAACTAATGCTATAACAACACTTGAAAGTACGATACTTTTCATTTTTCTTCCTTAAACTCTTAAAATATTGGTTTGATTATAGCGCAAAAACTGTTAAAATTTTAGCCTACCAATCCATAGATTGAACTTTTCCATACTTCAAAGGAAAGAGATAATTTTTATTATAATTTAATCTAATTATTCCTATTGCACTTTGTGCTTTATAATTTTTAATAAAAACTATTGCATCTCCATCTTTTGAAAATCTAGGAAATTCATTGTTACCAGTCGCTGTTAATCTTCTTATAGAATCGGTTTCTGTAGATATAAGATGAAGATTAAAAGTATTTTTTGAAAAAGCATCTGAACTCTCTCTAGCTTTATAAACTATATACTCCTTATTAGCACTACATGCTGCATTAGAACGTCCATAGTAAACCATCTGTTCAACATCATTTTTTCCAAATGTTTTAGAAAATACATTTGGATAACCTAATCTACTAGATATAAAAACCATTTTATTATTACCCATAAACTGACCATTTACATCTATGCCACTATATCTAGTTTCTCTTTTAGCTTTTTTTGTTTCAAGGTCATACAAATATATATCAGGTTGTCCATTTATAGCCATTGTTAAGAGTATTTTTTTAGAATCACTACTTACATCTGAACATATCATTATTCCATCAGATGAGATAACTTTAGTTATCGTTTTTGTTCTTGTATCTAAATGATTTAATGTTGGTTTAAAAGTATCTAAAGCTGTATAATATATTTCAGTTTGAGCTTTATTTGCCCACTTAGGAAAAACATTGAAACCACCACTTATAATTGTACGCTGATATGTTAAAGTATAATCAGAAATTACAATTTCACTTTTTTTTGATTCAACTATTCTTGAAAAAACAACCTTTCTCTTCATCCAAGCAACAGAAGGCTCACCCATAAACTTATTAATATCATAAGCCATAGAGTGTGCAATAAACATATACATACTTTTTTTAGAGATTCTATATGTTTTTTTAAATACGATTTCATTATTTCTAAAAAAATGAAGTTTTATATTTAAAGCACCATTATCGTCTTTAAACATCTTATATCTTAATACATAGTTCATATTATTATTTTCAACAAGAACATTACTAGTTTCAAAATCTGTTTTTCTATGATATCTATCAACATTAAATAGAGAGATAACATTCAAATCAGCTACAATAGATTTAAAAAATGTTAATTGAAACGTATCATCATAACTAACAGAAGCATCTTCAATAGCTATAGTAGGTAAAGACTCTACTTTTTTTATTACCTCTATTGTCGCATCTGCTCCAAATGATAAACTAAATAACATATATAATATAAATAATATTTTCAAACTTACTCCTCAGATGTTAGTATAACGATAGTTCTACTAGATTTATTTTTAGGATTTAATGGAAAGATAACACTCATCAATCTAACTTTAATTTTTTCACACTCTTTATTTAAAGCATCATTTGCAGAATAACTTAAAATTCTAAAATCTTCTACTTTTCCAATAGCACTCAACTCAATTACAGTTTTAACACTATGTCCTTGTGAGTTACTTGGTGGATAGAAGTATTTGTATACTAAAGCATTAATTTTAGCTAAATACTCATTAACCTCGTTTGCTGTTGAAACTTTATTTTCATCTTTATCTTTTGAAGTTTTTTCAACTGTTTCAAACTCTTTAGAAATCTGTTTTTTATCACTTTTTTCTAAAGTTTTTATCTTTTTTTCTAACTCTTTTAAAACTTTAGCATTCACTAACTTTTTTTCGACACGCTTCTCTTTTTTTTGAGGCTTACTCTTCGTTATTTTTTTTGTCCAAACATCACTAAAAAGGTCTTCAACATTAACATCTTTAGCTTGTATAGGCTCTTGAATAGAGGCTACATCTGAAACTATATTATCCATCTTTTTTATACTTTTCTTATCTTTTTGAGTTTCAATAATAGGCATCTCTATCGAAATAGATATATAATTATCTTTTTTTAAAGCAAAAGTTTGAGCTTTAGAAGAGACAAACATCATATATATAAAAAGAGATAAGAAAAATAGAAAGAAAGAGAGTGATAGTAAACCACTCAGATAAAAATAGGTACTATTTTTAACCATTGGTTGCTAAGGATACCTCTGTAAAACCTGCTTGTTTGACAGCAGCTAAAAGTGACATAACAACACCATAATCTAAACTCTTATCTGCACTTATAAGTACAGTAGCTTTTTTATCTAGCTTTGAAGCATACAAACTAAAGTTATCCATAAATGCATTTAATAGGTAAAAATCTTTATTTATTTTTACATTTAGCTCTTTATCAATAGAGATATGAACAGGTGGAATTTTAGAAAGTTGTTTAGATGATGAACCTTGCGGTAATTTAATATTTTCTTCATATACAATATTTGGTGCGATAACCATTAAAATAGCTAATAAAACTAACATAACATCAACTAAAGGTGTTATATTAAGTTCTGGTTTATCATCCCAATCATAAATCATGATGAAGCTTTACGAGCTAATATAGCATCACTTTGCATCTGAAGAAAACTTACTAGTTCAAAAGATTGTCTTTTTAATATTTGATGATATGTATAAGCAAATATAGCAACAAATATACCCGAAGCAGTTGCGATTAACGCATCTGAAACACCACTAGCTATTATAGACATACTACCACTAGTTTGACCAATATGAGTAAAAGTATCTAATATTGAAACTACGGTACCAAACAGACCAATAAATGGTGTTGTTGAGGCAAATATAGATAATATAGAAAGACCTTTTGTTGCTTCTTTTGTCGCAGCCAACATAGCTAAGTCTAAAATCTCTTTTGAAATATTTGAACTTGTTTTGATGAAATTATTCAAAAAGGATTGTTCACTTACTGTTGTAGCACCTAAAAGTAATGTTTCTAATGAATTATTTTCACGAGAAAGCCAACTATTTAGAGAAAAAAAACGATAAAAAAATACCCAGTTTAATATAATAAAGTAGATTGATAAAAGAGTAAGGACACCCAGAGTAACTGGGTGGCTTTTTAAATAGAAATCGATTAAGTCGTTTGTCATAAATTAAAGTAATCTTTGAGCAGCAGACTCTATTTTTGCTGAAACAGCAACTATCGCTGCACTTGAGTCCGCAATAGAATTAATAAGTTCTTTCGCTTCTTCAAGAGCATCAGCAATAGCACTCTCATTTTCACCACGAATAGCAACTGCACCTTCAACTAAAATAATAACTTTTTCCTCATCAACTTGAACAACACCCCAGTTAATAAGAATAGACTCCACAGATTTATCTTCTTTTTCGATGTCAACTACACCAGCTTCTAACAAAGTTGTTAGAGAAGCATGATGAGCAAGAACACCGAATTCTCCCTCTTCACCAGGAAGAATAACACTTATAACATTATCATTAAAGATTTCGCCATTAGGTGTTAGGATTTCAAGTTTTAACTTATCCATTTCGGTCCTTTAGTAATAAAATTACTTGTTTTTTTGCTTTTCAGCTTTTGCTATAGCTTCGTCCATTGAACCAACCATATAGAATGCTGATTCTGGCATATCATCATACTCACCATCTAAGATTCCTTTGAAACCTTTAATAGTATCAGCAAGAGAAACATATTTACCTGGAGAACCAGTAAATACTTCAGCAACAAAGAAAGGTTGAGAAAGAAATTTCTCAATTTTACGAGCACGTTCAACAACATTTTTGTCATCTTCAGAAAGCTCATCCATACCAAGAATCGCAATAATATCTTGAAGGTCTT
>CAZXSD010000020.1:0-25315 GCA_964642985.1 uncultured Sulfurimonas sp.
CCTTGCTCTAACCCTTTTTCCATCCCCTCTTTTTCCGCCAACTCCCTAGCATAATCTATACTATTTTTATAATCCAATCTTGCTTTTAAATCTTGTTGATATTCAAACTTTTTATCTTTATCTAATTTCAAAAACTCAGCTACATCAAACGCATTTTTAAGAACTTTATCCTTTTCAAATATTTTTGGTATCTCCTCTAATCTTTCTAAATTTTTAAGATAAAAAAGCCATTTTTCAAGATGATTTGCGAGTTCTTTTTCCTCTTTCTTAAACTTTGGCATCTCAATATAATAATAAGTCATTTTGTCATAAAATAGCTCTTTTGTATCCATATCACATAGTTGTACTTTTGTAAGATATGTTTTATCCTCTTTTGTTGTACTTATCTTTTTCTTATTTTCTGTCAATCGTAAATCATCAAATGAAAAATCTAATATTCCTACAAAATATACTTTTTTAAGTTCATAGTTCCAATCTCCTCTTTTTGACATATCTTGAATTGGAAAAGTTGTATAAAACAGACTTCTATCTTTAAAATATTTCTGAGGGCTTCTTTGGAGTTCTACTATAAAATTATTCTGTTTTTCATCTACACAATAAATATCAAATATTGCTTTTCTATCTACTATATTTAATCCTAACTTTTCTAAATTTCTATAAGTAATATCAACTATTTTATCTTTTATATCAAGTAAATCATTTAAAAAACTTATTAGTAATAATTTATTTTCCTCTGTTCCAAATATCAGTTTAAAACCAAAATCTGTAAATGGGTCTATATATTTATCTTTTATTGTCATACACATCTTTTTTTCCTTTACTATTTTTTTTTAATTTTAATGATTTTATTCAATTTCTCTAAACCACGGACATCAACTGAGATAAAACAATAATAATAAGAACAAGAGTAAAAGGAAATAGATGACTCTTAAAAACTAAAGGTTGTATCTTAAAAAATACTTGTAAAACTCCTCTTAAACCAAGCCAACCACCTAAAAATGCTTTGATAGATAAAACTATTTGAAAATTAGATAGACCATCTTCACTAATAGCTCCAAAATTAACCACTAATAGATATATTCCACTAATAACAGCTACTATAAGAGCTTTTGGAACTACTTTTCTTACATATTTCATAAAATATTCTCGAACTTTACTATGCTCCTCTACACTTAAATCTTTTTTCATTTTTACTAAAAAAAGATTATCTGTTATTAAAAAACCACCATAAATAAATACCGAAAATATATGTACTAAATGTACTGTTAAATATATCATACTTTTCTCAACCTCATCATTTTAAAACGCTCTCCTAAAAACTCGGGAAGTATTAGCATCTTTACTTTTTCTAACTCTTGTTTATAGAGTTTATCCTCGACATTCTTTTGAAGCATCTCTAAAAGTTCCAAAATTCCCATATCTATTAAACCTACCATCTGAGGTTTTAGTTCTACAAACTCTACACCAGCCTCTTCATAAGCATCTTTTACATGAGCAAAAGTTACATCATAGGTAATATCACTTTTTGCAAAAAGCTCATCTCTTTTAATATCTTCATCAAAGAAAGGGATAACCTTATGTTTTGCATATATTCGTAAAGAAAAATCTGGACGTGCTGACATCTCTCCATAATCAAAAGTCATAAATTCAAACTTATCACAAGAGTTAGCCATCTCTTTAGCAAACTCTTCATAACCGATAGCTATCTCTCCTCTATCTTTAAAATATTTATCTGCTTTACTTTTTACCCATTCGTTATCTACATCAAACTCAACATTATGCTCCTTTATCCGAGCTGTTTTATCTTTAAAATAAAGTTCACAAGGAAAAGCATCAAATATCTCATTGGCTATAAAAAAGGCATTTTTACATTGTAATTCTATTAAAGATTTATAATGTGTAAGTTTTACAACATCACCAAAAGATTCTTCAAAATATTTCGTTTGTTGTTCTTGTAAATCATCAAACCTTTCGATAATTACAAAATTAAAAGTAGAAAGTAACTTAGGTCTTAGGGTATAAATAAACTCAATAACATCAGCTAAAAAGTACCCATGATGCGCCCCTATCTCACAAATAGTTGCATCTGTTTCTAAAAAACCATCATCTACTAAAGAGATAATATGTTTGGCAATAGTCCCACCAAAAAACTTACTTGTACTTACTGCTGTATAAAAATCTCCACTTTTACCGATATTTTTATATGTAGCATAATACCCATTTTCGCCGTATAACCAATCGGTCATATATTTACTGAATTTCATTTTTTTCTCCATCATTCACATATATCTCATACAAAGTCAATAACTCTAGTTGTTTATCTATCTCATATATCTTTGAATCTAATTCAGAAATATTTAGAGAATTTTCTAAAGTAGAAACATCATATTCTGTTTTATAACCTGCTTTAAAAAGCTTCTTTGTATCTTTTAAAAGTTTCGAATAAAGTTCTATATTTTCTATACTCAGATTTTGTTTTTTTTCTAAATTTGAGATATTTTGCATTACCTGTTCAAAAATAGAGTTAAGTTGGATAATTTTATCCTCTTTTAAAACTTTAGATTTAAGATGTACTATTTTAGCAGATTCTATATCTCTAAAAGTATTTATATTTAAAGGTATATTGAGTTGTACACCATAATCATAATAATCTTTTTCATCTTCTGTTTTAGCTTCTGTTTTATTCCAATTATATCCAGCGATTAAGCTTACTCTCGGAAGATATTTTGCTATTCTCATATCTTTATTATAGCTATCTGTATCTATTTTGGCATTGACCATTTTTACTGTAAGATTATGTTTTAAAAACTCCTCTTGACTTAATAGTTCTAAATATGGTATTTTTAAATCACTATATGAAAGCTCACTCAATGTACTAAAACTTGAAACTAAACGCTCTTTAGTTGTTTGCATATCATATAAACTTTGAATTTTAAAGTTTCTTTCTATAATAGCTGTATCTAAAAAACCAGAATCAAGTTGTCCATTAAGATACTGCTCTTTTTTTTGTTCAAGATTTATTTTAGAGTTTTCTATCTGTAACTCTTGACGTTGAATTCTTAAATCAAATTGTTTTATCTGCATTAAAAGAGAGATTACATCTTTAACCATCTTGCGCTGTGCAATATCTACTGAATAATCAGTATATTTTTTTAAAGCATTCGCATATTTTATTCCATAAAAAATACCACCACTTTGAAAGATAGGCTGATTTATTCTTATTGCAGCAGTTTGATTTTTTTGAACACGGTCTGTTGGATTACTTTTAGAATATGAATAATTAAGATTAATAGGTGCTATCCATGAACTTCCAAGAAAAGAACTATCTACTTTATTTTTTTGATAATCATATTCAAACTGTTTCTTCTTTACACTTGATATATAATTTTCTAAATCTGTATTTTTGGCAAAGAGATAGGAACTAAAAAAAAGAATTAGTACAGTTATAAAAGTTTTAGTTATTTTAATCATTGTGATTTTTTCCTTTATTAGAGTTAATAGAACTATGAATAAACTCGTAGTTCTATTAAAAATATTATAATGAAATAAAGAGGTATTATTGTAGTGTATTTATTTAACTAAAGAACTAGAAAGAGCTTCAAAACCTTCATCTATCTCTTCTTTCGTAATAGTTAATGGAGGTAAAAATCTTAAAGTATTACGCCCTGCTTTTAAAAGCATAACGCCATTATCTCTTGCATTATTTACTATATTTGTAAGTGTATCTGCATCTATTACACGCAATCCACACATCAAACCAAGTCCAACTTTTTGAGTAAAAATATCTCTATTTGCACTATAAAGTTCCTCTAGTTTTTGATTGAAATATTTAATAGTTTCATCTAATTTTCCACTACTTTTTTGCTCACTTAAAATATCAACTACTTCACAAACAGCAGTCGAACTTAGATAGTTTCCACCAAATGTTGAACCGTGATCACCAGCTGTTAAAACATCTTTTAAACTTGTCATAACTATACCTACGGGAACACCACCACCAACACCTTTTGCTAAAGTGATAATATCTGGTTTTATATTATAAAGTTGAGAAGCGGTAAACTCTCCTGTTCTAAATCCACCTGTTTGAACCTCATCTACTATAAGAAGAATATCTTTAGATTTTAATAAAGCCTCTAATTTTTTTACCTGCTCTTTATCTTGTGGCTGAACACCACCCTCACCTTGAACTAGCTCTATCATTACAGCACAAGTGTGATCATCAAGTAAACCTTCTATATCGCTCATCGTGTCGGCATAAACAAAACCATCAGGAAAAGGACCAAAATAGTTATGCATAGACTCTTGACCTGTCGCTTTTACAGTTGTAATAGTACGACCATGAAAAGAGTGAGCAAGTGTAATAATTTTATAACGTTTAACTTCGCCATTTATCTCACCATATTTTCTTGCAATTTTTATAGCACCCTCATTTGCTTCAGCACCACTATTTCCAAAAAAACATTGCATATCATATCCACTTGCCTCTACTACTTTTTGAGCAGCTTTTGCTTGTGGTGCAATATTATAAAGATTTGATATATGTGTAATATTTGAAATCTGTTTCGTTATAGCATCATTTACTTGCTTATTAGCATGACCAACACTTACAACACCAATACCTGATGTAAAATCTATATAATTCTTTCCATTGGCATCTGTAAGTCTTGCATTATCAGCACTTACAAACTCTATATCTACTCTTGCATACGTTGGTAATACATATTTTTTATCTAGTTCTTGAGTGTTCATTTTTTTCCTTTTTTATATAATAACCATACTTTTGTTAAAATCTCTCTATAATTTAGTTGTACAAACTGTTTTTCATTCATTTTTAGAAAAAAGCTATGTTCAAAAGTTTTAGATAGCTTCACAACATTCAAAGATGATAAACACCCCTGCACTCTCAATACAAAATAAAAGAAAGCTATTTTATCGGTTCTTATAGTAATCTCTTTATCCTCTAAATCAAGTTTTGAAATATAGGGAATTGTAATCATATACTTTGGTTGAGAGTTTTTAATTTGTTGTAGAGATGGTTCAAAATCTATAATTTTAAAACCATCTTTTGTATAGATAATATTTCGTCGATTAAGGTCTCCGTGAACAAAACCTATCTTAGACAAATATTCAAGAGTATCCACTAAATCAAAAAAATCCTCTTTTTCAAAACTCTTTTTTTTAACTTTATGGATATATTTTTGTTTATAGTGATAACTCTCTTTATCTTCAGTTATTTCTGTTTTGACAAGAGAGTTGTATTTTTTGTAGTCGAGATTGTTGATGCTAGAGATACGAGTTTGTATCGTTTTTTTATCATCAAGTAGATTTTGTTTTTTGTAGGTTTTTTGGAATAATATAATTTATCCCTTATTCCCCAACAACATAAAAACAATAAAAATAACTACAACTGTTAATACCTGCATAAATCGTCCAAAAGTTGTAGCTCTTATACCAAATTTTTTTCTACTATCTGGAAGAGCCATACCAAAAGCAATTAAAAACTTTATAAATAAAGAAAATAATATATACCCTACTAAAGCAACACCTATAAATGCGCCTATTCCAATTAACTGATTTTCTTCCATTTTTGACCTTTTTCTCTATTTTTTAAGTGCTAAAATTCTATTATTCCATTCACTATCATTAAAATATTCACTACTATTTACAACTTTAGCTATTATAGTGAACTCACTATTTTTAAATGCTTTGAAGATAGCTATTTCAATTATTTTTTTACTAATATTTTTTGAAATAGGATATATTATTTTCATAAGAAAAATGAGATTAGATATATCCTCTATACTTTCACTCAGTTTTACAATTTTATTTAATTCATCATCACTAAGTTTATTATTCTCTTTTAAATAAGAATCTAAATTATAAAAGAATGACCTATTTATCACTCTATCGTAAAAGATATTTCTCTTTGATATATTAGGAAGAGATGATTCATTTATATATCCAGCATCTATAAAAGCTTTATTATCTAATCCAGCCTCTTCAAAACAACTAGCAACAAAACAGACCGTTACCCACTCTATATCATCTATTATCTGTTGTTCCTTTTCATTACGACCAAAATCATAAAGACCCTCTGGAACTGTTTTCATATATGTAGCATAGCTTTTATATGTTTTGGAAGATAAAATATGTTTTAAATATCTCTTTTCAAATAAAATAAAATGAATTAAGGATTGAAGGCTCATATCATAAGAGCCCTCCACCCAATCTAAATAAAATTTATCATATCCATATCCAGGTCTTACTTTGAAATTACTTGATGAATGCTCTAAATAATACTCTTTATCTGCATCAAAAATTTTTCCTAGCTCATCTGTAACACCATAAATAGCTCGCTGTATCTCTCTTTTTATGTTAATCAAGTAATATTTCTGATGCTTTATTAAAGTTTTTTAAAGTGTATGAAGCATTGATATAGTCATCTGCACCATTAGAAGCAAAGTAACCAGTATCATACTCGCCCTCATCATAACCTTGAGTAATTACATCTCCATCTTCACCTACAAAATCAGCACTAAAACCATACTCAGTAATATCTAAAAATAGAGCATTTAATATATCTTGAGGAATCTCTTTAGTCATTACAAAATAAACATCTAAACCATCAAAATTAACCTTTGATATACCATCTTCAAACTCAAATAGCTCTTCACTAGAATAAGACCCAAGAAGTACACGTTCTTCTACAAAGCCCTCTAACTTAGCACGAATATCATCAATTAACTCTTCTGTAAGCTCTTTTGCAAACTCTACAATCTCTGGAATAAAATGCCCATTTTCATCTTCCCAATTTTCTAAATCTTCAAAATTATCTTCAATTCTACTAAATATATGTCTTGGATTTATTTTTAAAACAGCACGAGTATCATCAAAGTTATCAAAATCTAAATCATCTACATCTATATCTTTGTCATCATCTGTAAAATCAGTTTTTTCAAGCTCATTTTCCTCTTCTAAAAGTTCAAAAATACGCTCTGCTAATGTTTCATCTCTTAACTCTTCATCTTCATTACACTCTTCATACAGTTCAACAATATCTATCGTATGCATCTCACCATTTTTATTTGAACTAAAGCCTACAAATGTTCCATCACTATCGTGTGCTGTTTGCATCTCATACTCTAACTCTTCACCATCTTGAGTGTATGACATAATAAGCTCTACATCACCAAACTTTTTTGTTTCTAAATATACAGAACTATCATCATTTAATGTCACTTCATACGATGAATCATTATATTTATATGTATATACAAAAACAACTTCATCCTCTTCCACCTCTTCCACTAGGCGACCAGATTTTTCTACTTCATAATCAACATATTCACCATCTTCTGTTTCAAATGAATCGATAGAATCAGCTGTTGTACAACATTCAGACTCTTGGTCTGCATTCTCTTGAAACTCTTTAAGAAAATCTTTAAGTTTTTCTTTTGTATCAACATCTTCAAGTTTTTTTGTTTCTGTATAAAAAGTACACTCAGGAGCGATAATAGTCGCTTGTGAAGCCATAGTAATATCAAACTCCTCTATAAGTTCATTAGCCCAATCTTCATCTTCTAAATCGTCCTTAATATCTTTGATAACCTCTTTTCTCTCAGCATCATCATCACAAAGGTCAATAGCTCTTTGATATAGCTCTTTAGCCCAATCTTTATCATCAAATGTGTTAAAAAGAGTATATCCTATACCTTTGGCATCAGAATATGTAATATCATCAAACTCAATAGCTTTTTTCATAATAGTTATTGCTAACTCTTTATCTCCAAGACCATCTTCATCTATAAGAGTTGAAGCGATATATTGATACTCATCACTTGTTTGTGCTTTTTCTATCGCTTCATTAAAAATAGTTCTAGCCCACTCTAAATCTTTATATTTAGAAGCTAAAGAGGAAGCAAGATTTACCAAATCCCTACTATCTTCTACAACTAAATGAGCTTTTTCAAACAGCTCTTTAGCCCACTCTCTATCATTTAAGTAATCTTCATCAAGAATATTATCTGCTAAAGATACAAAACTACTACTATCTTTACAACTATCAGCATAAACAGTGAATAATTCTTTTGCTAACTCTTTATTGTTATCAAAATCATTATCACAAAACTTTTTAGCCCAATGATCAAGGTAATCGTTACCCTCTAGGTCTGTTATTATCTCTTCAAAATCTTCGTGATTTGAATACTGCTCTTTTATCTTTTCTATTACATCGTTTAAATTCATTTTTTTCCTTTAGTTTTTTAAATTTCTATTCGAACCATTCTTCTCAAGCCATTTCAAAGTTGGAACTTTACAAATATCCCAAGCATTTTCAATAGCATCTGCAGAACTCTCTATAAGTTTTGTACTCTTAAAAAGATTATTAGCTAACTCTGGAACATAAGAGAGTAAAGGAGCTATAAAAAACTCCTCAATAATTTTAAAATATTCTCTAAAAACCTTATCCTTAGCCCCCTCTCCACTTCCACCAAAACCATGTATATAAATTATCATTTTTTACTCTTGTTTATCTAAATTTTTCTGTATAATTCTATTTATCTCATCAATAACCTCATCATTCCACAACAACTCTTGATGCTTAATATCTTCAAGTTCTACATAATGCACTAAATTTTTAACATGGTTTTTTAAATTTCGTGCATTTTGGATATAAGTGATATCATCACTTTTACTTACAAACATACACGTATCAGCATCAATACGTTTGACTACTTCTATGTTATTAAATTTATATCTCAAAAGCCACGATAAACAAACACCATATTTCTTTTTAGCTAAAAGAGTAATAGAATCAAAAGCACCCACTAAAAAAAGACCTAAAACATCATGTTTACTAGCAATATGTGAAGCAACAGCAGAACCTAAAGAGAAACCTAAAAGATAAAAATCTCCATAATTCTTTTGAACTATTTTAGCTATTTTAAGACCATCATCTAAAATATTTTGCTCTGTTAATACTCCCTCACTTTTTCCATAGGAACGGTAATTAAATGTAATAATTCTTGCATGAGAAAAGGATTTGGAGAGTTTTTGAATAAGTCCTACACTATCCTGTGAGCGACCTGCAAAAAATAAAATAGTGGTTTCTATATCTGGCAGTTTTCTGTAAAGAGCTATCGGTTCATAGACAACACCTTCTAAATGTGTTCCATCATCTGCTTCTATAACAAACTGCTCAAACTCATCACTAAGTTCCTCCTCTTCACGATAATACGTTGGAGAAAAAACCATAAAGTATTGAAACTGGTAAAATACTAGTGCTAAAACTGTTAGGGTAAAGATAAAAAATATTATGTAAATCATAATTTAGATACCTTGTGTCTCTTGTTCAGCAATCAACTTCTTCACATCAACCTTAGTAATACTCTCTTTTTCATATAAAATTCTTTGTACTTTTTCCATTACATTCTCTAAAGATTCTATCAGTTCTTTTGTAGCATCATAAAGTTTATTCATTAGATGCTCCTCCTCTTTTTCATAAGAGATTAAGGATTTACCCATACCATATTCATTAAGCATTTTGGATATAAGTTCTTTGGCTTCATCTAAATCATTTTTAGCACTACTTGTATGCTCTTTAAATTTAAGATTACATGCTACAATACCTGCAAGAGCTATCTTTATTCTTGACTCTATCTCATTTTTTATTAGTGGTTCATTTGTATCTGGTGTAAGCTTTTCACTTGTTAGCATCAGTTTTTCAAATGGTAAATCAAAATAGGTAGCACTTACAACTTTGGCAGATTGATAGATAATATGATAATATTTTTGTTTATCACTCAATATATGTAGCTTTTTCTTACCAAACATTACTTTATCTTTTACAATATGAAAATGCTCAATAGTTACATTTTCATCATTTTGTCGTAAAGATAAAAGTGCTGCTTCATTTACAAGCGCAGCTAAAGATGCACCATTAAATCCAACTGTCATATTTGCTATTTTTTTAATATCAAGTTCACTTGGCACTGTTTGTAAGTATTTTTCTAAAATAGCTTCACGTTCCTCTTTTGTTGGAAGTTCAACAAAGATACGTCTATCAAATCGACCAGCACGTAAGAGTGCAGAATCAAGAACATCTATCTTATTTGTAGCAGCTATAACGATAACATTACTCGAACCTTCAAATCCATCCATCTCTGTTAAAAGTTGGTTTAAGGTTGCTTCACGCTCATCATTACGCTGACCATCACGCTTTTTACCAACAGCATCTATCTCATCTATAAAAATAATAGAGGGAGCATTATTTTTTGCTGATGTAAAAAGGTCATGAACTCGTTTTGCACCCATTCCTACATAGATTTGAACAAAAGAAGCGCCACTTTGATAATAAAAAGGAACACCTGCTTCATGTGCAACAGCTTTGGCTATCATAGTTTTACCAACACCAGGAGGACCTACTAAAAGCACACCTCTTGGCATTCTTGCACCAAACTTTTTATAGCGTTTAGGATTTTTCATAAAGTCTATAATCTCTTCTAGCTCTATCTTAACATCTGATATACCACCTATATCATCAAAAGAGACATCACTTTTTATAGATTCTACAGGAGTATTACTATTATCATCTGAAGTATTTTTTGCTTTTGTTGTTTGAATGGTTTTCTTTTCATAAGAGTTATTTTCTCTATTTTTTTGAGATAATCTAAAGATAAGAGAACCTACTCCTAAAAATAACACACCAAATAATATATATAAAAGTATCTCCGATTTATTAGAAACTTTTATTCTATAATCTTCAAACATTTTTGGAGTAACTTGTGATTTTGCTATTTTATAAAAATTACCTTTTCTTGTTTTAAGGTAAACGAATTTTTTTGAAAAAGTAACATCTTTAACACTTTTATTTTTAAGTATCTGTGTTGTTTCTTTTAAAGAGATAGCAGTTGCATTCTCTCTTAATATTGCAAATAAAACTAAGGCTATTATAGAAAAAGCTGATATATAAATAGCTATTCTATTTGTTTTAGAGGATAGCAAAATTATTCTCCATTTGCACTTCATATTTGTCTATATTTATCCAATTACCAATTAAATCTTCATCTGATTGAACTACTATTTTATTAAAATGTTGGTCCAGTCCATGATAAAAACCATTTTTATAGTTTTCTATAAGAATATCTAATGGATGATGATTGTTCTGTCTAAACTCTAAATTTTTTGATGCTATAAGAGTGTTTAATTGATGAAGTCTCTCTTTAGCAACTTTCCCATTAACCTCTGGTTTTAAAGTAGCTGAAGGTGTTCCATCTCGTTTAGAGTATGTAAAAGAATGAATATGTGTTATAGGTAGCTCTCTAGCATTTACCATAGCCTCTTGCCATATCTCTTCACTCTCTCCTGGATGACCTGTTATAAAATCTGTTCCTATTGTAAAACCTTTTTCAGATAGAAGTTCAAAAAGTTTTCTATCTTGTTTATAAACATTACGTCTATTCATAAGTTTAAGCATCGTTGGAGAGGTGTGTTGTAGGGCAATATGAAGATGACGTTCCAGCCATGGTTCTGTTAAAATTTCTTTAAACTCATCTGTTATCTGAATAGGCTCAATACTTCCAAGGCGAATACGTCTTACTCCACGAATTTGAGATATTTTTTTCATCAACTTTGCTAAAGATGTTTTTGTATCTACACCGTAACTTCCAACATTTGTACCCGTTAAAACAAACTCCCCAAAACCATTCAGTGCAAGTCTTGAAATCTGTTCTAAAATACGACTTTCAGTCATACTTCTAGCATCTCCACGTACAAATGGAATTATGCAATAAGAACAACGAAAATTACACCCCTCTTGAATTTTAATAAAAGCTCTACTCTTCCCTATAAAATCATCAACAACCATATCATCAACAAAATCTAAATCACCTTTATCATAAAAAGGCTGTTTTTGAGAAAGCATAAAATCAATTTTTTGTTTCTCACTCTGTCCAAATACCCCATGAACACGTTTTTCCTTTAAAAGTTTTTCCCCTTTAGTATGCGCTCCACAACCCGTTAAAAATATTTGAGCATCTGAATTTTTTTCTACTTGAGAGATATAAGAACGTACATGAGAATCTGCTCCATTAGTCACTGTACAAGAGTTTATAACTATTTTATCCGCTTCACTTTCTATCTCTGTTATCTCATAATCTTTAAGAGAACTCATCATAACTTGAGAGTCATAAAGGTTTGTTCTACAACCGAATGTTTTAAAATATACTTTTTTTTTCATCTTTTATTACCTACTATTTATCTATAATTAGCTCTTTTTATATAGCTCATATAATACTCAAAATATAGTAATATTAAGATAAAAATTTAATCTTAATTAAGTTTTATTTTTGATATAATCAAAAAAATTCTAATTAAAAAGAAAAATATTATGATAGAACTTATCTCAACTACAACAAATAATGTTACAAGAGAAATTTTACGTATTGCAACTCAAAAGAATACCTCTATTTCTAATTTCTATATAAAAATTAATGCTATTCACACCTTTATGAAAGAGAATGAAGATGTTGAAGGTATGGAAATGTCCCCATCAATGATAGAAGAATATAAAAAAGAGCTTTATTTAAGAGATTCAAATATTCTATTTGAACAGCAGTATGAGATAGATGTACTATTCAAAGAAGATAATTATCCATTTAAAGATATGCTTTCTGATATAGAGTTTACACATGATGGAACTTATGCTTATTTTATTATTAAAAAAGGTGCAAAACTACACTATTATGATGAACTTTATCACGATTTTATAGCTTATATTGAAGAACAAAAATTAAAGGCACATATTATGCTTTATCTTTTTGATGTTGATTATACAAAAACATTAAAACAGTATGTTGATATTATTCAAAAAGTAAAAAAAATTACTTTCCCAGAAGATAAAAAATTTTTAATCTCTAAAGGTTTATGTGAAGTTAAATCTATTAAAGCAAATGTAACTATGATATTAGAGGAAAATAATAATGTTCAAAGTGATGAGCATCATAAAGTTGATTATTCAGATAGAGGATTTTTATTAAGTTGTACAGAAGGTGAACAACTTTTTGAATTTTCCAAACCTAAGCAGGGTCAAAATGGGAGAACTTGTTTAGGAAAAATCATTGAAGTGGAAACTGTAAATTTAGATGCTAAACCTATGTTTACAATTGAAAATAGTATAGAGATAGAAGATAGTTTTGAAAATATTAAATATCTTTCTACAAAAAGTGGATATCTTGTAAAAAATGGAGATAAATATGAAGTTTCAAATAGTTTAACAGTAGATGAAATATCATTTAAAACAACAGGTACCATAGATACTGATCTTGATTCTGAAATATCTATAAATGTAGAAAAAGAGGATCCTTTAGAAGATGCTATTGAAAATGGAATGCATGTAAAAGTACAAAAGATTAATATTACTGGAAGTATAGGAAGCAATACAAGTATAGAAGCACGTGAGGTTTCTATCTCTGGTCAATCTCATAAAGATTCTAGTATTAAATGTGTTAATGCCAAAATTGGTGTACATAAGGGTAAAATAATAGGTCGTGACATTGAAGTACAAAGATTAGAAGGTGGAGAGATAATTGCAGATAAAGTAATTATTCACAACTCTTTAAGTGGAAAAGTGAGAGCAAGAACTATTGAGATAGAGGTTCTTGGTTCTCATGTTGTTATGGAAGCTTCAGAGTATATACAGATAGAGAGTGTTAAGGGAGAAGAGAACCATTTTATTATTAATGAACTTTTTGATAGTGGTTTTGGTGATAATAGAGTTGATGATGAAAAGTATTTAAAAAAATTAACAGCTGAAATTAGTGACCTTAAAAAGATTTTTAAAGATTCTACACTTCAAATGAAAAAAAACTTAGAGCCATGTAAAAAAATAAAAATGCTTATTTTAAATAATCAAAAAAAAGGTATTGAAATAGCTTCAACTCTTATTACAAAATTTAAAAAATGTAAAATAATGAATACTCGTTATAAAAAACTAAAAGATACGATAGAGGAAGAAAAAACAAAGTCTATTACTTTAGAAAAACGTCTTTCTAAAGAAGCATTAACTATTATGGATACTAAAATAATAGTTAATAATCCTTTAAAAGGTTTTAATCATATAACATATAAACTAACCCATCCAGAAAGAGAGATAAAAATAAATACAACTCAATATATGACTAAAAAAATCTTTAAACTCGAAAAAGATAAAGAGGGTATTTTAAGGATTGTTAATATCGATTGACTTCGATGGTTTATTAATATTGATACTTTGTGTTGGATATGCTATCTCAATATCATCTTCAGCATTAAAAGCATCAATAATTTCCATAGATATAGAGCTTCTTAATGTTAATGTTCCATAGGCATTTGTTAGATACCAAGAACTTATTACTAAACCATAAGGCTCGATGAAAGAGAGTATTCTTGGTTCAACATTTGTATTTTTTAAACTATAATGACTTCGTAGTTTATTTAACTGCTTTCTAGTTATATCGGTATAACCCTTTGAATATTTTTTTGTAATCTGTTTACAGATATGCATCGCTTTTTTATGATTTGAATCAAATGTAATAGTTATATCTATACCATCCCAAACAGTTTTAAGTGCAGCGTGAGAGTAGTTTGCTATCATCTTTGTAAATACATAGTTATTTGGTATAAAAATAATACGTCCAGCACGTCTATTTGTTCTATATGTTGTATATGTTATATCTTCAAGAAGAGTCATACGTAAGAGTGAAATATCCATAACATCACCAACATATTTCATACCATCCATATCTACACGAATTCTATCTCCAACATGGACACTTCCACCAAAAACGATAACAAGCCATCCTAAGATACTCATAAACCAATCTTTCATAGCGATAGCGATACCAGCAGAAGCAAAACCTAAAATAGTTACTAAATAACTTACATTTTCGATATAGTTAAAAAATAAAATTATAATAATAATAGTAATATTTGTAAAATTAATAATTTTATTTGCCATATAAAATCTATCACTATCACTAATATATCTTTTAATAACAAGTTTAAGAAGAGAAAAACTTAAAAATACAAGCAAAATTATAATACCAATATCAACAAGTCTATATATCTGTTTTTTAATATCTTTTTTAATATTTACTTCTATTACTTCCAAACGCTTCTGATAAACTTCAGCAGTAACACTAATAGTATCTAATGCTATCTCAAAAAGTTCTAACTGTTTTGCTTTTTTTTGAGCCTCTTTTAAATACTTTTTTTCTATATCTAATGGCAAAATATTTATATAGATACTGTTTTCTTGTCGGATTAATTTAATAAGTTCTGTTATTTTTTCTTTACGTTGCATATAATCAGCTAAATAAGATTTAACAGTTTTAATAAATGAGATACCTGTGAATATTTCAAAAGGATTTATAATTTCTGGTATTTTATCTATGGAAGGAGGAGTAAGAAGTTTTGAAAATAAAGCACTATTCTTTTCTTTTAAGCGATTTACTTGAGTTGCAAGTATTCTTTCTTTGGCTATTAATGATGGTAAATTATCTTTATCTGTTAAATAGCTTCCTTTTTGCTTTAAAAAAGATATTCTTTGACGAATTTTTTTGAGACTATCTCTTACCTCTAAAGATGTTATATAAGAAGAATAACTTTTCATCCAAACTTGCTCTTGTAAAATCTCTTGTTCGATAATATTTAATTTTGATATATATTTTAAAATTTTACTTTTTCGTATATTATCTTGTTTGATTTTATTTTGTTTAATAACCTCTTGTTTATTCTGCTCTTTACGTATTCTTTCTTTTTCTAACTGTATTTGTAGAGTATTTTTTGTTGCATTTATATCATTAGAAGAATATAAACTTAAAAATAAAACAGATAGTAGTAAAATTATTTTCATAGTTAGTCCAAAAGAATTTATTTTAGGGGATATAATACTTAAAAAATAATAACAGATTCCATACAGTTTAATATTTAAGAGTATAATATTTTTAAATATACTTAATTCTTATAATAAAAAGAGGTTCAATATGAAATACCCTTATGAAAATTTAGAAAAATTGACTCTTCCAAGTTTATTAAAACGTTCAGTTGGTCTTTATGCTGAAAATAAAGCATCTGGAAAAGTTGGTGAAGAAGCTTTTACATATAATGAGTTTAATACTAAAGTTCAAGATACTATTAAAATATTACGAATAAATGGTATAACAAAAGGAGATAAAGTTTTACTCCTTGGTGAAAATATGCCTCATTGGGGTATAGCTTATTTTGCTATTACATATTTTGGAGCAGTTGTTGTTCCTGTGCTTCCAGATTTTCATCCTGAAGATATTCATCGAATTATAGAACATTCAGAGGTAAAAGCAGTTATCGTATCAGATAAATTTTCTAAAATAATAAATAGCTATAAAACTCATAAAATAGCTACTATATTAAATCTTAATAGTTTAGAGCTAATATCAGAACCAGTAAATATAGATAATTTAAGTTCTGAAATGACAAAACCTGATGAAAATGATTTAGCATCTCTTATATATACTTCAGGAACAACAGGAAGTTCTAAAGGGGTAATGCTATCTCATAAAAATCTTGTAGCAAATGCTATGAGTGCTTATGTTCAAGTTTCTATAAAACCTAATGATATATTTTTATCTGTTTTACCATTAGCTCACACTTTTGAGTGTACAGTTGGTTTAACAATACCTATACTTCATGGTAGTAGTATCTACTATATAGACAAAGTTCCAACACCAAGTGTCTTACTCAAAGCTTTTAAAATTGTAAGACCTACTATGATGGTAACAGTTCCTCTTATTATTGAAAAAATATATAAAAATAAAATATTACCAAACTTTACATCATCTTTTATTTTAAGTCACTTATACCAAATCTCTTTCTTTAGAAAAATACTCAATAAAATGGCAGGTAAAAAACTTTTAGAAACATTTGGTGGAAGATTACGATTTTTTGGAATTGGTGGTGCTGGAATTTCAAAATTTGTAGAACAGTTTTTAATAGAAGCTAAATTTCCATTTATTATAGGCTATGGCTTAACAGAAACTGCACCTCTTTTAGCTGGATCAATTCTTGGTGGTACTATTAAACCTCAATCAACTGGTATCGCTATGGCTGGAGTGGAGTTGAAGATAGAAGATGGTGAAATTTTAGCGAAATCTCCTAGTATTATGATGGGTTATTATAAGGATAAAGAAAAAACTGCTGAAGTTATGAGAGATGGTTGGTTTTTAACAGGGGATTTAGGTCATATTGATGAAGATGGTTATCTTTTTATAAGTGGTAGAAGTAAAAATGTTATTATCGGCTCTGGTGGAGAAAATATCTATCCTGAACAGATAGAAGCTATCATAAATCAAAACAGTTTAGTAGAAGATGCTCTTATGATTGAACAAGATACTAAGCTTATTGCTAAAATTAAATTAAATAGAGAGCTTTTAGATGAAAATATTTCTGATGATGAGATAGCAAATATTTTAGAAACAATGCGTCAAGAGATTAATTCTCAAATTTCATCATTTAATCGTATGGTAAAGTTTGTAGAGGAGAAGGAGGCTTTTATAAAGACTCCTACTAAGAAGATTAAGCGTTATCTTTATACTGAGTAGTTTTTACTACTCAGCCACTCTATAAATCAGCTGTCCAGCTAATTCCATATATACACTTTTTTTAAGCTCTTCTGTCTTTTCCATATTTGCTAAAGAATAAGACTTAATAGTTCTATCTAAAGTTTCATAGTCATGTATTTCTGAAAGTAATGCTTCCATAACTGCTAATCTTTGAACTATATTATCAAACTCATCTTTTACTAAATCTTCACTTAACTGTCCTGAGATATCCCAATATCTTGATTGTGGTGTTCCTGCAAAGATATCGTCTTCATCTTCAAATAGTGCTTCAAATTTACTCATAAATATTCCTTATTTAAATTGTGGTTGAACAAAAGGTATTACTTGCTTTTTACGACTAAGTACACCCTCTAACCATACTTGATTGTTTTCTAATTTTGTATCAAACGCTGTTTCTATTTTACTAGCATCATCACTTACACATAAAAGTTGAGAACCCTCTTTCATAATATCTGTTAAAAGAACTAAAACAGTATGTAAACCATTTTCATCTTTCATCTTTTGCATATCTTCTAAAAGTTCATTTTTTCTATCATCAAGAGCAGATATATCTACCATCTCTAACTGATTTACTCCAACTTTAATACCGTTCATATTGAACTCTTTATAATCTCTTGTATTAAGATTACGAGCAGATGCACCATTTACAGCTGATTTTGCTATAAACATCTCCATTGCCAGAGCTTTATATTCACTGATACCAGCGATAATAGCTAACTCTTTTACTATTTTTGTATCTATTTTTGTACACGTAGGCGATTTGAAAATCACTGTATCACTTAAAATAGCACACATCATCATACCTGCTAAATCTTTAGGAATAATAACATTATGATAATCAAACATCTCTTTAATAATTGTATTAGTACAACCGATAGGACGAATCCAACACTCTAAAGGTGTATCAGTAGTTAAATCACCAAGTTTATGATGGTCTACAATACCTAAAATAGTTGCTTCTTCTATATCTTTTGGTGCTTGTGCTTTATCTGAAAAATCTACCAAATAGATATTCTCACCAGCTACTGATGTTTTAAGTTCAGGTGCAGTACCGTTAAATTTATTTAAAATAAATTGTGTTTCAGCAGAGATTTCACCTTGAGATACAGGGATACAATCTTCTCCTAACTCATTTTTTAGATATGAAAGAGAGATAGCACCGATAATCGAATCACTATCAGGACTTGTATGTCCTAAAATATATGTTGACAATATATATCCTTTTATTTTTTTTGTATTATACTTTAAATTTTATTAATCTGTTTTTCAATTATAGCATCAAGTAAACCCTGCTCATCTAAAATAAAATCAGCCAAATCTCGTAATGCTCCATCTCCACCCTTTGATGGAGTTATATAATCTACATATTTTTTCATATAAATACGAGCATCATTTGGTGTCGCACTGAGTCCACATTTAGTAAGAATAGTTAAATCTATAATATCATCTCCTATATAAGCTATCTGTTCATCAGTTAAATTATACGTTTCTTTAATTCTATCATATTGAACAAGCTTATCGTGAGAACCATGAAAATGAAAATCTAATTTTAACTCTTCACATCTATTTTTAACAACTTGTGAGTTACGTCCTGTAATAGCACCTACTATAAAACCATTATTTTTAAGATGAGAGATAATCTGACCATCTTTTACATTAAAACGTTTAATCTCCATACCAGCATTATCATAGATAATACCACCATCAGTTAAAACACCATCTACATCAAATACTATCGCTTTTATCTTTTTTGCTTTTTGTTCTAGTGACATTTCATAATCTTTTTTACTTTTTCTAAATCTGCTAAAATATCTACACCAACTGGTTCATATTCTGTTTCTATCATCTTTATCTTATATCCATTTTCTAAAACTCTCAACTGTTCAAGTTTTTCTAATTTCTCTAAATATGTTTGTTCCATTGTAGAGTAATTTTGTAAAAACTCTTTTTTATATCCATAAATACCTATATGTTTATAAAAGCTTAGAGAAGATGGAATAGTTGTATGATGATTTAAAAGTGTATCCCATTCATCTCTATGATGAGGAATAATAGAACGTGAAAAGTAAAGAGCATTTGAGTTTTTATCTACTGTTACTTTTACTGCATTTGGAGATTTTAACTCCTCCGTTGTTTGTATCTTATGCATAGCACTTGCCATATCCGTATCATCATCTTCTAAAATTTTTGCTAAATCTGTTATAAGTTGAGGGTCTATTAATGGCTCATCACCTTGAACATTAATGATATTATCACACTCTATATTTTGAACTGCTTGTGCTAATCTATCTGTCCCAGACTCATGTTTTTCATCTGTCATAAGGATATTTTGAGTAAACTTTTCACAAATAAAACGAACTTCATCTGAGTCTGTTGCTATATAAACATCTGCTATATTTTGAGCTTTTTTAGAAGCTTCAAACACATGTTGTATCATCGATTTTCCACATATATCAAGTATAACTTTTCGTGGTAGGCGTGAAGAGCCTAATCTTGCTGGGATTATTACTACTGTTTTCATGTTTTTTCTCCATCTATCTATTATTTCATTTTAATTATAGTTTCTATTGTATCGAAAATATCACTCGTTTTATCTGTATAAGGGTTATAATAAGTTGTGTAAAGTATATAAGCTCCTGCAAATACCTCTTCTAACTTTAAAGTTCTTTCTCTTCTCTTACAGATAGATTTATCAGTTGTTATCCCCCAACCAGCATAAAAAGGCATTCCAAAACAGATACATTCACAACCAACTAAAAGAGCCTCAAAACCCATCTGTGATGTTTTTGTATATACTTTAGTAAAATGTCTTAAAAGAGAGAGAGGATTAACATCTTCTTCAATAATTATACATTTTTGTTTTGCTAAGTTTATATCTATATCTGATTTTTTCTTCCCACTTAAAACATCGGGATGCACTTTAAGATAAACCTTAGCATTAGGATTTTCAGTTATAGCACTCTCTATCATATCATCTGTTGTAAAATTATCTAACATTCCATATTTTAAAGAAGCATCTCCTGCTGTTTGAGCAATAACTAAAACTCTCTCTTCACGATTTGGAAAATAGTTGTCTTTTAAATCTTTAGCATTATTATATTTTGAAATATTATTTTTTACTATTAAGTTTATAGCTTTTTTTGCATCTTGCATCAGTTTTTTATCTAATTTAAAGTTGTATGTATTTAATATATTTTCTAATTTTGAGGGAGTTGTTGCATCGTAGTATATTCCTATTGGGTCTTTTACTAGGCTGAATAATGGGGAGCCATCTACCCCTAAGGCTAGGGAGCGGATGAAACCATCTTCTAAAAGGACAAAAGAGGTATCAAGTTTTTTAGCTAATGAAACTGCTTTTAAACCTGATTTTTTTCTTCCCCAGCCGTGGAATATTCCTTTTCGCTGAAATAAGCTATCAATAAAATTATAATACTTTATATTTGTGAAATTACTTGTATTTCTGATTAATTCTTTTGATGTTGTATAGTTTGTCATTTTATTTTATAAAAAATATTTTACCAATTAACCTAATTAAAGAGTTTTGAGAATCTTCAAAAAAAAGTTTTTTATTTCTTTTAAATTTATTGATTTTTCTATTAAATGAACTAATATTGTTTTGTACAATAGGCTTTTTTTGTACAATAGGCTTTTTTTGACGATGATTAGCCATATCCAATTTAAAACGATTAAATAATGGTGAACCAAATGGTATAATAAATTTTTTATCTTTTTCATAATCAAATATTATTTTTTTATCTATTACAAATTGATAAAAATCAATACTTTTAGTAATTGTTCTTTTTGAACCATCTTTTTCAACTCTAGTGACTGTTTTCGCTTCACCAAAAGAATACATATTAGTTATAAGATAATGTATAAATTGAAACATTTTCTTTTTGTCTATAGTTGTTGTACTTAAAATTAATTGTACAATTTCATCTGAGGAATGAGTATTTATTTTAATATTTAAGCCCTCATAGTTATAAAAAGCCTCACCAAAGATAAAACACGGTTTTAATGCCATCATCGCATATAAGCCCATACCAGAATTAATTAATGCTACACTATCTGCTAAATCAATTAAATCATACATATTAGTATTGTCAGGAACAACAGTTACATAATTCATATCTAGTTTATATGTTTCAGATGGATGTTGTTTTACAAGAACTTGCCATCCATAAGTTCGTAACTCTTTTGCAACATTATCAATTATCTCTTGAAAGTTAGACATTGTCGATTTTATATTTAGATATTTTTTTTGAAATTGAAAATCATTAATATTTAGTTTTTTAATTTTTGCAGTCCATACAAGTTTTTTTAACCTTGGCAAGATATTATCTTTCAACTTTGAAGCAAAATATTTAATCACAGTATCTGATGGTCTCTGAAATGGTACAAATAATACTTTATTATTTCCGATTTTTAACTTTTCAGATAAAACATCTTTTCCAACTTGTGAAGATTGAACTTCTAATGAATCACCTTTTGTAAACAAACTTTCTATATAATCATTAGTAAAAATTTCTTCTTTTTCAGTTAGTTTTTGAGACCAATTTTTTTCATAATAGGAACTAGAGTCATAGTTAAATCCGTTAGAATCAAAAAACCAACTATCAGGTAATGCACCTCTCTCAAAACAATAATAGTTGATATTATTTTCTTTTACATAATTATAAATAGCTAATCTTATTTTATTTCCGTAAGGATTTGGAAAAATCACTTTATCTATATTTTGATATTTTAAGAAATTCTCAAATTTTTCTTTACTAAAATTATCATTATCATCTTGATAGTAATATTCTTTTGTATAGATAATATTTCCAAGATGAGGCATAGCATCTCTTATACATTCTGGTGCATTTGAAAAAGGCACTCCGAAGTATAAAATATTTTCTACTTTTGCAGTTTTATCTACTAGTGCTGTTGGATGGATAGCATCAGTATCAAATTTTTTAAACATATTTAAAGCATTTGTATGATTAATAAACCTTTTATTTTCATATCCATTTGTTGGTGGTCGAGGATGCCATATATGATACACATATAATTTATTAGCAAATGCTTTTTGACCTAACATAGAAAATGTAGCCCTAAAACCTTTATAAAGATTTGAATCCCATGTTTTAGAATCTGTATAATATTCTCTACTTCTTGGAATATGACCAGATAATTTTAATAATCTATGAATTAATTCAAAATCTTCATAGCCATGACCCTTAAAAGCAGGACTATGTCCACCCACTGAAAGATAATGATTTTTTCTTAATACCATCACAGAAGAAGAGGGTGCTAAATTTTGAATATAATTTTTATCTCCATCTAAATAAAATTGATAAAAAATATCATCTCTAGTTTTTATATCTGTTTTTAAAAAGAGTTCTGAACCTTCTGGTGTTAAATAAAAACAAGGTACAGTAAAAAATGATTTTTTTTGATTTTCAATTTCAATTTCACATTGCAATAGTAGCTTATTGATGAAACCATCAACTGAAATTAAATCTATATCTAAAAATGTTACAAATTCTCCATTAGCATGTTCAACTCCATAATCCCTAGCACTTCCTATTGCAAATATATCATTTTTAGTATTTTGATATAAATATCTTATAGACTTTTGATTACATATTTGTTTTATCTTTTGCTGTAATGAAAAGGGACTACCTGAATCAACTAAAATATATTCAATAGAATTATTTTTTTCTATTTCAAATTGGTTTAATCTTTCCATAATATATGATCTGTCTTCAGATGCACGAAAAGGAATGATTATACTTAATTTTAATTGCATTAGATTATATCTTCAAGAAGTTCTCTAAAACCATCCAACCTAATCATATTACTCCCATCACTCAAAGCACAACTAGGGTCAGGATGAACCTCCATAAAATAACCATCTACACCAACAGCAGCTGCAGCTTTTGCAATATACGGAGCATAGTGAGGATTTCCTCCGGAAGTAGCTCCACCACCTGGTCTTTGAGTAGAATGTGTAACATCCATTATTACAGGATAACCTAACTCTTTCATATCTACTATCTGAGTAAAATCGACTACAAGTCTTCCAAGACCTAAAAGTGTTCCTCTTTCTGTTAGCATTATTTTACTATTCCCAGCTTCTTTTACTTTTTGAGCAGGATAAAACATATCTTTTCCATCAAGAAATTGTGCTTTTTTAATATTTACTATTTTATCTGTTTTTGCAGCAGCTACAAGTAAATCTGTTTGACGACAAAGAAAAGCAGGAATTTGAATTATATCAGCTATCTCAGAAACAGGTTTAGCTTGATAAGGTTCATGTATATCCGTAACTATTGGTAATTCAAACTCTTTTTTTACTTTTTCAAGTATTTTAAGACCCTCTTCTAATCCAGGTCCTCTAAAACTACTTAACGAAGTTCTATTTGCTTTATCAAAAGATGCTTTGAAAACATAAGTAAAATTTAATTCTTCACTTATTTTTTTAACCTCTTGGGCTACTTGCATAACTAATTCTTCACTCTCTATCGCACAAGGACCAGATAGTAAAAATTTACCTTGTTGCAATTTCTTATACAATTCATCATTATTTATCATTTTATACCTTTCTTTATTTTTTAGTAAAATTTTTATTAAGAAATATTTCCCACATCAAAAAGTTGAACAACACCAACTAATTTGTTGTTTTCCACAACAATAAGTTCATTTATCTTATTTTCTAACATAAATTCTTCAGCATCAATAGCCATACTATTTTCTGAAACTATTTTAGGAGAGTTTGTCATCATATCTTTTGCTACAATCTCAAACCTTGGTTTATCTGTCATCTCTAAAGCTCTTCGTAAATCACCATCTGTAATAACACCATTTACTTTTTCATTATCAACAACGATACAAAGACCAAGCTTACCAATAGTCATAGTATGAATAATTTCACTAAACAAGCTATCAGATTTTACAATAGGAAGACTTTTGAAACTCATAATATCTTTTACTTTTGTTAAAAGTTTTTTACCTAAACTTCCACCAGGATGATACATTGCAAAATCTTCAGGTTGAAAGTTTCTTGCTTCCATAAGTGCTGCTGCTATTGCATCACCCATTGCAAGTGTTGCTGTTGTCGATGACATAGGAGCAAGTTGAAGAGGACATGCCTCTTTCTCAATAGCAATATTTAAAAAATAATCAGCTTCTCTTGCTAAAGTAGAATCTTTTTTTCCTGCCATACCTATAAGAGTTATTCCCATCCTTTTTACAAGAGGAATAATTTTTATAATCTCTTCACTCTCTCCTGAGTTTGAAATAGCTAATAAAATATCGTTTTTAGTTAGCATACCCAAATCACCATGAATAGCCTCAGCTGGATGCATAAAGAAACTTGGTGTTCCTGTGCTTGCTAAAGTTGCAGATATTTTAACTCCAATATGCCCTGATTTCCCCATTCCAGAAATAACTAGACGTCCTTTAGCTTCTAAGATTTTTTCAATAGATTTTGAAAAATCCTCTGTTAATAGATTAGATAAATTATTAACTGCCTGAGCTTCTACTTTAAAAACATTTTTTGCTATTTCTATTGAATTCATCGGGTAATCCTTAAATTTTATAGTTGAATTATAGTTGATTTATGCTAAAATAACCTTTATGACAAAAAGAACATCCCTAACAATCTTCAAATCAGTAATTTTAGCCCTATTCCTAAGAGA
>CAZXSD010000021.1:0-25068 GCA_964642985.1 uncultured Sulfurimonas sp.
TAACCATAATTTCGCTTAGATAACCTTTAAAATTGTATGAAAATGACCTATAAAAAAGGGATTTAAAAACTCTATTTACCTCTACTTTATTCTAGCTCTTTTGGAAATAAAACTAGTTTAAATGTTGTTTTATTTTCTCAGTCCATTATACCTCACACCCCAAACTAATCTCATAAACAATCTGCTGAAGTTCCAACATCTCTTCATAAATCCCATAAAGAACATCTATAAACTTCTCTCCATCTACGATAATAGTAGGGTCTAATATCTTATACGTTGCCATCCCCTTATAAAGAGCTAAATCAACACTGCTCATCTCTTTACTAAACCCTCTTGGATAACGTTTATAACCCTTCTCTATTGTCTTATAGCCTTTTGCATTTAATCTCTCTAAAACTCTTGCTAGATTATCACGTCTTACATCATCTTTTATATACTCTCTATACGCATCTAACATAGGCTTTTCAAACCATCTAACACCTGCCGATACAAAAAGTTCCTCTGTTGAAAAATGAAAATAAAAAGAGGAGCTTTGTAATCTTTTTTCTCCACCTTGCCAAAATATAATTCCTATTCTTTCTTTGAGAGGAAGTTTTATCGCTCCCATACGTCTTGTGTCGCGGTAGATTCTAAAAAGGGATTTGTTTATTTTTGAGGAAAAATTTATGGTAGGTTCAAGGGCTTGGAGATGTTCTCCAAACTCCTCTACAAATGCACGAGAGGGATTTAAGATATGCTTTTCATAATCACTACGATTTGCCTCAAACCACTCTTTGTTGTTGTTCTGTTTTATCGACTCTAAAAATGGGAGAGTTTCTTGTGTGAAACCTTTAAACTCCATCTTTTAGGCTACCTTTCTGTTTCTAAATGCAAGTGCTATAAATATAAAGATTATCGCATAACTAATAGGCACAAAATCTGGAACAGGAACAGGGTCCCCTTTTGCATAGGAGTGTAATCCTGCAAGATAGTAGTTTACTCCAAAGTACGTCATCAATACCGAAGTAAATGAAAGTAAAGAGATAACTGCAAAATTAAACTCACTATAAAGTGATTTTAAAAATCTAATGTGTAAAACAATAGCATATACTAAAATAGTTACTAACGCCCAAGTCTCTTTTGGGTCCCAACCCCAGTATCTTCCCCACGACTCATTTGCCCAAACACCACCTAAAAAATTTCCGATAGTTAGAAGAACTAAACCTATCATTAAACTCATTTCGTTGATAGCGTTTAACTCTTTTATAGAGAGTGATATTTGTAAGTTATTTTTCTCATTTTTGAAGATGAAAAGAAAGATAACGATAAACCCTAACAATGCACTCAACGCTAAGAAACCATAACTAGCAGTAATCATAGAAACATGAATACTTAACCAATAGGAGTTAAGAACAGGAACAAGGTTTGTTACTTGTGGATTCATCCAGTTTAAGTGTGCTACAAATAGAATAAGACCAGTTAAAACACCCGTAGATGCCAAAGTCATAGGTGAACGTTTAGAGAAGATAAAACCTGCTAAAACTGTTGCCCATGCGATATATATCATAGACTCATAACCATCTGACCATGGAGCATGACCTGAAATATACCATCTATTTGCTAGACCTACTGTGTGTGCTATAAAAAACACTATTAAAAGGTAAAGTGATGCTTTTGTAAATCTGTCTATATTAAAACTTGGATTTAATATTTTCACAAAACTTAATATAAGAAGAATAAGACCCACTAACAGATAGTATGGATATAATCTTTCAAATATTTTTGCTTCATTGTAAAAAACTTCTGCACCGATACGGCTATCACTTGGATATACCTCAGCACCATAAAATTTTTGATACTCTGCTATTTTTACCAAAGTGTCATTAGCCTTTTTCCACTTTCCTGTTCTTAAAGACTCATCAACAGCTATAAAATAACTACTTGCTACCATCTGTAATTTATCTGATTCCTCTTTTTCAAAAGTTTGAAGAGCATCTATCGTTGCGAACCATTTGTTATTTATATCATCTTTTTTAGGCCACATTTTAAGAAGTGAACCTGTATATACCATATATGAGATATTTACTTTCTCATCTATTTTTAAAACTGCTTTATCTAATTTATTTCTATGTTTTGCCTCTTTTCTTACAGCACTCTCTACCGCTTCAGCTAATTTATAACCTCTCATATTAGCAGGATCTATAAAAAACTGTGAGAATGAAGCATATTTTGAGCCAATTTTAGCACCTAAAAGAGTGTTTACTTTCTCATCTTTTACACGAATAACTTTTATATCTTTATAAATATCTGGTTTAATCATCATCCCTAAAATAACTTGATTTGCATCTAGTTTATATCCAGCAATATTTAATGAATCTCCATTATGTATTTTGGCTAAAATCTCAGTAGCAAGAGTATTTATAGGCTTCATTCGTCCACCACTATCTTGAATAATTAACTTACCAAAATTATTAGCATGTTCTTTATCAAATGATATGATAGTTTTAAGTGACTTATTTAACTCTACGGCATAAGATGGTGTTGCAGAAATTAATAATCCTAAAGAGAGTAAAAAAGCAACAGCTTTTCCCTCACTCGCTTTTTTTGCTTTGTTAGCTAAAGATGCAAATCTATTACGTCTTGAAAAAAGTGACCAAAACATACCAATAGAAAGAAGTGCATACCCTATATATGATGGTAAAGTACCAGGGTCATTGTTTACAGATAAGATAGTTCCACCCTCATCTTGATCATACGATGCTTGAAAAAATCTATATCCACGATGTTCTAAAATATTGTTCATAAAAATCCTATATGGTATCTCTACATTCTCCTCTTCATCTATTAAAACAACTTCACTTGCATACGATGATGGACTCATTGAACCAGGGTAACGGTCAAGTTGAAAATCTTTTAAATATACTTTAAATGGAACAGGTAATGTTTTTGAGCCATACGAAAGATGAACATCAACACCATTAATAATATTGTGAGATGATTTAGCTAAAGAACCTACACGACCATAAATAGTTACAATCTCTGAAACATCTTCTACTGTTACTTGAAAACGTAAAGCATCATATCCAGGGGCTTGTGGTGAAGCATTTGGATTTGAGATTATTTTTGAAATAGAGTGAGGCATAAAGTTACGGAGTACAAAACTACTTTGCCCCATAGTAAAAAGTGTTCTTGTTGCGAAAGGTTGAGCATCATTACTAGTGTACTCCCCTTTTGAGCTATCATCCATCTTTAAGTATGAAAGAGTATCTGTATGTTTAAAAAATATATCGCCATCTTTAACATAAATAGAGATAACTGGCTTATCAAACTTAACATTTGAGTTAAAATCTAAAACATAATCACCATTATCTTTAAACATTCCCTCTTTAAGAACTAAAGGTTTCCCCTGTCCTCCATCTGTAACCATCATTTCTAAGATAGCGATACCATTTTTCTTATCTTCTACAAAGCCTTCTATGGCATCTGGGATATACTCTATCATCGTTACATCAACATCTTTACCATCAATCTCTAACGATGAAGAAAGATAATTTGATGTTCTTTTAGAAAGATAAACAGATTCAGATGTTGATTCTTTCATATCTTTAACAGACGCATCAACCATAAAGAAAGTATCTGTACTTGTCATAGTAGAAGCACTTTGTCCCTCTCTAATATGCATAGAGCCTTCAAAGCCTACATAACGAGTCATAGCAGCACCAAAAATAATGATGATAAATGCTATATGAAAAATAAAGATAGGAGCTTTTTTAACCGTATACATTTTGTATCTATGTATATTATAAGCTAAATTAAGTGTTAAAAGTGCAAGTAAAACCTCAAACCATCTAGCATTGTAAACATCGGCTTTAGCAGTAATAGTTCCATAGTCATTTTCGATAAAAGTAGCGTACCCTGATGCAAAGGCAAAAATAGACATTAAAATCGCCATACTCTGCATAGAACCAAGGAGTAATAAAAGTTTTTTTATATTCATGAATTGTATCCCTTTTGATTTAAAAGGGATATTTTAGTAGAATTAAGATAATGTAGGAAAACTAACTCTTGAGTTTAAATATAATTTTAAAATCTCCATTTTCTAACTCTAAAGCTTCATGTGCAAATTTTACTCCTACTCTATCATATAAAGGTACTGGTTCATGAAAAAATATCCCTACCAATCTATCATTTTTCTCTTTTAACAATTTAAGCCCATTCATAGCATTTACCATTGGTTCAGGTGGTTGGCATTGTGTAGCATCAAATTCAAAATAAGTTAAACCTTTTTCTTCATATTTTACAAACTCTAAAGTTGCCATTGGCACTGTTATTTTTTCTCTACTCATTTTTCAATTCCTTTGTTTGATTTTACTAAGTTTATCATAATATTTAAAACTCTTACTAAGCTTCTTTTGTTACAATCATATAAATTAAAAACAATCTTAAAGGACTATATATGCAAGTAGATGATGCACTTTTAACAAAGTTGGAAAAGCTCTCTTTTTTAAAAATTTCAGATGATAAAAGAGATGAAATAAAAGATCAATTATCAGAGATAATGAGTTTTGTAGACAATCTAAGTGAATTAGATACTGATGGTGTTAGCGATAAATTTTCTATGAATAATAATGCAACGTTTACAAGAGAAGATACTCCTTCTTGTGATACAATAATCAATGATGATATTCTTAAAAATGCTCCAAATAGTGCCGACCATTTTTTCATTGTTCCTAAAATTATCGACTAATTATGATAAAAATTTATGGCATAAAAAGCTGTGATAGTGTTAAAAAAGCGATAAAATTTTTCAAAAACAATGCACTTGAATATGAACTTCAAGATTTTAAAACAGATTCCGTTTCATGCGATAAAATATCTTTATGGCTTACAAATAGCGATATAAAAACTCTCTTTAATACAAGAAGTACCACTTATAGAACACACAAACTAAAAGAGAAAAATCTTAATGAAGATGAGCAGATACAATGGCTTTGTAAAGAAAATCTTTTAATAAAAAGACCTGTTATTGAATTTGACAACACATTAACTATTGGATTTAATGAAGAAAACTATAAAGGAATATTTTTATGAGTGAAGAAACAACAGACAAACCTGCTAAACATCTTGATATTAAGAAACTTCTTAAAAGTGTTTTAGCATTTAATGCATCTGATTTACATCTTGTTGTGGGAAGTGAACCACAGATTAGAATAGATACTGAACTACGTGCTTTAAATCTACCTATACTCTCAGCTAAAGATGTTGAAACGATGGCTTACTCTTTAATAGAAGATAAAAAGAAAAAGGTTTTTGAAGAGGAGTTAGAACTTGACTTTTCAGTTGAGTTAAAAGATGTTGGTCGTTTTCGTGCGAACTACTATCTTACTATTCATGGTATAGCTTGTGCATTTCGTATGATTCCAATAGATATACCAACACTTGATGAGTATGGAAATCCTCCTATATTTAAAGAACTTATCAAAAAAGAGAAAGGACTTATCTTAGTAACTGGACCTACGGGTAGTGGAAAATCAACAACTCTTGCCTCTATGCTTCATGAAGTAAATAAAACTGAAAGACGCCATATAATCACGATAGAAGACCCTGTCGAGTTTGTTCATAGAAATGATAAATCTCTTTTTTCACAACGTGATGTAGGAAGCAGTACAAAATCTTTTGCTAAAGCATTAAAATCTTCTTTAAGACAAGATCCTGATATTATTTTAATCGGAGAGATGAGAGATGTTGAGACTATTGGAGCTGCTTTAACAGCTGCTGAAACTGGTCACTTAGTATTTGGAACATTACATACAAACTCTGCACCTAGCACTATTAACCGTATTATTGATGTATTTAATGGGGATGAACAACCTCAAGTAAGAGCGCAACTTGCATCTTCACTTATAGCCGTTGTTTCTCAATCTCTTATACCAAAAATAGGAAAGGGAAAAGTAGCAACTCAAGAGATTTTAATCTCTAATCCAGCTATTCAAAATCAGATACGTGAAGATAAAGTACATCAAATCTATTCACAAATGCAACTCAATCAACAAGAAACATTTATGACAACTCAAACTCAACAACTTTTTGATTTAATTACTAAAAATGTTATAACTAAAGAGAATGCTATAAAAAGTTCAAATAGACCAGATGAACTTCTTAAAATGTTGGCTAACTTATAAAAAGTTAATCCCTTTTAGTAGTCTTTCTCTTCTTCTTAGTAGCTGTCATCTGTTTTCTTGTTACAGGAACATTACTTGTATTTTTATTATATTTACGCTCTTTTTTACCACTAGAGCGTTTATGTTCTGCTTTTAGTTTTACCTCATCAATATCTTTTCTTCTAATAGTTGGGTCTGGTTCAAAACCTTCTACTGTTTCTTGAGGTATTTTTTGACCGATAAGTTTTTCTATATCTCTAATATCATACTTTTCATATATATCGATAATAGATATAGCTTCCCCTTGACGACCAGCACGTCCTGTACGTCCAACACGATGAACATAATCCTCTGGAATAGATGGAAGTTCATAGTTTATAACATAAGGAAGATGCTCAATATCTAATCCACGTGATGCTATATCTGTTGCTACTAAAACTCTAAAATGACCCTCTTTAAACTGTGTAAGAGTTTTAAGTCTATTTGCTTTTGTTTTATCTCCATGAAGAAGTCCACATTTTAAACCATCTTTTTTAAGTTCAATAAATAGATTGTTTGCACTTGCTTTTGTTCTTGTAAAAACCAATACTTGTGGAAAATTACGTGAGCCTATTAAGTATGCTAAAAGTGCTGCTTTTTTATCTGTATCTGTAAGATATGCAACTTGATTGATAGTATCTACTGTCGTATTTTTCTTAGCTGTTTCAATAAATGCTGGTTTATTTAAGATAAGCTTTGATAATTTTCTTACCTTATCACTAAATGTAGCTGAAAAAAGTAGTGTTTGATGACGCTTAGGAAGAAGAGGATGAATTTTTCTAATATCTTTTGTAAAACCCATATCTAACATTCTATCCGCTTCATCTAAAATAAATGTTTGAACACCTGTTAAAGATAAACCACTCTCAGTATGCTCCATCAATCTACCAGGGGTTGCGATAACAATATCTACACCCTCTTTTAACTGCTGTTTTTGCTTCTCTAAATCTTTTCCACCAACAAGTATCATTATTTTTATATTCATATTTTTAGCATACGATTTCATATCTTCAAATATCTGAATACTAAGTTCACGTGTAGGAGATAAAATAACTGCTCTTACATCTGTATGCTCTACTGGTTTACGAAGTCTTTGTAAAAGTGGCAGACCAAAGGCTGCTGTTTTACCTGTACCTGTTTGTGCCGTTGCAAATATATCACTCTTAGCTAAAACTAAAGGAATAGCACGTTCTTGGATTAATGTTGGGTTTTTATACCCTATCTCTTTAATAGCATCAAGTAAAGGCTTGATAACTCCTAGTTTTTCAAATGACATAAATAAACAACCTTATAAAATATATATGGAATTTTAACATATTATTTAATATATAAGTTTATTCTGAGTATAATTTAGAAAAATCAAACCTATAAGAAATTAATATGCTTAGAAAAACCCTAAAAAAAACAAGTAAAAGTGAAAAATTAAAATCATTTATCATAAAATATAAAATTCCACCTAAATATTTATCTACGAATAGACAAATGGTTTCAAAGGCTGTCTTTATCGGTCTTTTTATAGCCTTTATCCCTATGCCTATGCAGATGGCATTAGTATTAGCAATGATGCCTTTTTTTAAGTTTAATGTACCTATCGCACTTGCTATGTGTTGGTTCAGTAATCCTTTTACAATGCCTCCCATGTATTATATGGAATATTTAACTGGGTCGTTTATTTTAGGAACTGAGATTGCACCTGTTGAGATGTCAGTGGAATGGTTTAGTAATAATATGGAAAATATTTTCATACCTCTTTATACAGGTACAATCCTATTTTCTATAACAGGTGCTTCACTAGCTTACTGGGCAGTAAACCATTTTTGGCACGGTTCAGTTCATAAAGATAGAAAACTTCACCGTAACGAAAGAGGATAGTAGTTTAAAAACTACCTATCCATTTTTTAATGTTCTAAGAGCTGATTCTTCATCATCCGTTCTCATTAAAGACTCTCCAACTAAGAACGCATCAACACCAGCTTTACTTAAATCTTCTAATTGACCATGCTCATATATACCACTTTCAGCAACAATAACTTTACCATTTGGAATTAATGGAATAAGGTCATAACACAAATTCATATTCATCTCAAATGTTTGTAAATTTCTATGGTTAATACCGATAATATCACTTCCAGCATAGATAGCTTTTGTTAAATCAGTTTTATCGTGTACCTCAACAAGTGCTTCCATACCTAAATGTCTTGTATATCCTAAAAGCTCTTTTAACTCTTTTTTACTCAGTGCAGCAGCGATTAAAAGAATAAAATCAGCACCATGAACAAGAGCTTCTAAAATCTGATACTTCGAAACAATAAAATCTTTTCTTAAAAGAGGAATTCCAACATAACGTCTTATACCACTTAAATAATCAATTGAACCTTGAAAAAAGTGTGGTTCAGTAAGAATACTAATAGCACTTGCTCCACCTCTTTCATACGCTTGTGCTATCTCTAAAGGCTCAAAATTTTCACGAATAATACCTTTGGATGGAGAAGCTTTTTTAACCTCTGTAATAATTCTATATGGGTCTTCTTCTGTTGCTGTTAAGTATGGAAAAACATCACGTGGTACTCTTGAATTATAAGCTAATGAACGTCCTAACCAATCAAGTGAAAACTCTTTCTCTCTTTTTACTAAATCTTCTTTTGTCTTTTTTATAATATCATCTAAAATCATATTAATTTTTTTCCTTTAATTTTTTAAACATCTGTCTATGAAGTTATTATGTAACATAAGTTCTTCATTATCATTACCATCAAACTTTACTATTGTATTCATTATCTTTTTTGCATCCTTACAATTACCTTTTTTATAGTAACCCCAAGCTAATGAATCAAGATAATAAACCGAATTTGGTTCACCCTCTAAAGCACTTTTAACATACTTTATACCTTTATTAATATCTATATTATGCTCTATTAACAGATAGCCTAAATAATTCAAATATAAAGATATAGGCTCTATTAATACAACTTTTTCCAGCTTTTTAACTATATCAGCAAGTAACTTTTTATCCTTTTTATCTTCTGTACTCTCATACTTATAAATAGCACTTTGACCAAGATAGTTTAAATCACCTGTTTTAAGATATATATCATTTGCTAAAATATATGCTTTTGTATAGTTTTGTGCCAAAGTGTAGAGTTCTAGCAAAATTTTATCATTAGTTTTTGAGCTTTCTAAAAAATTTAAAAGCTTTAAATCATCTTTCTTATATAAATATATCTGTACTATCTTTTCAGCTACTTTTTCATTTTTAAAATTTTCATATAATCTTAAATATAAAGAAAGTATCGCATCTATATCTTGTCTATCACTATAAAATTTTGCTAATCTTAAACAGATATATTGAGTACAACCATAAATTTGTGTATGCAGTTCCAACTTAGCTATCGCTTCATCTTCTCTTTGTAAATTATCTACTAAAATTGTTACTATTTTATCAAGTATCAATTCATTAAACTCTTTGTTATAGGCTTTTTCTAAAAAATTTAGTGCCAATTCTGGTTGTTGGAGTTGCATATATATATTACTGACAAGAATATAGTCATTTGTCTCTTTAGTAACTTTCACAAGTTCTAATGCTAAAGTTTTAGCCTCTTCAAATTTTGATAATGCAGTCAAGGCAACTATTTTAAACCTAATAAGCTTATCATCATTTTGAGTCTTTAAAAATGTATCTACTTTCTTTAAAACTAAACTATAATTTTTAAAACTTATATCATTTTTTAAGCCTCTATAAAGATACTCTTTACGCTTAGTTCTATTATATAATTTATTATATAGAGTAGAAGCTGACATAAAATCTTGTAGCTCCTCTGCCCTTAGTGCTAAAAGAATATAAAAATCTTCCTCTGCAAACAGTTTTTGATTTAATTTAAGTTTCTCTTCTGTCGGTTTAGGGATATTGTCTGCACATGATACTAGTAAAAATATTGTAGAAAACACCAAAATATATCTAATCATCTCTAACTCCTGCACACTCTAACTTTAACTCATCCACTCTTGTTTTATAATAGTCCCAAAATGGAAAAGTTTTACACTGAGATGGACGTGCATCATAAATTTTACATCCATTGGATTCTCTATCATAAAATATACATTCATAAGAACCATTATAAACTAGCTCTTTAATAGAGTATTTATACATCTTTTTAAAAAGATATTGATTGACAAAATCTTTAATTGGCATATCTAAGAGTAAAGATATTTTCTCTATCTCTGTTTTATTAACATAGATATAACCGCTCTCTCCTGTACAACATTTACCTTGACAAGTTGCACAAGCATCTGGATTGAAGGTATAGTTATAGCCCTCTTCTTTCATTATATTTGACATTTAATACTCTGTGTTTTTGCTTTTTTAAATATGATTTGAGCCTCTTTTGAAATCTCATTTTTATCAAAACTAATAAATGGTTGCCATACTTTCATTAATGATTTTGAACCATTACGAACGTGAATCATAACTAATGAGGCAACTCTATCAACTTTAGGATGGACAAACTGAACATCTACTACTTTTAATTTTACTTTATCTAGTTCTACACAGATCTCACCAAACTGAGAAGCATCATAACAAAAAATAAAATGGGATTGTGGTTTTAGAACTCTACTCACTTTTTTGAAAAACTCTTTGAGAGGAAGATTGATATTATATCTAGCATTACATAAAATCTCATTTTCACTTTTTGTAGCTCCCTCTGGATAAAAGGGAGGATTTGAGATGATATAATCATATTTAACAGTTTCATCTAAATCTAAAAAATCTGATTGATGCAGTTTATAGTCTATCTTATTTACTCTTGCATTTGTAGTAGCAAGTTGCACAAATATATCTTGTTTTTCAACCGCTTCAAGCTCTACTTTTGGGTTATCACGTGCTACAAGTAAACCTACAACTCCACAACCTGCACCAATATCTAAAACCTTACCACGAGGATTAAAAGAGGATATAAAATCATAAAGAAATATAGAATCACTATTATAACAATATCCAGATTCTGGTTGATAAAGAAGCATACTAATCTTAACTACGCGGTTTTATAAATATAGTAAAATCACCAAACTGTTCACTTAAAACAAATTCATGCTTTTGACAAAATGTTGCTTTCATCATATCTATCATCTTTTGTGCCTCTTGTTTAGCTTTATCTTCTGTTTCAAACTCCATATTTTCATGAAGTCCATTTTTTAAAACACATCTACAACTATTTTGTATCTTTACACTATACATATTTTATACCTTTAAAAATCGAAAATATCATCAAAATCATCATCTACTACCTCATCCATTTTTAGCATACCTGAAATAGTTTGACAATTTACAGCAATAGTATCATTCATAAAATCAACACTTGGCGCACCAGTATGGAAAGATTGTTCAATCCAACTTAATAGATCATTACTAAATGCTTTACACATAGGTCCCAAGGCTTCAGAATTCTTACTAAATTCATTCATATAAGTAGACATATCTTCAGATAATGATTTCAAAGCTTGAGATATTGCATAAACTTCACTATATGAAGAAAGAACAGAAGCTAACCTATCTAAATAAATGTATATCTCTGAAATCTCTTCATTAGTAATATCTCCACTACTAACAACTAGAAGTATTGAACTTAATTTTCCTGCATACTCTTCTAAATCATATAAATCATCAGCATCTAAATAATCATAGACTTCTAGCTTTCCTGATACTTCAAATGAAGATATAGGTTCTTTAGTAATAGATGTTTTCAGTTGAGTAACTTCAGATAAAATTTCAGGTTTTATTTCTGTCATCGAATGACAGTTTAAAACAATAGAAATTTTTCCATCAGATACTTTGTATTCCTCTTGCAAAGAATTTTTCTTTACTATTAGGTCTACTGTTTTAGATGGTAATTTCCCTATATTTGTTAAAGTAAAAAACTTTTGAGTTTCTGATTCTTCAACATAAATATAAGATTTTATTGATAATCGAAGTTGTGTATCAGCAATAGCAAATATTGTTCTTACAATATCACTTAAACTATCACTTTTTTGAGTATCTGTTAATAGATAATATTCCCAAAATTGAGATAGAGAATCTTCCCCTTCTATTATAAAGTTGGTATGTCTACTGAAAATCTCTTTTGTAAAAAGATTTATATTACGCTTATTTTCTTTTTTATGATTTCTAGCATCAACTAAAAGCATATAGTTTTTAATTCTATTGACAAAAATATCAGAGTTAATAGGTTTAGCAATATAATCTTCAGCACCATTACTTAAAATTAATTTTTTTCTTTCTCCATCATCAACAGCAGAGACTGCAATTATCATAACAGTAGAATTAAGCTTTTTAATCTCTCTCGTAGCTTCTATACCATCCATATTAGGCATCATTATATCCATAAAGATAACATCATAAAAGCTATTTTTACACTTGTTAAGAGCTACTAAACCATCTTCAGCTTCATCAAGTTCAAATGATATATCATTGTCTTCTTCAAAATCTTCTAAAAGAAGTTTTATTATCATTCTATTGTTTTTATTATCATCAACAATTAATATTTTCATTATTTAACCTTACAAAAATCTATTTAAAATCTCATTAACACAGATACTATAATCTTTCAAACCCTTAGAACGCTTCTCTTCTAAAATAATAGGAGAACCTGATTCGAACTGTTTTGCTAACTTAATATCTACACCAATAGGTGATAACAATTTTGCTTCACCAAATGATATTTTAACTTTTTCAATAGAGAGTTTATGTTCATTAATATGTGGATTGTACATTACAGGAAGTATTGCAATATCGACCATCTCTCTATTAAATTCAGATGTTGTCTTATAAAGTGTTCGCATCATCTGACCAACTGCAACAACACCTAAATGGTGTGGTACAAATGGAATTACAACACTATCTGCAACCTCTAAAGAATTTTTTAAAAGTGCATCAAATGTTGGAGGTGTATCTATTATACAATAATCAAAAAAATCAGCTATTTTTTCTCTTTTAAAACGGCTCTTTAAAACACCCATTAAATCCGAATATTCATATACATCAAAAAATGCTAGAGCTGGTGACAATGTTAAATTTTTATGAATAGTAGGCATAAAAGTTTCACTAAGAGTTGCCCCCATAAAAATAGAGTGTACTCCCAAATTTTCATTTGGCTCACAGCCAACACCTAAAGAAGCATGTCCCTGTGTATCTAAATCTAAAAGTAAAACAGAACCATATTTAGCCAAGCCACTTGCGACATTAACCGCTGTTGTAGTTTTTGCTGATCCACCTTTACGGTTACTAATTACAATAGTTTTCACTAGTGTCAAATCCTTTTAAAACTATTTCGAAAAGCTTTTTTTCATCAGAAAATTTATATATATAAGGATAGTTTTTTTGATAAGAAAAAATGAGTTGCAATATCGCTAAATGAAGATCTTCACATTCAAGAAAATCAAATATTAGTTCTTCTCCAGCATTAGTTTGTAAAAAAGTTCTTAATATTGGTACATCATCTTCATAAATAACCGAATCAAATATTATATTTTTACCTTCATAATTAATAGCCATTTTAATCTCCTTATTTTGGTAACTTAACAGTTTTAATTACATTAATTAAAACACCTTTTAAATCTAAAACACCCTTTAAAGATAAGAATTCATTTTTATTATTCTCAGTAGTATTAATAATATCTTTCTCTTCTATATGAGCTATATCTTCAATAGTATCTACTTTTATCGCAAAAGTTTCTCCCTTATTTTCATAAATAATAAATTTTTGAAGTGAATTTGAAACTTTCTCTAACTCAGTAGTAAATCTATCTATATCACTCATTGTGTGAGTAAAACTATCATATATCTCTTTATTAAGCATTGCATGAGCAACATCTTTTTGTGTAGCATCCAGATTTAAAATACTTGCACCTTGAATATGTACATTTTTATGATGCTCTATTAAATCTTTTAATATTAATGTAACATGTGAGTCATAAGAGTTAAAACTATCTAACCAAACTCCTAACTCACATTTATGCGGATCCAAAGTTCTCGTAAAACTAGAACCTGTATCCACACTATGTCTAAGTTCATCAATCCAAGCTTGATGTGCATCTTTTAATCTCAAAAACAGTGTTTCTAACTCTTCAGCATATCTTTGAATACCAATAAGCTTACGAAAGTTCAATACTTTAATAACATCATCTTCGTAACTAAGCATTCCATCAATTAAAGGATTTACATTTGGTATATTTGTTAGCTCTGTCGCTTGAATAATTCTTTGAATATTTTCTATATCCAAAGAATAACGGTTGCTTCCAACACTAAAAACTATTAAATCTATCATATCTCTATCTTCTCTTTTAATTCTTGAGATATACTCAATAACCCTAATGGATCGATAGCCATAATTATCTGACCATTTCCAAGAAGTGCTGTACCACTAAAGAGTGGATGACCCTCCATAATACCTACTAAAGGTTTTTGAACAACATCTAATTGTCCTAAAAATTTATTTACAACAACTGCTAAAAGATTATCTTTAATATTTAAAACAACTATCGATAATGGTTCATTTTCATCTGTATCTTCATTTAACATAGATTTTATAAAGAGTAAAGGAATAACTTCGCCTCTAATATAAACAAAAGGCTCATTATGAAGATACTCTATATTTTCACGCTCAAGTTTTACAGTTTCAGAAACACTATCCATAGGAATACCATAATGAATCTCATTCATCTGAATATGAAGTAATGATGTAACCGCTAAAGACATAGGAATAGCTAGTGTAATAACGGTACCTTTATTTGCTTTAGTAGTAATATTAATACTTCCACCAAAACCTTCAATAGATTTTTTAACAACGTCCATTCCAACACCACGACCACTAAACTCTGTAATCTCTTCAGCTGTTGATAAACCTGGTAATAAAACTAACTCAGCTTTTTCATCTTCACTCATAGCATCAATCTGTTCAGGTGTTAAAAGACCTTTTTCGATAACTTTAGTCGCTACTCTATCTACATTTATTCCCGCACCATCATCGATAATTTCAATAATAATTCTATCTGATTGAGCATAAGCATTTAAAGTAACAGTACCACTAGCATCTTTACCTTTTTTCTCTCTTTCATCTGGTATTTCAATTCCATGGTCAAGTGAATTTCTCATAATATGAATCATTGGGTCAGCTAACATCTCTATCATATTTTTATCAAGTTTTGTTTCGCCACCTTTCATCTCTAATTTAACTTTTTTACCAAGTTTCTTCGCGATGTCACGTACAAGTTTAGGGTATCTATCAAACACATAAGAGATAGGTAACATTCTCATACCCATAATAAGGTCTTGAAGCTGTTCTGTTAAACGATTGATAAAGATATATTTTTCCATAATTTCACGTTTAATTACATCAGAACTCATATCTATTACATTATCTGCTAAATAGGGAAGTGAATTTTTTGCAACAAGAAGCTCACCTGCAACATTCATTAAACTATCGATAGACTCTTGATCAATTTTAACTGTCTTACCAACAACTGCTTTTTTATCATCTTTAGCTTTTTTCGCCACTTTTGGTTTTTTCGGTACTACAGGTTTTGCAACAACTTCAGCGGGAGCTGTTTCTTCAACTTTAGCTACTGGTATTACAACTTGCTTCACAGGTGCTACCTCTTTTACTTCCTCTTTTATAGGTGCTGTTACTACTGGTTTTCCACTTAGCTCAGAATCTATAAAAGATGCAACTTCCTCTTTAGAACTAAAGCTACTTGGCATATTAGGATAAAATTTTCTTACCTTATCCATTATAGAAAGAACACGAAGAAAATCATCATCTGTTTCTATATAAACAATAGCTTTTTTCTGCTGTTCAAGAATACCTTTTAAAACAGTAGTTGTCATCTCATTGACTTCTATATTTTCTATTGTTGTTTTTTCTTCTTCTTTAGGTTCTTCTATAACTGCTGAACTTTCAGCCACAGGTATTTGGGTAGGAGTATCTGAATGTGAGTATACATTACCTTTATGTATTTCGTTAAAGAAATTTGCTAGTTTCGTAGTATCTGATTCATCTATTAAACCTACAATATCTAAGAAACGTTCTAGTTGAGCATATTGTAAACTATCTTTACCAATTAACTCTAAAGAACGTTCTACTTCATCAACGATTCCAGCTAAATCAAGGTCTTCAGCAATATCTAATAGCTCTTTTAAAGAATCTATCGGATGTCCTGCATCACCAACATTAATACTTAACATTGTTGATATATCTAAAGGTAATAGATAAATTTCATCTATAAAGTTAAATAAAGCATCTTCAATCTCTTCATAAGTAGCATGTACATAAGCAACAAGATGTGTTTTTAAAATTAATCCATCTTCATCTTCAATACCACTTAAAACAGATTTTGCATTTTCATCACTCATACAAGAGAAAACACCTAGAACTTTATCTGTCAATAATGAAAGTGTATATACTGGATCATTTCCATAAACCATACATGAATCATCAACATCAAATAAAATAGCATAAAAATTACTATTATCACAAAACTCTTGATTTAACTCTTCATTTACAAAAGGTAATTTTACAGAGTTTACACCTCGTAATGTTTTTAACGGATAATTAATCATACTCTCTGGGTCAGATGATAATAAAAATGGAACTTCCCAAGCAGTTTCTGTAACTTGATCTTTCCCCATCTGAGCGCTTAACTCTGTAACAATATTTGCTACTATCTCCTCATCTGAATCTACAATATCACCACTCTCTTCAGCAGCTTCTATAAGGTTCATAACTTCATCAAAAGCATTATATAAAGCATCTGTCATAGCTGGATCAAATTCTATTTTTTCCGATCTTAACATATCTAATAAATCTTCTGCATGATGTGTAATCACTTTTACAGATTCAAATCCTACAATCCCACTACCACCTTTTAAAGTATGCGCAGCACGAAATACAGAGTTAAGAAGTTCAGGGTCATCCCCACCAATCTCTTCAATATTTTGATCAATAAAAGCTAGATTTTCTCTAGCTTCACTTAAAAATTGTTCTAATAATGGATCCATATTATCTCCTTAACTCTTAACTAAAATATCAAGATATGCTTGAAGTTGTTCAGGTCTTATCGGTTTAGTTTCAAACAGATTTGACCCAACCTTATAAGCATTTATTTTATCATCTTCTTTAGCTTGTGTTGTAACCATAATAATTGGAACAATTTTATGTTTCTCTTGCTTTCTTAAATCTTGAATAAATGAGTAACCATCCATTATAGGCATATTTACATCAACAAGATACAAATCAACATTAGCATCTAAACTTTTTTCCAATGCTTCCATACCATTTTCAGCTTCTAAAATATCCATTCCCATAGATTTTAAAATAGAACCATGATAACTTCTTACTGTTTTTGAATCATCTACAACCATCACTGTTGGCATTATATTCTCCTAAAAAAACTCTATTTCATCAGCTTCTACATCATCGTTTGAAGTTTTACCTGAAAATCTTTTTTTCTTCTCTTTAGCATCTTCTAAAGTGACTTTAAGATTGTCTTGTAATTTCTTCATACTTTGTGTAGCTAAATCTTCATTACTTGCATAAGCATAGTTAAATCTTTGCATACTTTGTTGCGTACTTTCAATAGCTTCTATACTTGCCGTTAATTGTTGTGTAATAATATCTTGATATTGTAAAGCTGTTGATAAATCATCATCAATTTCAATAGAGTTTTTTTCTATAAAATCACTCATTTTTAAAAGAGACTCATTAGATAGATTAATTACATCTAATTGAACATCTTTAATATGTGCTAATAGTTCATCAACTGAATTTAAAATAATCATCTAAACAACCTAAGCAGGTAGTCTTAAAACTCTAGTAATAGCTTGTTTTAATTGTGCTGGATTAAATGGTTTTACAATCCATCCTGTTAAACCTAATGCTTTTCCTTGCTGTTTCAACTCTGCTTTTGTTTCTGTTGTAAGCATTAAACATGGTGTTCTTTGAGTAGCAGGAACTGCTCTTAATCCTTGTAAAAATTCAAAACCATTCATAACAGGCATATTCAAATCTGTTATAATTAAATCTGGCGTCATACCAGCTTGAATCTCAGCTAATGCAACTTGTGCTTGAGTATATTGTTTTACTTCTATTGGCATTGAGTTAGTCACCATTCTAGTTGATGCTAAAGCTGTTTCACTATCGTCTACAAATATTACTAACGGCATATTTATCTCCTATTTTTGATAAATTAAAGTATTATCTATTTTTTTGGCATTAAAAACAGATACTATTCTACTCATATATTCAGCATGTCCTAAAAGAACATATCCACCTGGATTTAACATATCGTAAAAAGTCATAGCAACCTCTTTACGAGAAGCATCGTCAAAATATATTAACATATTTCTTGAAAAAATAACATCAAACTTTCCAAGTTTTCTCATCTGTGATTTATCAAATACATTTGCGACTTGAAAATCAACAGTACCTTGTAAATCTTCACTAAGCTCATACCCTAATGCTTTTTTATCAAACCATTTTGAAAGAATAGGTTTTGGTATAGCATGAACTGAACGTTCTGTATATTTAGCAGTTTGTGCTTTTTTAATTACACTAGAATCTATATCTATTCCAACTACCTCAATATCTCGTTCTTCAACAACTTTTCCCTCTTCTACAATATGTAAAATCATTGAGTATGGTTCTTCCCCTGTTGAACATGGTGAAGATAAAATTCTCAAAGGCTTAGATGCAGGTAGTCTCTTATGTAGTTCTGGTAGAATTCTATTTACAAGAACTTCAAATTGGTCTTTTTCTCTAAAAAAGTATGTTTCATTTACAGTGATAGCATTCATTAACTCTTGAAATTCTTCAGCATCTTTATCATCAAAACGGAGCTTAAAGAAATATTTTCTAAAATTATCCATACCTAATTCTAAAGCACGTTTATCTATAAACTTTCTTAATTTATCAAAATGTTTATCTTCTTCTAAATAGATACCACTTTTTCTATATATAAATTCACCAATTTTTGCAAAATTTTCTACTGATAAAAGATTAGACATATCATTAACCTTTTATAAGTTTAATTGCGCCATCTACCGCAAATTCTGCATAAAAATCTCCACTAAAACGATCTTTAAGAGATTCTAATAGGTCAATATCTTTCTCTTCACCTATTTCACCCATATAATCAACTGCTGTCATAGCTACATTTATATCTGTTTCTGTTTCCAAAAGTTCAACTAACATATCACGAGATTCAGAAAAATCAACATCACCTAAAACATTAATAGCAAATATTCTTAAATCTCTGTCATCGCCAATTAAAAATTTAACTATATAGTATTTGATAGAATCACCAAAATCTCTTAAAATAGATATACCTAAGTTTCGAACATAAGCATTTTTTAATTTTAAAAGATCCATAATCTGTTCTATTGGAGCTTCATCTGGATCCATGTTTGAGATAACAGATGCTATTTTAGTGGATATTTTTTTATCAACATTTTCATTATCTATATATGATACCAAAAAAATCCCACCCTTATCAAACCTAGCAATCTCTTCGATAGCATAATCTTTTTTATCACTATCATCATTTGATTTAAAAAAAGCTATAGCATCTTCAAGTGTCGAAAATAGTGGTAAATCTTCAACTTCTTGCTTTTTATGTTTTTTTACTAATGCCATATTTACTCTCCTTTATCTTAAAGTCACTATTTTTTTTAGAATTTGTTTAAAATCAAGTTGTTCCATAACTCCACCTCTATCATAAGCCTCTTTAGGCATACCATAAACAGTTGCACTCTCTTCACTCTCACCTAAAGTATAAGCACCCTCGTTTTTCAGTTTAACCATAGCATTAGCACCATCATCACCAATACCAGTTAAGATTACACCTATCAAGTTTTGAGCATCAAAAACATCTAAAGCACTAAACATCATATCATTAACACTTGGTTGAAAAAAGTTTTCACCCTTATTTTTATCTTCTCTAAAAACTATTTTACCAGATACTTTTTTAGCAAAATTAAGGTGTACACCTCCACGAGCTATATAAATATTACCTGGAATTAGTTCCATATTATGAACTGTTTCTTGAACTGTTAAAGCACTTACTCTATCTAATCTTTCAGCAAATGATTTAGTAAACTGTGCTGGCATATGTTGTACTATACATACTGGATATTTATAATCACTAGGTAAGGAGGAACAAATCTGTTCTATTAAACCTGGTCCACCTGTTGATGAACCTATTAAAACAACCTTGCTAATATCTTTAGATGTTAATCTACTGCCTACCGTATCTTCAGTAACTACTTTTGTTCGTCTATGTCTTTCTCGTGTTTGTGGTTTAGTTGAATATCTTTTAAGTCTTCTAGCTGGTATACGGCTCAATGATTGTATTTTTGTTAAAATATCTTCACGATTTTCATTTTTACCAACATTCATCGTTCCTGGTTTAGCGATATAATCTATTGCACCCAAATCTAAAGCATTCATAGTGATACTGGCATCATCTGTTGTTAAAGAACTAACCATTAAAATTGCTGTTGGCTGTTTTTGCATAATTTGCTTAACAGCTTCTATTCCATCCATAACGGGCATATTAATATCCATAGTTATAACATTGAACTGTTCTGCTGTTGCTTTATCCACCGCTTCTTGACCATTTTTAGCAGTATCAATCTCAAAATCTAATGTTGAAATCATCTCTGTTAACTGTTTTCTAACTAAAGCTGAATCATCTACAATTAAAATCTTTTTAGCCATCTAATTTTTCCTCAAAACCTAAAATAGTATTTATATCCATTAATAGCACTAATCTTTTACCGTCATCTAAATGGATTACATTTGTAAAAAACTCATCATACTCTTCTCTGATATTTTCTTCACCAATAGTAAGAATATCACTTACACTATCTACAAAAAAACCTATTCTATCACCATTAATATTACATATAATAATTTTAGAATCTTCAGAGATTGTTGTTTCTAAATTTAATTTCTTAAAAAATGAAACAATAGTAACTATCTGTCCTCTAATATTAATAATTCCATCAATCGAACTTTCAGTATAAACAACACTTGTAGGATTTACAAAATCTATAATCTCATCTACATAATTAACATCAAAAGCATACTCTTTAGAAGCAAGTTTAAATACAATAAGTTCATGTTTATGAGCTGTTTCTTCAACAACTTCTACTATACTATCTTCTATAAATGAATCATTATTCTTAAAAATTTTTTCTAAAACTTCTTGATCAAAAAATGATATTAAAGAACCATTATCATGGATAACACCTGATATTCTTGCATCTTGTTTATCATTTGACATATGCTCAATATCAGTAAGAACAAAGTTTCGAATATCAATAATAGAATCTATTAACAAACCTATTCTTTTACCATTATAAGAAGCTATTAAAATACGATTTTTATTACTTTTATTTGCCTTAAATCCATAAATTAAACGTAAATCAACTACTAATAGAAGTTCATCTCTTAATGTCACTAAACCTAAAACATCATCTGGACTACCTACAACATCAGTTAATTCTATATCTGCTAAAATTATCTCTTGTAGATACTCTATGTTTAATGCAAATCTCTCTTTTTCCATATAAAAAATTAAAAAACGAAGACTATCTTCCTCTTTTATAAGTTCATGTTTTACTTTACCCGTTTTAACTTCTTGCGATTTTATTGACACTTTGTTTATTTTTTCCATTAAAGTATCTAATGATAAAACTTGTATCAAACTCTCTTTATATTTATATATCGCAATAACAGGATCATCTTTCTTATCAATATACTCTATCTGTGCTTGATCAATTTCAACAGTATTATATACTTCACTTACAAGGAGTGCATTTGATAAATGTCTATCATTTAAACTTAAAAGTCTACTTTTGTAAGCATCATAATCTACACTAGGCATATCTAATAATAAATTCAAATCAAGCATAGATAGTATATTTCCAGCTACAGAACACAAACCTCTAACACCTCGTGGTCTTAAAGGAATATCCATAAGAAGCGGTACTCTTGAAATTTGGTTTATATCTTCAGTTGATATACCATAGTTTTCTCGACCATTTTTAATGATCAATATCTCTTGAATTTGCATCTATATACCTTTTTTATCCCTGCTGAAGTTCATCTGCCATTACAGCTAACTCTTCTACACCTTCACCAATATGAGAAACTGTTTCTATGATAAGTTCACTTGCTTTTCTTGATTCCATAGCATTTCTTGCACTTAGTTCTACCGCTTTTTGAATCTCATTTATACCGATAACAACTTGATTCATACCCTCAACATTCTGATCATTTACCGCTTTAAGTCCAGTATATCTATCAAGTAAATCTACTAACATATCAGTAATTTTTATAACGTCATTAATAAGAGTGTCTATGGCTTCTTGTTCTGTAGCTTGAGAACCTAAAAGATTATTCCAATCAGTTTTTACAATATCAATTTCAGAGTTCATAGATTCAACAATATCGTTAATTTTTTCAGTATTTGACTCAGAGTCTTTTGCTAAATTTCTAATATCTGAACTTACAACTGCAAAACCTTTTCCAAAATCACCAGCACGAGCAGCTTCTATAGAACCACTAATAGCAAGCATATTAAGTTGAACAATAGAGTTAGAGATACTACCAACTGTTTTATTTACATTTTTTGTTTCTTTAACAATAACAATAAGTTCAGATGCTGCATCATTTCCTTGTGCGATAGAAACTGTAAAAGATTCTCTTAACTCAATAACTGTTGCTTTTACTGAACTAAACGATACTTTTAGTAAGTCAAAATTTCTACGAGCAATATCTATAAGAGTATCAATATCTTTAGCTGCAACAATTCCAGCTTCAACTAACTCTTTGTTTTTCAGTGCATTTTGGTTTGTACTATGTGAAGATGACTCTATCTCATTTAAAGCAGTTGTTACATTTTCTAAAGCTGTGTGAATATCATCCATTGAGCCACCAATAGTATCTGCAGAAAGTGCTATATCTTCTGCTGATTTCATAGTGTCTGTTGAATATTTTAACTCTTCTGCTTGATTTGATAACTCTTTAATATCATCTTCTGTTTGAGCTAATGCGTCTGATTGAATATCTATACTATTTAATGTCTTCTCAACAGAAAGAGCTATCTCAGCAGATGCGTTTGCTATTAACTGTGAACCACCATTAATTTTTCCTACATACGAACCAAGGTTGTGAGTATATGTACTTACACTTCTCGCTGCTTCAACAGAGTATACAGCTATTTTTGTAAGCTCTTCCATCTTCAAACTAAGAACATTACCAATATTTCCATTTGAAGATATAATAGTATTAGTTGCACCAATACTTTTAATGATGCTATCTATACTGCCTTGAATTTTATTTACAAGTTCCGAAATAAATTCAGCATTTTTCTCACTCTCTCCAGCTAAAGCACGTGTTTCATCAGCAACAACTGCAAAACCTTTTCCATGTTCTTTAGCACGAGATGCTTCGATAGCTGCATTTAAAGCAAGTAGATTTGTTTGGTCTGCAATTTTTGCAATAAAGCCAACAGCATCACCAATATTTTGAGAAGATTCTTTTAACTCTTCACTTTTCTTAGATGAGTCTTCAGCTACAACAACTGCTTTACCCATTCTTTTAACAGAATCATTAATTTTAGCAACAGCAGACATAATATTGTCACCCGTTGCTAAAGTAGAAGCGATAACTGCATCAATAGATGTATTCATTCTTCCAATATTGCTATTAATATCATTTACATTTGCTAAAGCTTGTTCACTCGCACCACTATTTTCTTCAGCAGCAGTAGCTATCTGTTCCATAGAAGATTTTAACTCTTCGATAGCACTCACACTCTCTTGAGCATTATCTAATATCGTGATAGATATACCAGCAATACTTTCACTTATCTGTTGCTGTTTTGCTAATGTTCTTTGTTTTCTTTTATCATTACCAGATGCTACAACTGCTGAAGCTGAAGCCGAACTATTTTTTTTCATCAATGCCATTATAAAATCCTTTTGATACTTAGTCTAATGTCGCGTAAAGTTCTTGAGCTTTTTTCACATCTTCACGAGATGGTTTTACTCTTATAGAGATATATTTTGTTTTTCCACTTTTATCTATTGAACGAAGAACAGTAGCAAAAACCCAATAAAAACCACCACCTCTACGTGCATTTTTAACGATACCTGTCCAAAATCCTTTAGATTGAACATCATTCCAAAGAGACTTAAATGCAACTCTTGGCATCTCTGGATGACGTACTATATTATGTGGTTGTCCTAAAATGTCATCTCTTGTCATATTTGCTATTTTTAAAAATGAATCATTTGCATAAAGAACAAAACCTTTTTCATCTGTTTCAGACAAAAGATATAAATCATTATATAGAACTTCACCATCATCTAAAAATGTTAAACCTTCATTACTGATGTCATTATTATTTTTTGACACTTTAAACCTCCGTGAAAATTTTAATTGGGTAAGGATACTATTTAGATACTAAAAATCAATTGAAAAAGAATGATAAATATATAGAATTTATAAAAAAAGAATTTTTAATGTGAAAAAATGTGTTAGAAGAAGAAAGAAAGAGAAAGATGATTTATAAAAAAATATTATAAACCATCTTGAATATTTAAAAAGAGGAACTAGATATTGTCACGGATTGCTAAAGCTTCAACTAAAGCAAGGTAAGCAACTTTATCAGTTCTTTTGAAATATTTCATTAGACGACGACGTTTACCAACTAATTTTAATAAACCTAGTCTTGAAGCATGATCTTTTTTGAAAATCTTTAAGTGTTCAGTTAATTCTGCAATTCTTGTTGTTAAAAGTGCAATTTGAACTTCACTTGAACCTGTATCATTTTC
>CAZXSD010000022.1:0-23719 GCA_964642985.1 uncultured Sulfurimonas sp.
ATATCTTAACAACTGCTCTTTTTCATCTTTTTTAAAACTTTGATTTATATATGTTTCTAAAAAAATATTTACCTCTCTATACTTTTCATATTGATTATCTGAGTTTAATAAAATCAAAAAAGAGTCTATATATCTTAACTCCCCTATTTAATGTAAGAACAACAGTAATCAGTCACACTCTTAATCTTCAAATCAAAAGATGAGTTAGCAGGAACATTAAAAGTTTCTGGAGTATTTAAAGTTTTCCACTCTTCATTTGGAAGCTTTATCTCTAACTCTCCACTCATAATTTCCATAATCTCAGCTAAATCTGTACCAAAAGTATATTCACCCGGCATCATAATCCCTAAAGATTGAGTAGTTCCATCTGCGAGTTCTACTGTTCTACTTGTAACTTTTCCATCATAATAAATATTTGCTTTTTTAACTATTGTAGAGTTTTTTATTTTTGACATATTTTATCCTTTGTTTATCTTAGTTGTAAAAGAATTCCATTAGAAATCATTTTATAACTATATTTATAATAACCATCTAATTCTATAACAACTCGATAGTAACCCTTATGATTCCCAACTCGTATTTTTTTAAAAATATTTTTATAGATTTTCTTTTCATAAGCTTTTAGATAGGTATCTCTTTTAAAATCTAAAACTATTCTATGAGGCTTAACTAACAAAAAATTTCTTATCAATTTATCTTTAGTTACGATTTTAAGTTGTTTATCTAAAGTTAAAAAAGAGGCATACTTAATAGATGCCACTTTTTTAAATCTTAGTTGTGCTGAGATATCTTTTTGTGATATAAAAATTGACGAGTGCCAATCTATCGACCTATTTATCTGAACAGTTTTACTATCAGATGAACCATCAAAATTTTTATAATTAACAGTAATACTCTCTAAACTTCTAGCATTAGATGGAAGAGAAAATTTTGCTGTTTTTAATGGTTCCATCGTGGAGACACTATTTGATGTTTGAGAAATATCTTTTTCTCCCTTAGATGGAAAAAAAGGATTTTCGCGTGCATCTAAACTTATAAAAATTAAGATTAAGAATATTAAAAATTTTATCAAAACTACTCCTCATCTTGACTTACTAAAACAATAGACTCTAAAGCATCAAAATACTGACGTTGTAATTCAGCATTTTCATTTTTCAAATTTATAATCTCTACTATATATAAGTTTTTATTTTTATTTATCTCTTGTAATCTTAGATAGGAATTATCTCCACTAATATATAAAAAATTAATATATGCAGCAGTAGCAAAAATAAATATAATCCCTATCAAAAAAATAGGTGTGAGGAATACTCCAAAATACTCTTTGGTAATATTTATATTTTCATAAAGTTCCTCATTCTGCATAAAAAAATCTTAGTTAAATATACGTGAACCTAAATACTCACCATATACAACTTCATTTTCAATCTCTAAAAGACGGTTGTATTTAGCAGTTCTTTCTCCACGAGCAGTTGAACCAGTTTTAATTTGACCACAGTTTAATGCTACGGCAAAATCAGCGATAAATGCATCTTCACTCTCACCAGAACGATGACTCATAACACAAGTATAACCGTTACGTTGCGCAAGACGAACTGTTAGCATAGTTTCAGAGATTGAACCTATTTGATTTGGTTTGATTAAGATTGAGTTAGCGATACCTTTGTTGATACCCTCATTTAAGATATTCACATTTGTAACAAAAAGGTCATCACCAACGATTTGAATCTTATCTCCAAGTTTTTCCGTCATCAATTTAAAACCGTCCCAATCATCTTCATTCAGACCATCTTCGATAGAAACAATAGGGTACTTTTCACATAAATCAACATAATAATCTACTAATTCAGCAGAAGTTACTGTACGATTTTCAGATTCAAGTCTATACCCTTTACCATCTTCAGAAAGAATTTCAGAAGCAGCAACATCTAAAGCAATAGCTATTTGTTTACCAGCTTTATATCCAGCTTTTTCGATAGCTTCCATAATGATTTGAATAGGCTCTTCATTTGAACTTAAATCTGGAGCAAAACCACCCTCATCACCTAATGCAGTATTATGTTTGTTAGCTTTTAAAATACCTTTAAGTGTGTGGTAAACCTCAGAAGAAGCACGTAAACCCTCAGCAAAATCCTCAAAACCAACAGGAACAATCATATACTCTTGAAAATCAACAGAGTTATCAGCATGAGACCCACCATTGATGATATTTAACATAGGAGTAGGAATAGTCATAGCATTCGCACCACCAAGGTAACGATACAGTGGCATTTTAAGAGATTTAGCAGCTGCACGAGCTACTGCCATAGAAACACCAAGAACTGCATTAGCTCCAAGCTTTCCATAGTTTTCAGTACCATCAGCTTCTTTCATAAGAGCATCAATAGTCGCTTGATTAAATGGAGATTGACCAAGTAAAACATCAGAAATTTCATTGTTTACATGAGAAACTGCTTTTAAAACACCCTTACCCATATAACGTTTGCTATCACCATCACGAAGCTCTAAAGCTTCACGTTTGCCAGTACTAGCACCAGAAGGTACAATAGCACTTTCAACTGTTCCATCACTTAATTCAACTGTTGCTTTAACTGTTGGATTACCACGAGAATCCATTACTTCTATTGCACTTATACTATCTATAAACATTAGTTTGCCTTTATTTGCATATTATTAAAGGCATTTTAACTAAAGCTTGATTAAATTATATTTATTTGTTACTCATCCCCTACATCAGAGTCACTAATCTCTTCCTTATTCATATCCATAACACCACTACCAATTCCCATAGCTACTTTTATCTTCTCTTCTATCTCTTTTGCTAATTCTGGTTCATCTTTAAACTTTTGTTTCACGTTTTCACGTCCTTGACCAAGTTTTGAATCTTCATACGAGAACCAAGCACCAGCTTTATCTACAATATCTAGTTTCACACCATAATCAACTAACTCACCCTCTTTAGATATACCCTCTCCAAACATAATATCAAACTCTGCTTGACGGAATGGTGGGGCTACTTTGTTTTTAATAACCTTAGCTTTCACACGATTACCAATAACTGCTTCACCCTGCTTTAAAGAAGCGATACGTCTTACATCTATACGAACAGACGCATAAAATTTAAGAGCATTTCCACCAGTAGTTGTTTCAGGAGAACCGTAACCCATCATACCTATCTTCATACGAAGCTGATTAATAAAAATTACAGTACAGTTCATCTTATGAAGTACACCCGTAAGTTTTCTAAGAGCTTTAGACATTAAACGAGCTTGAACACCCACTTGTTGGTCTGTCATCTCTCCCTCTAACTCAACTTTTGGCGTTAAAGCAGCAACAGAATCTATAACTATTAAATCAATCGCTCCACTACGTGCAATAGTTTCAACAATATCAAGTGCTTGTTCTCCATAATCTGGTTGAGAGATTAAAAGATTTTCAACATCAACACCAAGATTTTTAGCATAAATAACATCAAGTGCGTGTTCTGCATCTATAAAAGCTGTTACACCACCATTTTTTTGACACTCTGCTGTTATCTGAAGTGCTAAAGTTGTTTTACCTGAACTCTCAGGTCCATATATCTCTATAACTCTACCTTGAGGAATTCCACCTATACCAAGTGCTAAATCAAGACCTATTGAACCTGTACTAATTGACTTTATCGGTTCAATATTTTTATCGCCTAAACGCATTAAAGCACCTTTACCAAATGCTTTATCTATCTGTTTCATTGCTAAATCGAGTGCTTTTTGTTTATTTGCGTCCATCTTTGACTCACTTATTTGAATTTTGAAGAATTATATACAAATATAACTCTTTTTTTTAAAAATATTTCATATTGTCATATTTTCTTTAAGATATTGAGTAAAGGCATCTTTAGGAATAGCTTTAGAATAATAATACCCTTGTAACTCATCACAATCCATATTTTTAAGTATATCTACATGTTCTTTTGTTTCTACACCCTCTGCAACAGTTCTAAAACCAAGAGAGTGTGCCATTGAGATTATCGTTTGAACAATAACTCTATCCCCCTCATCTTCTACCATACCTAATACAAAAGCCATATCTATTTTTAAAGTATTTATTGGAAATTTTTTAAGATAAGCTAAAGAAGAATACCCTGTACCAAAATCATCAATAGCTATACTAACCCCTATATTTTTCAGCTTTTCTACTGTTCTCATTGTTGCATTAATATTACTCATAGACATTGTTTCTGTTATTTCAAACTCTATCTGAGATGGATCAACCTTATATTTTTTTATTGTGTTTGTAATATAAGGAAGTAACTCTTCATTTTGAAACTGCCTAGGAGAGAGATTAATAGCAATTTTCAAACCATTAAATCCAAGTTCATTCCATTTTTTAATCTGTAAAATAGACTCTTCAATAATCCAATTACCCATATCAAGAATTATCCCTGTACTCTCTGCTACGTGAATAAACTCATCTGGAAATATTAATCCTTTTGTTGGATGGTTCCATCTAATTAATGCTTCTGCCCCTAAAATACGATTTGTAAGAGTATCAACTTTAGGTTGATAAAAAAGTTCTAATCCTGTTTGAGAATTTATCGCATCTTTTAAATCTTGTTCTATACTCATCTGTGAAGAGATATAATTTCCCATATCTTTAGAATAAACTTTATATCTGTTTCTACCATCTTGTTTTGCATCATACATTGCTGTATCAGCATTAGTTATCAACTCATCCATTGTAGTTGCAGTATCTGGATAGAGAGAGATTCCTATACTCGTTGTGATATATAACTGATGCTTCTCTATGATATGCTGACCCTCAAAAGCAGTTAATATTTTTTTGGCAATCTGCTCTACATTTTTAATACCTTTTACATCTGGCATTAAAATAACAAACTCATCTCCACCTAATCGTGCTAATGTATCTGATTCTCGTATCTGCTCTTTTAAAAGTTTTGCTACATAGATTAAAAGTTTATCTCCTGTACCATGTCCTAATGTATCATTAATAAGTTTGAAATGGTCTAAATCTAAAAATATAAATGCTGATTTTGTGGTATTTCTTTGTGCTACTTGGAGTGCTTTATGTGTTCTATCTTTTAATAAAAATCTATTTGGTAGTTCTGTTAATGTATCATAATATGCTAATTTATTAATAATCTTTTTATTTGTAACCTCTTCAGAAATATCCATACTAACTGCTGTCATCTTTATAAAATCATTTGCTTTTTTTCTAACTTTTCCCTTTGTGTGTATATGAATAGAAATATTATCTATAAGAACTAAATATTTTATATCAAAAGTTGAACCATCTTTAATAGCATTGTCAAAAACACTCGTTACATACTCAAAATCATTAGAAGATATAAAACTCTTAAACTCATTCCAACTTAATGAAACATCTTTTTTCATCTTAAAAATTCTATAAATTTCATCACTAACAGAAAACTTATCGGTAATTACATTATATTCCCAACTTCCAACATGAGCGATACGTTGTGCATCTTGTAAATGTGTTTGATGCTCCACTAATTTTACATTTAACTCATCAGAAATTTTCAAATAACTTATAATATTATCTACCATTATATTTGCAGAGTTAGCAATAGAAGATATTTCATCATTTGAAGATATATCTAAATGTAATTTTTTAGGCTTATTTGGATTAAAACTACTTAAAGATACAGATAATAATCTTAAACCATTTAATGATTGAAAAAGCATATAAACAATAAAAATCAATAGTAGTATAAAAATAAAAATAGCTATCGAAATCATAATATAAAATTTTTGCATATATTTTTCATAATTATCATTTGAATAGACTAATACCATTTTTCCAATACTTTTAGATGTTGCTGGTTCTATCAGCTCTATTGTAGATATAATTTCACCATCTTTTTTATACTCTTGTAATGTTTTCTTATATTTTGAACAGATAAACTCTTTTTCAAACGTATCAGTTTCAATTTTTAAAAGTAAAATATTTGGGTTCGTTATGGCTTGAGTAGTAATCTCTTGTACTGCTTGAGAAAAACCGTAACTAATATTTAAAGCAAGAGATGGTGCTATATTTTTTTCAATAATAGAAACTTTATCTTTTTCTAAATTCATATAAGCATTACTAAATATCTCTTGAGCGCTTATTGCTATAAAAGTTATAAATAGTATTGAAAATACTATAAGTTGAGAGATTGTTTTAAAGATAATAGAATTTTTATTCATTTGTACTACTTTTTATATATATTTGAAATTTTCAATAAAATAGGGCGAAAAGCAATATTATAAGAGCGAATAGCATCTAAATTCAGTATAGGTTTTACCTTATGTCCAATATTTAAAGAGATCATAACACCGTACTTTAAATAATCTTTAAAATAGGAAAAGGTTAATGCTTGGTTTTGCTCTGCATATTTAATAAGCTCTATAATATTTTCAGTTTTAGTTGGAAACAGATAATATATATTTGCATCAATATTTTTAATATCTGAATATAAAACAAGTTCTGTTTTTAAATCATAAGAGTTCAATCCATCTTTATATTTAAAATCTATCTGCTCTTTTAATGATAATGCAACTTTATAATCTAATTTATCATAGACTAATGCCATAGTGATTTTATTATTTTTTATTTTCTCTTGATATTTATAATCCATTAAATAAAGTTTAGGAACAAGGGTTGCATGAACTTTTAATAAAGAGTGGTTCATACTAAGCCCAAATAGTGAAGAACTTAATAATAAAAATAATAGTATTAAATAGTTCATCTTAAAACTCTAAAGATGCTTTTAACATTACAGTTCTTCCATCATCATCAAAATCACTTTCATACTCATTTTTTGGAAGAGCATAATATCTACCACTATCAAATAAATCTTTTACAATTAAAGATGTTGTAAATTTTTTAAAGGAATAAGAGACTGTTTGATTTAAAATAAAAGAGTTATCCATATCATTTCTATTATCATCATCTGAACGCTTAGAACTTGAAATATATTTTAAAAGTGAACCAAAAATGAAACCAGAGTCAGTTCTATATAAGAGAGAAGTTGATGCTAAAATATTAGCAACATCTGCTAATGTGTTCCCATTATTATCTGTAGCTTTTATATAAGATGTAAAAAAGTTTACCTCAGCTTGATTATTTAAAAGATAAATATACTCCAATTCAGCCCCTACAAACTCATTTTTAAAATCTTGTTCATATTTTCGTGTTACTGCATCTTTTACAATCATATCGTTAATACTACTAGCATAAAAATTCATTCTCAATATATTATTTTGATTGTATTTAAATATAATTCCTGTCTCCAAACTATCAGCATTTTCTGCTTTAAGATTGCTATTTGATGTTAATTCAATCCAAGATGGCGCTCTAAATGCATGTGAATAGAGAGCTTTTAACTTGAGTTGATTATTTAATCTATATACTAAACCTACACTAGGAGAGTAAGAATCTTCAAAATCTGAATAGTTATCATATCTAAAACCGATAGAGGTATCAAAATCTGAAGATATAGCATAATTATTATTCAAATAGATAGAGTATATTTCTCTTTGTAAACTAGGATTAGAGATAGGTTTATAATAGGCTGAATTTAAAAACCATTTACTCTCTAGCGTTTTACTCGATTCATATCTAGCACCAATAACTAATTCATTATTTTCTAAAAATGTTGATACTAAACTAATCTCACTAAAATATGTTTTTTCTTTGTATTTTGTATTTACAATAGCTGAACTAGGATGCTCATTCTCTACTTTTTGTTCATAGTTATTATATCCTGTCAAGATATTAATTTTATTATCTTTATTAAGACTATTTTTATAGGAAAGTTGTGTAAACATTGAGTTGTTTTGAATATCAAATCTATCTTTATTTATATCTAATACTGGAAAAAAACCATAAGCTAATCCCATATTTGATTTTTTTACTCTCCCAAGAAAGGAAAAATATCCATCGCTAATATTAATACCAACAGAGTAATCTTTGAGATGTCTATCACTATCCCCTGTCTGTCCACTAGCATTTGAACCCACAAAAATAGTTTTATCATCTTTTTGATAATAGGCATCAAGGGAGATTTTAAAATCATCTATATTGGTAGAAATTAATGTTCCTATATTTTTAGAAACTCCTATGGAACTAAAAACAAAGTTTTTTGTCAATTTATCAGATGACTTAGTGATTATATTAATAACTCCACTTATCGCGCCAGAACCATATAAAATTGACCCAGCACCACGAACTATCTCAATCCGACTCACTATCTCAATAGGCAGATCAAGAAAATGATAGATAGAACCACGATAGGAGTTATTAATAGTAACACCATCAATCATTAATTTCACTTCACCTTTTTGAGTTACCCCTCTAAATACTACAACAGGAACACCTGTTAACTCTTTTTTCAACTGTACTCCTGGTACTAAATCCAGAGCTTCAAAAATATTATTAACACCAAGTTTTTGTAATTTATCACTCTGTAACACAGTTACAAATGATGGAGTATCATCAATATTAAGTTTTGTTTTTGTAGCAATTTCACTGACCTCATCAAGAGAGTTTAAAAAATCTAACTCCAAATCTTCAGTAGCTAATAAACTTGTTACTAGCAAAAAATATACTAATTTTTTCAAATTTTTTCCTTACAAAACAGATATTTTGAATACACTTATAGTATACATATATAATGGTTAAATCTTTATTTAATTATCTTTATTTAAAGTACAAATTTAGCACTTTTTAGTTAAAATCATCTTATGAAAAAAACAGTAATAGCCCACTCACCCGACGCCGATGATATTTTTATGTACTATGCCATTAAATTTGGTTGGGTAGATATGAAAGATACAAAGTTTGATAATATCGCTAAAGATATTCAAACACTAAATGAAGATGCTCTTAACGGTGTTTATGACATTGTAGCTATCAGCTTTGCACTTTATCCTCATATAAAAGAGGAGTATGCACCTCTACGAACTGCTGTAAGTTTTGGAGAGGGCTATGGACCTAAAGTTATTAAACGCAAAGGTGAAAAACTCAAGCGTAACTTTAAAGTGGCTCTGAGTGGAAAAGATACTACAAATGCTATGCTTTTTCGTATTAAATACCCTGATGCTCGTATAACATATATGAATTTTTTAGAGATTGAACAAGCTGTTATTGATGGAACTGTTCACGCTGGTGTTTTAATTCACGAATCTATACTCACGTATGCAGATGAGTTAGAAGTAGAGATAGAGATGTGGGATATTTGGCAAGAGTTAGCAGGAAAAGATCTACCTCTTCCTCTTGGTGGTATGGCTATTAGACGCTCTCTGCCTTTAAATAAAGCGATAGAGTATGAAGCTACCCTTACAAAAGCTGTTCAAGTAGCACGTGACCATAAAAATAGACTCTCTAAGATGTTAATAGAACGTGATTTAGTGAGAATAGATGCTGAAACACTTGATAAATATTTAGAGCTTTATGCAAATGATGAATCTATCACATTAAGTGAAATTCAATACAAAGCTATTAATAAACTTTTCGAGATAGGCTATAAACACGGTTTTTATGATGTTCCTGTTCAAGTGGAAGATTATCTTATTCCCACAGAATATACAGAACTACGAAACTCTTAATCTAATATGGAAGCAAAACTTGTAGCATTAGGTGTAGAAACATTTAAAATGGCTCTAATGCTCGCTCTTCCATCTCTCTTAACAGGTATGTTTTTAGGTCTTGCTGTAAGTATCTTTCAAGCGACAACTCAAATCAACGAAATGACTCTTTCATTTATTCCTAAAATATTAGGTATCGTATTTGTTATACTTTTTACTATGCCTTGGATGTTAAACTCTATGACAGATTTTTCTACTGGAATATTTAACTTAATTCCAAACTTCGTAGAATAATGCACTTTAAAACAATTAACTTTAAAACTTATTCCTCTATTAAAATAGGAGATACTTTTGAAGTAGCTATTTTAGATGATTGTAATGACCCTTATGAAGAATATCAAATTATTGGTTCTTGTAATAATATTTTAATAGGTTCAAATCCTCCAAAACTTATGATGCTAGATAAAAAATTTAACTATATTAAAATAGAAAAAAATATTTTAAAAATAGGTGGAGCAACACCCTCTGGTAAAATAATCTCTTTTTGTAAAAAAAATAATATAGGAGGATTTGAATTTCTTTCACATCTTCCTGGAAAACTTGGAGGGCTTGTATTTATGAATGCAGGTCTTAAAGAGTATGAAATATTTAATAATCTCATAAATATAACAACTTGTTCACGTACAAAACCAAAATGTGAAATAGATTTTTCTTATAGATTTACCGATATAACTGAACCAATTTTAGAAGCAAGTTTTGAAATTAACTCTAGCTTTAATAAAACTAAAATAGAGTTGTTCAAAAAGATGCGTCTCAATCAACCATCTACTCCTAGTGCAGGTAGTTGCTTTAAAAATCCAGTTGGAAATTATGCTGGTAGACTTATAGAAGAGGTCGGTTTAAAGGGATTTAGAGTGGGTTCGATGGAGTTTAGTAATCAACACGCTAACTTTTTAATAAATCATGGAAATGGTAAATTTGAAGATGCAATATATCTTATAAAAGAGGTTCAAAAAAGAGTTTTAAAACAATTTAATATCTCTCTTGAATGTGAAATAGATATTTTAAATAAAAACTATATCTAAGTGATTTACGATTTTTTAAATAAAATTTATGCTCTAAAACGTTACTATTCACATTATAAATTTTAAATATAGGTTGATACGTGAATATAGGTCAAGAAGTTCTCAAACTACTCAAAGAAGAGATTACTGAAGTTGAATATAATAGATATATAAAACATCTTATTTATGATGTAGAAAAATCTACCAGTGACCTAGCTGTCTTTTATGCTCCGAATGCTCTAGTTTCTAACTGGATTAAAAGTAAATATCGTGAAAAAATAGCCCATATATTTGAAATTAAAACAAATACAGTAGTTTCTATACATATTACACTTCAAAATAGTGATAAAACCAATAAAACTACACAAACATCAACTAATTCTAATATTATAGAGAAAAAAACTCAACACTCTATGCTTAATCCATCACATACCTTTGATAACTTTATGGTTGGTGGTTCTAATCAGTTTGCATACTCAGCTGTAAAAAGTGTAAGTGAAAAAGCGGGTATTTTATACAATCCTCTCTTTATCTATGGTGGTGTTGGTCTTGGTAAAACACATCTTATGCAAGCTGCTGGAAATGTTTTACAAAATCAAGGTAAAAATGTTATTTATACAACGGTTGAACAGTTTTTAAATGATTTTATCCGTCATCTACGTAATAAAACAATGGAACATTTTCAAGAAAAATATCGTAAATGTGATGTACTACTTATAGATGATGTACAATTTTTAAGTAATAAGGAGGGTATTCAAGAGGAGTTCTTTCATACTTTTGAAGCCTTAAAAGGTGCAGGTAAACAGATAATTCTTACAGCAGATAAACCTCCTAAAAAAATAGGTGGTTTAGAAAAACGTCTTCAAAGTAGGTTTGAGCATGGTTTAGTTGCCGATATTCAACCTCCAGAACTTGAAACGAAGATAGCTATTATAGAAAAGAAGTGTGAAATCAATAATATTAAACTTCCGAAAGAGATAGCAACCTATATAGCAACAGTTATAGATACAAATGTACGTGAAATAGAGGGTATTTTAACAAAACTTAACGCGTACTCTCAACTTATGCACGTAGATATAGATTTAGCTTTTACAAAAAATGTATTAAGAGACCAAACCGAAGCAAATAAAGCAGATTTAACTCTTGATTCTATTACTGAGAGTGTTTCAAAAGACCTAAATATCAAACCAAGTGAGATCCGTTCTAAGGGACGCAGTAAAAATCTTGTATATGCACGTAGAATTGCTATCTATCTTTGTCGTGAACTTACACCAAACACTATGCCTCAACTTGCTAAATATTTTGGAATGAAAGATCATACAGCTATTAGTCATACTTTGAAGAAAATAGCTCAAATTATGAAAACAGATGAAGATTTTAAAGTTAAAATTGCAGAATTAACCAATAAAATAACAACTAATTAAAAAAAAGATATAATCGTTAAAGTGAATACGCGTGAATGGAGTTGTACGCGTTCATCACATAGAAGCAACTCTTAATATAGGGCTAAAATTATGATTTTCACGTAATCACGCGTCCCTACTACTACTTACTAAAATTATTATAATATATAGGAAATTTAAGAATGAAAATCACTATCTCAAAATCAATACTAGAAAATATACTTATTCATGCAGGACCTTTTTTAGAAAAAAAAGACAGCTCACAAATAACTTCACATATCTATCTAAATGTTACTGATTCAACTTTAACACTTAAAGCAACTGATTATGAGATAGGATTTTTAGTAGAAACTCAAAATGTAACTATTATAAATAAAGGTGAAATCACTGCTAATGGTAAAAAGTTTTTAGATATAGTTAAAATATTAAAAGAAGGAACTATCAATTTAGAAGTTAAAAATAATATTTTACATATTTCTCAAAATAGCTCAAAATTTAAACTTCCTACATTTTCACATAATGAATTTCCATCTTTTCCTAACCATACAGGTAAAGCACGTATATCTATAGAATCACAAACACTCATAGAATCATTAAAAAAGATAACACCATCTATTGATACAAATAACCCTAAGTTTGAACTCAATGGTGCTTTAATGGATATTAAAAAAGAAAATATAAATTTTGCATCAACAGACACAAGAAGATTAGCAGTTGTGAATATAACAAATAGTAGTGAAAATGAACTTTCTATTATTATTCCTAAAAAAGCTATTATTGAAATCCAAAAATTATTTTTTAATAATATAGAAATCTATTACGATGAAACAAATATTATTATTATCTCTGAACAATATACTTTTTTTACCAAACTAATTAACGGTAAATTTCCTGAATATGCAAGAATAATTCCGAAAGAGATTAAAAATACTCTTTTATTACCAAAATTAAAAATTATAGAATCTTTAAAACAGATAACCACTATATCAACAGATGTAAAAATCACTTTTCACAATAACTCTATTATATTTGAATCGTTAAGTGATGATAATATAGAAGCTAAAACAGAGATACAACATCCAACAAATTTTGAAGAACCATTTTCATTAGCGATAAATAGTCGTTATCTATTTGATTTTTTAAATGTGATTAACTCTTCAGAATTTAGTTTAGGATTAAATGAAGAGAATTTACCATTTGTATTGACTGATACTAATTTTAAAACTGTTGTTATGCCTATCGTTATTTAAATAGGCTTATAACAAGAAAAGAGCTTAGTAAAGGTAAATTTAAAACTGTTGTTATACCTATCGTTATTTAAAGCATTATTTAAGTAGAATTCTTAAAAAATTAAGGCTTAAATAATGTTCCTTCATCCATTTTTAATAATGATTTTCTTTATATCATTATTACATGCAGAACCATCTGTTGCTCAAATAAAACAAGCTGTTTCAGCTAACCCTTCTCTTTTAAATACCCCTCAAGCTAAGACAATGATGAAAAAGAAAGGAGTATCTCTATTGGATGTTAAACAAAAACTTTCTGAATCTAAAAAAAGTAAGAGTAATGAAAGTAATGAAACGATTATTGAAAATAATATAGATACTACAAGTAATGAAAAAAAAATTGCTACAAATACTAAAAAAACTTCTTTAAGTAAAAGAATTAATCCTTTTAGATATAAATCTAATGATATTTTACGAATGGAGTTAAATGAAAAACAACAACTTCTTACAGCTAAAAAACTTTCACGATATTCAATGCGTTTTTATGCTAATAAAAATACAATAGATTCTGCATCTTTACCAACACCTGATAACTATATTATCTCTGTAGGCGATTCTTTAAATGTGCATATCTATGGAGATAGAGATACAACATATAATTTAAAAGTAAAAAATGATGGAACAATAGAATTAGCATTTATAGGACCTGTTCATATTGGTGGAATGCAATTTAAAAATGCAAAAAAACATCTTAAAAGTAGATTGAAAGCACATTATAAAATGAGTTTTTTTAATATTAAAATGAATAAATATAGCACTATTCAAGTTACTCTTATTGGTGATATAAAATATCCTGGTCTTTATAATCTTTCCTCTTTTTCAACGGTTAAAGACCTTTTAATTAATGCAAAAGGAATTAAAAAAAGTTCTTCTATTAGAGAAATAATTATTAAAAGGAATTCTGTAATTATAGGTAAGCTAGATTTTTATGATTTATTATTTAAGGGTGATAAATTTACTACTCAATTATTAAAACATGGAGACATTGTTATTATAAATAAGGCTAAAAAATTAATAAGTATTGATGGCTATGTAAATAATAATGCAATTTTTGAATTAACTAAAGATGAAACTTTAAATCAATTAATAGAATATGCTGGTGGTATTAAACCTAATGCTTCAAAATTGAATATTAAAATAGATAGATATACTAATAATTCTAAACTTGAAACATTTAAAGTTTCTTTTAAAGATTCAAAAAAATTTAAAATGTGTAATGGAGATAAAGTTTATATTTATCCTTTAGATTTTACAGCAAAAAATAGTGTAAATATATATGGAAATATTATTAGACCAGGTACATACAATTTAAGTAATAACAAAACTCTTTATTGGTTATTTAAAAGAACAATAAAAGATGGTTTAAAAAGCTTTTTTCTACCAAATACATATTTTGAATATGGAATACTTAAAAGATACTCTTCGAATAATTTAACATATACAACTCAATCATTTAATCTAACTAATGTTCTTAAAGGTATTCAAACTATTAAATTAAAACCAAATGATAAAATATTTATATTTTCTCAAAATGATATTTTCTCAAATTCTTATATTACAACTAAAGGTAAAACATTAGTTAAAGCAGGTAAATTACAATATGTGAATGGTATTACAATTCAAGATGCTATTAATGCTTCGGGAATAGATGGTGTTTTAGATGATAAAATTAGAGTCACAACTTACAATACAGATGATTTTATGCCAAAAACATCATTCTACTCTTTAAAAACTCAAGGAGATACAAAATTAAATCCTTATGATGAAGTTGAAGTGTATGATTATTATTCAAAAAATATTTTAGAACCAGTTAGTATAAGTGGACAAGTAGTTAAACAGACAAGTGTTTATTATGAAAAAGGGATGAGTGTTCAAGAACTCTTAAATATGGCTGGTGGATTTAATAAACAAGCTTACACAAAATCATTAAGTATTACAAGATATTATGTAGATAAAACACAAACAAGACAACAAAAAGTTTTAAACTATAATTTAGAAAAAACAACTTTAGCTGAAATTAAATTAGAACCTTATGATCAAGTTAAAATATCAAAAATTCTTGGTTGGAATGCTCAAGATTATGATGTTGTTTCTATAACTGGAGAAGTAAATAATCCTGTAAAAGTAAAATATGGTACAGGTTTAACTCTTTCTGACTTAATTGTAATGGCAGGGGGATTAACTAAGCGTGCATATAGTAACCATATAGAGATAGTACGATATTCTATTGATGCCAATCAAACTCGTCAAAGAGAGATACTTAAAATAGATACTAAAAATAAAAATTTAAATACAATTAAATTAACAGCTTATGATGAAGTTAAAATTTTTAAAATACCAAAATGGGGAGAAAAAAGTACTATTGTACTTAATGGAGAAGTTAAATTTCCAGGTACTTATAATATTACAACTGGTGAAAAACTAAGTAGTGTTATAGAAAGAGCTGGTGGGTATACAGATACTGCTTTTATAGAGGGTGCTGTATTTACAAGGGAGAGTATTAAAAGGAATCAAGTTATACACTACAATCAATCACTTGCTAAAATTAAAAGAACTTTGGCTATTTATAACGCAATGCCTGCTAACTCTAAAGATACGGCTTCTATGGGTACTACAGATAGATTAACAGATGTTATGAATGAAGCTAAAAAGTATCAACCACTTGGTCGTGTTAGTATTGCTCTCGATAGTAATCTCACAGCTTTTCATACTAGTGAATTTAATTTAGTCCTTAAAAATGGAGATAAAATATCTATACCATCTAAAATAGATACTATTACAGTTTTTGGAGAGGTGTTTAATCCTGGTTCATTTGTTTATAGTTCTAAACTAGATGGAGATGACTATATAGAACTTGCTAGTGGCTACTCAAGAGCTGCTGATTCAAATAATGCTTATGTAATCCATGCAGATGGAAGAAGTGAACCTTTAACAAGTGGATGGTGTAGTTTTGATGCAGATATTAGTAAAGGTGATACTATTGTTATCCCTATATATATAAAAGAACAAAATAATGTTGATTTATGGAATAGTGTTGCAAAGCTACTCTCTAGTTTTGCACTTACAGCGGCAGCTATTAATAGCTTAGGAATAATTTAATGAATCAAGTAGATAGTATAGATTATAGAGAAGAGGATGAGATAGATTTAAGAGAGTTATGGCAGACTATTTTTGAGGGAAAAAAAATCATAGCGATAATTACTTTTGTAATTGTTTCTATAAGTTTTATATATGTTCTAAAACTACCAAATATATATAAATCTGAAACAATTTTAATACCAGTAGAGAGTAAAAGTGGTGGTTTAGGCGGTTTAGGTGGTCTTGCTGCTATGGCTGGAATAAGTGTTGGTGGAGGTGGTTCTATGACTCCTGATGTAGCATTTAACTCCCTTCTTAATAATTATGATTTTATGAAAAAATTTGTAAAAAAAAATAAAATAGTAGAGCATTATAGTGCTGAAAATGCAGATGAAAACTATGTATTTGCTCTTGGATATAGAGATGTGTATGATTTTTTTAAATCTGATTTAGATGCTAATATTACTGATTATGAAGCAGAAATCTTTAATACAGTCAAACTAATTCAATCTAATTTATCTATATCAAGTGATAAAAAAACAGCCCTTATTAATGTTTCATATAGTGATGCAGATAGAGTATATCCACCTTTTGTCATAGAGTTTTTTTTAAAAGATGCCAGTAACTATCTTGTTGAGAATAATCTTCGTATTATAAATAGTAAACTAGGATACTTTGAGAAGGAACTTGTTTTAACTGAAGGGTTTGAGCTTCGTGAAAGTATATCAGCTATTATATCAGGTATTATAGAAGAAAAAATTATGATGAAGTCTAAAACATATTATCAATGCGATGTTTTAATTGCTCCCTCAAAATCATATATAAAAGCAAAAACTAAACCAAAACGTGCTTTAATTTTGGTAGTTTCATTTGTGACAAGTATTATTTTAGGAATTTTTTTAGTTTTCTTTCTAGCTTTTATAAAAAAAGAAAACTAAGTCTTAACTAAGTTTTAACTGAAAACAGTTTATAATTAAGTAATTATAATAAAACAAAGGATTTTTATGAAAAAAATTAATTTAGCAGTTTCGGCTGCAATGGCTCTTGCATTAATGACGGGTTGTACAGACTCAGGTGATAGTTGGAACGCTGAATCTGGCACACCTAAAATAACAATTATAGATGGTGTTGCTATTGATGGTGAGATTAATGGTGCTACAGTATGTGTTAATCACATTGAAAACAATACATGTGATGAGGGTGAAGATAATACAACAACTGATGTATCTGGTAACTTTATTTTACATACATCACAAGAAGGTTCTTTACTTTTAGTTGGTGGTAAAGATATGGGTACTGGACTTCCTTTTACTGGTACATTAAAAGCTCCTGCAAATTCAACTATTGTTAGTCCATTAACATCAATGATTGAAGCTTTAATGGATGCTACTACTACGGCAGAAGAAGCAGAAACTACACTTAAAAAAGCTCTTGGTATTGATCCTGCAGTTGCATTAACAGCATATAATCCTTTTGAAAAAGCTGATACAGCAAATACAGATGCAGAGAAAAAAAATGCTAAAGCAGTTTTAGCTGCACAAGCTCAAATTCAAACTCTTGTTCATGCCGCTTCATCTACTGTTGCAGGGGCAGATGGGAACACTAGTATTGCTGATGCAATGGATAGTGTAACGGAAAGTTTAGCTCAGAGCTTAAACGATGCTGTAGAAATTGCAAAATTATCAGGTGATACAGAAGTTATAGAAATTTCATCTAAAATGGTTGCTAAAGCTACAAAAGATGCAGCAAATGAAGTTTTTGAAGATAAACCAGCAGCTAAAGTTGCAGCAAAAGCTGTTGCTGAGAGTTCAGCAGTTCATTCTGTAGCACAAGCTGATTTAACTAAGACGACTATTGCTGAGGGAGATATAGCTGATGCTACTTTAGCTCTTAACTCAGGTATGGTAGCGGCAAATACTACTTTAGAAACAAAAGCAAAAGAAGCAGCAAAAGAAGTAGCTGATAAAATTGCAGATGATGAATTAAGTGATGAAGCTATTTTAGCTATTGCAACGGCTCAACAAAATGCAGAAGATGCAGCAAATGCAATTATTGCAAAAGAAAAAGCAGCATTACAAGCAGCAGCAGATGCAAAAGTAGCAGCAGATTTAGCAGCATCAGAGAATGCAACACAAGCTCAAATTGTGGCAGCTCAAGAAGCAGCAGCAGTAGCAGCACAAGCAGCAGCAGATCAAGCAGATGCAGAAGAAGCAGCGGCAGTGGCAGCACAAGCAGCAGCAACTAAAGAAGCGGATGTTGCAGAAGCAGCAGAAAAAATCAAAATAGCAGAAGCAGCTGAAATAAAAGCGAAAGCAGATAAGGCTTTAGCAGTATTAGAAAAAGCGGCAGCAGATGCAGCAGCGGCAAAAGCGACAGCGGCAAAAGCGACAACAGAACAAACAGCAGCGGAAGCAGCAGCGGCAGCAGTAACAGCAGCAGCAGATGAAGCTAAAGGTAATATTGATGCAGCTAAAGAAGCAGCATTAGTAGCGGCAACAGCAGTTAAAGAAGTAGCGGCAACATCAGCAGAAGCAGCAGCAGAAGAAGCAGAAGCAGCAGCAGAAGAAGCGGAAGCAGCAGCTAAACTAGCAGCAGAAGCAGCTCAAACAGCGGAAGAAAAAGAAGCAGCTAGAATAGCAGCAGAAGCAGAAGCAGCTAGAATAGCAGCAGAAGCAGAAGCAGCTAGAATAGCAGCAGCATTAGCTGAGTGTACAGCTAAGGGTGGTGTAATGAAAGATAACGAATGTATGAATATACCAACAGGTGGAACAGGTGCATCAACAAATTGGTAAATTTTAATATTTAACCATCTCTTCCTTTTTTAAGGGAAGAGATAATATAATTCCTCTATGAAACAATCAACTATTATTATTATCTTATTGCTATTATTTAACTTTCTTTATGCAAATGAACTTTCCCACTCTCTCTCAAATCAAGGTTTTACAGGAATTATAAATACACCAAATGCTCAAGTGATGACACAAGGTGATTTAACATTTCATTTAGATAATCAATTTAATAACTCTTTACGTGGATATGATGAAAATAGAGAGTATAGTTATAGTGAAAATTATGTTTTTGGTATAGGATTACTTCCCTATTTTGAGATTCAAGGACGATTTTCAGAGGTTCCTGGATATCATAGAGATTTATCTGCTAATTTCAAATTTCAAATACCTTATACCCATAAATATCTGCCAAATGTAGCTTTAGGGTATCAAGACCTAGGAAGTGCTGCAAACTATTATGGTAATAGATATATTGTTTTTGATAAAGAGATTTCCTTTATTCGTACCTCTTTTGGATATGGAGTTTCGACAGTAGATAATGATGCTAATAAAAGAATGGATGGTTTTTTTGGTGGAGTTGAGCTAAAAACATTTGATTGGTTATACTTATTAGCAGAAAATGATTCAAAAGAGAATTTTATGGCACTAAGAGTAGAGATGCCAAAAACTTGGAACTCAAACTTTAAACTTAATACTCTTATAACAACAAATATCACTCAAAATTATAAAACTAGTATGAGTATAAATTTAACTTTTCCTCTTTATGAAAATAGTAAATCTTATAGTGCAAATAGTGTTAATAAATATAAACAAGATGTTTATCAGCTGCAGCAAGTTAAAAAGAGTTCATATCTAAATGAAGAAGTAAAAATAGATAATATACTAAGTCAAAATATAACAATCAAAGAGATAGCAAAAGAAATTGAAAAATTAGGGATAGAAAATATTACTATCGCAACTAAAAATGATACTATTTATATAGCTTATGAAAATAGTGTATTTTTATATAATGATTTGGATGCAATGGGTATAGTTATAGGTTTACTTACTCAAACAAAATATTCAAAATTTATCTTAGAACAGAAAAAAAGTAAAGTTGTTGTAATTACTCTCTCTGGAGATATAGATAAAGCTAAAAAGTTTTATGAAAACCCTAATGCTATAACAAAAGAACTATTTGCAAATTCCCTTCAAAAAATATCACCTTTTAATAGAAAAGATTTTTATATTAATGTAGTAAATATGAATAACTCTTTTCTAAAAACAAAAATAGAACTTTCTCCAAAACTGACAACATTTATTGGTAATGAGTTTGGAGCGTTTAATTATAAATTGTGGTTAAGAACTCAAGTGATTATAAATCTGTATGATGGTATCGATTTTAGTGCTGTTGGAGATATTCATATTCATGATTCTGAAATTGATGATCATCAATATGATGAGTTTATGAAACTATATGAAAATGGTTCCTATATAGAGAGCTTAATGCTTCATGGTAGTAAGAATATATTTACTGGTATAAATACTCTAAGTATAGGTACATTTGCAGAAAATTATGCTGGTGTAATCAATCAATATATTAATAACATAGGAAATCATACATTTAAAATAAAAATTGGCTACTTTGAACAGTTTCAAGATGGGGATGCACATAAAGAATTTTGGCTTGGAAAGTTTGATAGTAGAGAATTGTATTTAATGAAGTATAGTTATTTATTAAGCAGTTATAATATTATTGGTGAAATTAATTTTGGTAAATATTGGAATCAAGATAAAGGTTTTGATATAAAAATAAAAAGATATTTTGGAGATGTAGCTGTTTATCTTGGCTATCAAGAGAGTAAATCAAAGAATAACTTTTTCTCTGAAGAGCTTGATAGATATGCAGGACTAGGGATTGAAATTCCATTAACACTCAAACATACACCAACTTATAAATATGCTCAGATAAAAGGAACTAATCATTTTAATTATTTTCTTAAAAGCACTATATTAAGAGATGACGGAACTAACAATCTAGTTCCTAGTAGTAATTATGATCCATATATAAGTATCTCTTCTGAAGAATATTTTTATAATCGAAATCGATTACAGTTAGAGTATATTAAACAAAATCTATATCGACTCGTTGATATAGAAAAAAAGATAGAGAAATAGGATTAAAAATGCAATATAGTAAAAATTTTTATCAAATCAGATCAAATGAAATTATTTTTGAAGCTATTAAAGAGGAATCTAAAACTATAGGGTATTATAATTTACCACTGCAAGATACAACAGAGATAAAAGAGTATGCAGCAAGTATAGTTAAAAAAGATATTGCTATTATCGGTATAGGTGGAAGTACCTTAGGTACTATTGCCATTTATGATTTTTTGAAAAAATCAAATGAATACACAAAAACTCTTCACTTTTTTGAATCAACAGATCCTATTGATATAAAATCAAAATTAGCAAAATTAGATTTAGAAGATACACATTTTATAGTAATTAGTAAATCAGGTACTACGATAGAAACTATAAGTATTTTTAAATATTTAAGTTCATTGATAACTATAGATAAATCAAACTGTACCGTAATAAGTGAACATGATAGTAAACTTACAGATTATGCGGATAAACAGAGTATAAAAACATTTACGATACCTAAAAATGTAGGTGGAAGATTTTCGGTATTTTCTACTGTTGGATTAGTTCCACTATCTATAATTGGAGTGGATATAGACATCCTTTTATCTGGAGCAAGAGAGGTAAAAGATAGTTTTTTTGATAAGGGTGAAGAGTATGAAATCATTATCAAAAAAGCAAGATTTTTAGTAGAAAATAAAAATAGATTTAATATAAATATACTTTTTTCCTACTCTTCTGCATTGGAGGGTTTTAATAAATGGTATATACAGCTTTGGGGAGAGAGTTTAGGAAAGCGAAATATTAATAACACAAAACAATCTCATACTCCAATAGGTCTGATAGGACCAGTAGACCAACATAGCTTTTTACAACTTATAGTAGAGGGTAAAAGAGATAAAACAGTAACATTTATAAAAATAAATAATTTTGATGATGATACGATTATACCTTCAAATACACTTGATGGATTTGATGACTTAGAGTATATAAATAATCTTTCTTTTTCAAAACTTATAGAAGCTCAAGCAAATGCTACAATACAAGCGATACAAGATCTTAAAGATGTGCCGTGTGATGTTATAACTATAGAAAAAGTAAATGAATATAATATAGCAAAACTTATGTATAATTATCAACTTCTTACCTCTTGTATAGGGAAATTTGTACAGATAAATACTTATGATCAACCTGGTGTTGAAAGTGGTAAAATTATATTGAAAAATAAACTGAAAAAAGGTGTTAAATAGATGAAAATAGCGATAGCAGGAACAGGATATGTAGGTATATCAAACGGTATTCTTTTGGCGCAACATAATGAAGTAGTAGCATTAGATATAGTTGCTGAAAAAGTTACAATGTTAAATAATAAAATTTCTCCAATTGAAGATAAAGAGATAAGTGAATATCTACAAACAAAAGAGCTAAATTTTAGAGCTACTCTTGATAAAGAGGAAGCCTATCAAGATGCCGATTATATAATCATTTCAACACCTACAGATTATGATCCAGAAACAAATTACTTTAATACAAAACTTGTAGAGATAGTTATTAAGGATGTGTTAGAGATAAATCCAAAGGCTACAATGGTTATAAAATCAACGGTACCTGTTGGCTATACAAAATCTATAAATGAAAAATTTAATACTACAAATATCATCTTTTCACCAGAATTTCTAAGAGAGGGATCTGCTCTCTATGATAATCTTCATCCAAGTAGAATTATAGTTGGAGAAAAAAGTGAAAGAGCAAAAATATTTGCAGAACTTTTAGCAGAGGGGGCTATAAAAGAAGATATAGATATTTTACTTACAGAGTCTACAGAAGCAGAAGCGGTAAAACTATTTTCAAATACCTATCTTGCTCTAAGAGTATCCTATTTTAATGAACTAGATTCTTATGCTGAATCTCATGGACTTAATTCAAGAGATATTATAGAGGGTGTTGGTTTAGATCCAAGAATAGGAACACACTATAATAACCCCAGTTTTGGATATGGTGGATACTGCTTACCAAAAGATACTAAACAGCTACGTGCAAACTATAAAGATGTACCAAATAATATTATAGGTGCAATAGTTGAGTCAAATAGCACTCGAAAAGACTTTATAGCCGACTCTATTATAGCTAGAAATCCTAAAGTAGTTGGAATATATAGACTGACTATGAAAAGTGGTTCAGATAACTTTAGAAGTAGTGCTATACAAGGAATTATGAAACGTATTAAAGCTAAAGGGATAGAGGTTGTTATCTATGAACCAGTTATGAAAGAAGACGAATTTTTTCACTCAAAAGTTATTAAAAATTTAGAAGAGTTTAAAGATATAAGCGATGTTATTATTGCTAATAGATTTGAAGATATTTTAGAAGATGTGAAAGATAAAG
>CAZXSD010000023.1:0-23309 GCA_964642985.1 uncultured Sulfurimonas sp.
AGAAAGATTAACTTTTTTACTTGTGAGATGGGTTATGACCAAAAGGATAAGATTACACAATATTTAAAAGATACAGAATTTAACACTTTAGAATTTTATAAAGATTTAAGTGATTTTGATCGTGGATTTACATTAAAGGTGTAGTAATGAGTAAAAAGATTTATGCAGATTTTGGTTATCTAATTGTTTTATCAGCAACTTTTGGTGCTGTTTTGGTTCTAGGTGCTATCTCTGCACCCGTTATTTTTCATACAGATAAGATTTTATCGGGTGTATTGATGGACAACTATAATAATGGAATAATTATGGGTGAAATATTTCATAGATTTTCTTACTGGATCTATTTTGTAGTTCTGGCGGTTGTTATTTATGAATCTGCTTTATATAAAACAGGTGCAAGAGATGCTGTCTCTTTTGCTGCAGCTGTTATAGTTATTTTTTCAGGTCTTATGTTTAGTGCTATCTATTCTCCTAAAATTCTTGCTATGCAGGCACTTGGTGCAGAAGCAACACAGAGTGATACATTTCATAACCTTCATATAGCTAGTGAAATAGATTTTAAAATTTTAGCAGTAGCTTTGATAGTTCTTTTTATTCGAAGATTAATGCTTTTACGAACTAATTAACATTAATTTCAAAAGGAATTAAATATGTTTATCTTAAAAAAAACTATTCTACTTATTCTACTTAGCACTTTTTCACTCTATGCACAATCAAACTATTCTCAAGCGATAAAAGAGAAAAAAATTTATCCTATGGGTAAAAAAATATATAAACATAAATGTCAAGATATAGATGTTGGAAAATATAAAACTATGCAAGAGATGCAGGAAAAAATAAAATCTAAAAATCTATGTAAAGTAGTCAATAAAAGATATTTTGAGGCACTTTCTCTCTATTTATGGGAAATAAAAAATAGTAATGTTAACGAAGAAGAAAAAATCATTGTAAAAAAAGATGAGAAGTGTCCAGTCTGTGGAATGTTTGTTTATAAATATCCAAGATGGGCAACACAAATTTTTTATAGTGATAAACACTACTCTTTTGATGGTATGAAAGATCTTTTTAAATACTATTTTGAACATAATAATGGGATAAAAAAAATACTTGTATTAGATTATTATTCTCAAAAAGCTATAGATGCTAGAAAAGCTTTTTATGTAATAGGAAGTGATATTTATGGACCTATGGGAAATGAGTTGATAGCATTTAAAAATAAAAGTGAAGCAAAAGTTTTTTATATGGATCATAGGGGAACTAAAGTTTTAGGGTTTGATGAGATAACAGAAAAGTTAGTATATCAATTAAATGAATAAAAAGAGTAAATATCTTTTTATAACATTTATTAGTTTATCTGTTATTCTATTCTTAGAAGTTATATATCTTCAAATTTTCAATACTATGAATGATAGTGATTTAGTTCAAAAAAATATGTTTGTAAAAACAGTAGGACTACCAGATTTAGCTATCTCCACCGAAACTTCCTATATTAGACATAGAAGTTTAAGTGATATTTTTAGTATCTATAGTGTAGATGGAAGTTTACGAGAATACTCTAAATCTAGCTATGCAAATACAAGTCTTATCAATGAATAAATATCTTATAGAATATGCAATAAACTCAATTTTAAGACAAAAAAGTAAAAATATTTTTATTTTTATAGTTTTTACACTCTTGATATTTTTACTAACTTCAATCTTTTTTATAACGAACTCCATAAAATATGAATTAAACTCTACTGTAAACTCTCTTCCTCAGATAATAGTTCAAAACTACAAAGGTGGTCGTCACTATGATATAGAGATTTCAAAAGTAGATAAAATACTCTCTATTTCAGGTGTGCAAGAGAGTGTTGCACGAGTTTGGGGGTATTACTATTTTGAGAATGCAGATGTTCATTTTACTCTTGTCGGTATAGATATGTTTGAAAATCAGTATAAAAAGAGTTTAACTCATCTTACTCAAATTTCGAGTTTTGATGAAAGTAGCATGTATCTTGGTCGGGGTGTAAAAAAACTTATGTATAAAAACTATTATAAAAACTATTTTAACTTTATAAAACCCAATGGAACTGTTAAAAAAATAGATATAGCTGGTGTTTTTAATTCAGATATAGAACTAGAATCTAATGATATGATAGTTATGTCAAAAGAGAATTTAAGAGAGATATTTGCACTCAAAGAGAATATGGCAACAGATATAGTTGTTAAAGTCTCTAATCCTAATGAGATAGATACAATAGCATTAAAAATAAAAGAGATTATTCCAACGGCTAGAGTCATTACAAATGAAGATATAAAAGTAAGTTATGAGCATCTGTTTAACTATAAAAGTGGAATATTTTTAGCACTATTTATAATTTCACTATTTACTTTTTTTATCATTATTTACGATAAAGCAAGTGGACTTAGTAGTGAAGAGAAACATGAAGTTGGAATACTTAAAGCGATAGGTTGGAGAGTTGAAGATATTTTACAAGAGAAATTTTATGAATCATTTATTATCTCTTTTTTCTCCTATCTTTTAGGTGTTATATTTGCATTTGCATTTGTTTACCTTTTTGAAGCACCTTTGATTAGAGATATATTTATTGGGTATTCAAATTTAAAACCTAGTTTTTCATTGAGTTTTATTATGGACTTTCAAACACTTTTTTTAGTTTTTTTATTGAGTGTTCCTATCTATATAGCATCTATAATAATTCCATCCTGGAGAGTTGCAACACTAGATGCTGATGAGGTGATAAGATAATGATAACATTTAAAAATGTAACAAAAACTTACGAGATAAATACGAATAATATTATTCAAGCAGTTGAGAATATAGATATAACTTTTAAAGAGGGTGAGGTTATACTATTAAAGGGTGCGAGTGGAAGTGGTAAAAGTAGTATTTTATCTCTTATTGCAGCTTTAAGTAAACCTACAAGTGGGGAAGTGATCGTTGATAGTAAAAAAATTTCTAAACTTTCGGATAATTTTGCTTCTATATATCGAAGAGATAACATAGGATTTATTTTTCAAAAGTATAATCTAATTCCAACATTGAGTGTAAAAGATAATATTTTACTTCCTTTAGTACCATTAAATCTCAAAGCAGATGATGTTGAAATAAAGTTAAATACAGTTATGCAAAAGTTTTCTATTTTTCATAAAAAAGATATTATAGTAAAAAATCTTTCTGGTGGGGAACAGCAACGTGTTGCTATCGCTCGTTCTTATATTAATGAACCAAAAATAATTTTAGCAGATGAACCAACAGCAAATTTAGATAAAAAGCTCTCTGAAAAGTTTATAGAGATAATGAAGGAGTTAAAAGAGATGAATAAAACTATCATTATAGCTACTCACGACCCTCTATTTTTTGGATTAGAGTTTATAGATAGGGAGATAGAGATGAGTGATGGTAAAATTATCGTATGATACTCTCTCCTGAGATATTAACTATATATATATTAAATGCTCTCTTTGCTCTTTTATCAGCTATCGCATTCTACTTTAGTGTTCGAATATTTTTATATTGGAATGAAAACTCAACATCACAACTTCAATATAAGTTAGAAAAACAGAGTTATTTAAGTGCCACAATTATTAAATATATATTTGCTATAAAAGTACCACTTTTTCTTTTTTTTATATTTACTCTTGATGATATGTCAAATATTATTTCAGGAGCTATGTGTGCAGCAGGGGTTGTTGATGCTACCGTGTATGGTTCATATCTTTTAGTTTTAAAGGTGTTAAATTTATATCTCTTTGCTTATTGGATAGTTTTACACTCTAAAGATATTAAATTTGAAGTACAACCCTATATAAAACAGAAATTTGGACTTTTTATAGGGCTATTTTTTCTTTTAGTAGTAGAGATTATTTTAGAGATAATGATGTTTAATGCTATTGATGTTACAAGTATAGTTGATTGTTGTGGAGTTATCTATTCTAGTAGTTCACAATCATATCTATCAATGGTTTTATCATTAGACTATTTTATTCTTTTAGGTATATTTTATGGAGTATTTTTATTTTTAACTATAAGTTATATCTTTAAACTAAGATACCTATTTTCTATACTCAATCTATTTTTTATAATTATTTCACTTATAACACTCATATCTTTTTTTGGAACATATATTTATGAACTTCCAACACATAAATGTCCATTTTGCTTTTTACAAAAAGATTATAACTATATTGGATATTTTCTTTATACATTTCTGTTTATAGGAACATTTAATGGATTAGTTATCGCATTTATAGAGTTTAATAAACAAGAGATAGAGAAGTTTTATACTCTATCTTTTTTATTTAATTTTCTTTATGTAGGTATAGTGACATATTATCCAGTTATTTTTTATATTAAAAATGGAGTTTTCTTATAGGTATAAAACTCAAAAAAATGAGTTTTATATATTTTAAGGGGAGAAGTAAATTTACTTTTTAGTCTTGAGCATATCTCATATATGTAGGTAGTTCAAGATCATCATTAATATCTGTACCACCAGATACACGTTTAGAACGAATAACATTCGGTCTAATTGTTACTGTTGGTTGTTGTGTCTGTATTTTTTGAGCTTTAGGCTTTACAGCGATAGGTGTTTCACTTACAAAATCTTTGTTATTTGTCAAATCTTTCTCAAAGCCAGTTGCAACTAGAGTTATTTTAATATAGTCTTCTTCTAGTGAATCATCAGTAGATGTACCCCAAATAACATCAGCATCTTCATGCGCACTTTCATCAATAACATCCATCGCTTCTGAAAGTTCCATCATAGAAAAGTCCGGATGAAGTTTAAAGTGAACAAGAATACCCATTGCACCATTTATAGACATATTATCAAGTAAAGGAGATTCAATAGCTGATTTTATAGCTTCATAGGCAGATTTTTCACCTTGACTTTCACCCATACCCATTAGAGCAATACCTCTATGACCCATAACTGTTTTTAGATCAGCAAAGTCAAGATTTATATCATTTTCACCACTAGAAAGAATAACACCTGATGTACCACTCACAGCTTCAGCTAATATACTATCAACAATTTTAAAACTATCTTTTAAGCCTAATTTTTTATCAATAATAGAAAGTAGCTTATCATTTGGAATAACAACAATAGAATCACTCTCTTTTTTAAGTTCTTCTAAACCATCATGAGCAAGACGACTTCTTTTTTTACCTTCAAATTTAAAAGGTTTTGTTACGACTGAAATAGTTAATGCACCAAGTTCTTTAGCAATTTTAGCAATAACAGGTGCAGCACCAGTACCAGTACCACCACCAAGACCAACAGAGATAAATACAATATCAGCACCAGTTAATGCTTCTTTAATCTCTTCTTGATTTTCAAGTGCAGATTCTCTCCCAACTTCTGGTTTCATACCAGCACCAAGACCTTTAGTAAGTTTTGCACCAATTTGAATTTTAGATGCAGCTGAATTTTCATCTAAAGCTTGAGCATCAGTATTTATTAGCATCATTTCGATACCTGTAACACCCTCTTTAAGCATGTGGCCAATCATATTTCCACCACCACCACCAACACCAACAGCTATAATTCTTGCACCTGTAATATTACTCGCTTCTTCAACTAAAAATGGTTCCATTCTCTCTCCTTTAAAATAACTGGGTAGCCCAGTTTGTAAATTTTTCAAATATATTAGGTTTTTTACCTTTATCTTTGTCTTTCGTAATTTGGTTTAAATCAACCATTACATCGTCTTGTTCTAAATTAGCTTGTGCAGGTGTTGATATACTTGCAGTTTCTTCAATAACAGGAACAGAATTTATATTAGCTGTATTTGTAAGTCCTGTTACTATAGTTTTCGCTCTTGGAATTTCATTTGGATGTCTTACTTTTTTATTAACATCTATCTCATATTTTGTATATGAAGATGCTGTATACATAAGAAGACCAATAGCACTTGCATATTCTGGTTCTTTTAAATTATTAAAAACACCATTCATCTCTTTTGGACGTGCTAGTCTAATAGATTGAGATTCAAAGACAGCAACTGCTAAATCTCTCATTCCATCCATTCTTGAGAAACCACCAGTCAAGACAAATCCTGCACCTATCTGTTCTTTTAAACCACTTTGTTCTATAAATTGAGCTAAAATCATTAAAGTTTCTTCTGCTCTAGCATAAGCAACACTATTTACTATCTCTAAAGAAACCTCTTTAATAGTTTCTGTATCTCCAATCTCTGGAAGTTCTATTAAATCACTACTTGGTGTAATTAAAGAACAGTAATTTAATTTTACATTTTCTGCAATACTAATAGGAGTATGTAAAGCTTTTGATAAATCATTTGTAATATGATTTGAACCTACACCTAAAAAATCGTTATATTTAATAGAATTTCCAGCATGAATAATAACATTACAAGTATTTGAACCCATATCTATTACTACCACACCTAACTCTTTTTCATCATTATTAAGTGTAGAAATTGAAGAAGCATAACCATTTAGTACAACATTTTCAACCTCAATACCAGCTGCTTTAACAGCTTTTTTAAGATTATTAAGATTTGATTTTTGCGTTGTAATAATATGTGTTTCAACTTCTAGTCGTGAAGCATTCATACCTAATGGGTCTTCTATGAAATCTTGTTCATCTACTCTAAAATTATATGGAAGAGCATGTAAAACATCAGAATCATTGGGAATGTTTGCATTGTAAAGAGCTGTATCCATAACTCTTTCTATTTCTGTAATACTAATCTCTTTTGATTGAATATTAACTATACCCGTTGAGTGAACACTTTTTGCATAAGCTCCAGAAATAGATACAACAGCACTATTTATATCAACTCCTGCGATACGTTTAGCATCTTCAACAGCTAATTTAATAGATTTAGAGGCTAGGTCAATATTTGTAATACTTCCCTTTTTTAAACCATAAGATTTAACTGTGCCTGTTCCCGTTATTTCAATATTATCATTACTATCAACCTCTGCTATAATCGCACATATTTTAGTAGAGCCAATATCTATCGCTAAGACTGTTCTGCTCAAGTTATAGTCCTTCTATTAAAATTTTAGTATTATACTTAGTATTAAGATTATTTACTAGTGATTGATTAAATATATTGTTTTTTAAATCTAAAATAGAACTATTTTCTATTTTTTCATCTGAAGCTATTAAATTTTGTTCTAAAATATCATAAAGAACTATTTTCCCATCATTTAAAACAATAAAAGATCTCTTTTTTTGAGAATCAAACAGTTTCTCTAAAAACTCATTTGAATTATTTATACTTAACTTCTCAATTTTATCACTATCTTTTCTTGTAATAAAATCAGTTGTAGTTCCATTAAAATCTTTAAGAAAAGTTTCTGCAAGTTCTAATAGTTTCTCTTTTTTTGTTTCCATTGTATATAAAGGAAGTAGCTCCGCTTTAGCATCTTCAAATAGTTTGATTTTTGAAGGAATAGTTTTTAAAAGTTTAATTGTAAAATATTCATTATCTATTTTTATAGGTTTCATATAGGGTGATATTACTGTAAGTTTAGCGATATTTTTAACTGTTTCGTTATCAAATAAACTATCTATTCCTGAAACAGTATGTGTATTTATTTTTACAGATTTATCAAGTTTTCCTTTTTTATAATTTATATAAGTTCTAAGTGCTATTTTTTTTGTACTTTTTTCATTTAACTCAGCGATAACTTTAGTTTGTGCATCTTCAAGTGAAAGAATTTTTCCTTCATTATTTTTAAAATGTGTTTTATTATCATTATAGTGTCTAGTTATTGTTGCTTCATCATAAGATAAAGAAGTTGGTTCATTTTTAATATATTCAATCTTATAGCTAATGTCAGTCATATAATTTTGTTTTTTAGTTTCCCAAAATTTCTTTAAAGCTTCATCTGAACTATCTATTGAGATAATCTCATCTGTTAATACTAAATAAGTAATTTTATCTGAGATACTCATAATTGTACTTAAAATTTTATCTTCATTTTCTGTTGTTTGAACAGGTAAAAGTTTTAATACTTTTGCGATGAGTAGCTGTTTTTTAAGATCGGATTCATATTCAGACATAGTTAAATTATTTCTTGAAAGAACACTTTTATAAATCTCTTTGTTAAAAACACCATTTTCAAAGAAATACTCTTGAGATGTGAGTTTTACTAAAATCTCTTTATTTGTTATCTCTAAATCATAAGTGATAGCTAAGTTTAACAGTAGTGCTTGATCAGTTAATTGTTTGAGTGCTTGACGTTGTAAACCAAAAGTTTTTGCTTTCTCTTCATCAAAATTACCTTGAAACATCTCATTATATTGAGAATACAAACGAGAATAGCTTTTTTCTAAGTCACCTCTAGTAATTTCTACTTCTCCAACTTCGGCTACTGCTCCAGCTTTATGACTATAGTCATATTGTCCCCATCCAACAAAACCAGCTCCAACGAAAGCTATAGTCGAAATCCAGATAGTAATAATTAGATATTTTTTATGTGTTTGCATCCATGTAATCATAAGAGAATAGCCTTGAGTTATAATATTTACGCAATTCTATGTAATTTTGTATTAAAACTTCATAAATTTAGTGAGTAAACAGTGAGTAAAATCGATTTAGTTATTTTAAAACTATTAACTAGCCTTTGTTATAATTGGATTATTAAAAATAAGGCGAATTATGATTGAAAAAGTTGAAGCAATAAAAAAAGAGATTTCTAAAGTTGTAGTAGGTCAAGAAAAGATGATTGATGGTCTTTTAATTTCACTATTTTGTGAAGGTCATGTCCTCATTGAAGGTGTTCCTGGACTTGCTAAAACGACAACAGTAAATGCATTATCAAAGTCATTAGGACTTGATTTTAAGCGTGCTCAATTTACTCCAGATTTACTTCCAGCAGATATTTTAGGTGCTGAAATTTATGATCCTAAAAATAATAGTTTTAAAATAAAAAAAGGTCCAATTTTTACAAATCTATTATTAGCAGATGAAATAAATCGTGCTCCAGCAAAAGTACAATCTGCATTACTTGAAGTTATGCAAGAGAAGCAGGTTACATTAGGTGACACAACTTTTAAACTTGATTTACCATTTTTTGTAATGGCTACTCAAAATCCTGTTGAACAAGAGGGTGTATATCAATTACCTGAAGCTCAATTAGATAGGTTTATGTTTAAACTAGTTGTAGGATATAACACTAAAGAGGAAGAGTTAGAGATAGCAAGACGTATATCAAGTGGAAATTTTCAAGAGATAAAAGCTATTATTTCAGCTGATGATATTGTAAAAATTAAGCAAGCTATTAAAGAGGTTCATATAGACAAAGAGATTGAAAAATATATGATAGAACTTGTAAATGCAAGTAGAAACCCTCAAGAGTATGGTCTTGATAGTCTCGTTGATAAGCTTCAATTTGGTGCTTCTCCACGTGTAAGCATAGATATGTTTAAAGTAGTTAAAGCGATGGCATTTATGCGCGGAAAAGATTTTGTAACACCTGTTGATGTTGCTTTTATCGCTAAAGATTTAATGCGTCATCGTATCGTTTTAAGTTATGAAGCGGAAGCTGATGGAATCACTACAGATGAGATAATTCAAGAGATACTTGAAGCTGTTCCAATTCCATAAACAAGAACATTTTTACTATAATTCTTGTATAATAACTAAATTTTTTTAAAGGCAAATATAACAAATATGATTAATTATAACTCTATTAAACCTCTACTTTTTAAACTACAACCTGAAACAGCACACCATCTTGCTGAAACTGTTTTAAGACTACCTAATATATGTCAATTTATGTTTAACCCATTTCTAAAATCTCATTTTATAACAAATGATGTTTTAGAACAAGAACTTTTTGGACGTAAATTTTACAATCCAATTGGTCTTGGTGCAGGGTTTGATAAAAATGCTACTATGATTAGAGGTATGCAGATACTTGGATTTGGATATACAGAGATAGGAACTATCACACCTAAACCACAAGCTGGAAATCCTAAACCTAGAATGTTTCGTCATATAGAAGAGGAAACGATACAAAATGCTATGGGATTTAATAATGATGGTGCGTATGAGATTCATGAAAAACTCAAGCAACGCTATCCTTTTACTACTCCTATCGGTGTAAATATTGGTAAAAATAAACTTACATCTGAAGAGGATGCTATTAGTGATTATACTCATCTTATTAAGATGTTTGATGGTTGTGGAGATTATTTTGTTATCAATATCTCCTCTCCAAATACTCCGGGTTTACGTGATTTACAAAATGAAGATTTTATCTCTCAGCTTTTTAAAGAGGCAAAAGCACTTACAAAGATGCCAATCTTCTTAAAAATCGCTCCTGATATGGAGATAGAAGACGCAGTAGCTCTTACAAAAATGGCAGTTGAAAAAGGTGCTGATGGAATTATCGCTACTAATACAACTATCGACTATTCCCTTGTAAAACAGCCTATGAATATTGGTGGTTTAAGTGGGGCAGTTTTAAAAGAGAAAAGTTTTAAAATTTTTGATGCTATCGCTAAAGAGCTTTATGGAAAAACTATTCTTATCTCTGTTGGTGGTATAGATTCTGCTGAGGAGGCATATAAACGTATAAAAGCTGGTGCTTCTTTAGTTCAAATTTTAAGTGGTATTATTTTTCACGGTCCAGATATGATAATGAATATTAATAAAGAATTAACAGAACTTATCAAAGCAGATGGATATTCAAATATAACACAAGCGATTGGCGCAGATAGAAAATAATTATGAAATTCTTTATAACTATTACATTAATTTTAGGAACACTTATGGCATCATCACTACCAAAGTATGAAACAAAAACACTTAAAAATGGATTACAAATAGTTGTAATCCCTCTTAAAAATAACACAAATGTTATAAGTACAGACATCTTTTATAAAGTTGGAAGTAGAAATGAAGTGATGGGTAAAACAGGTATCGCTCATATGCTTGAACATATGAACTTTAAATCTACTAAAAACCTTGATGCTGGTGAGTTTGATAAAGAGGTTAAAAGTATCGGTGGAGTAAATAATGCTTCTACAAGTTTTGACTATACTCATTATTATATAAAATCAAGTACAGATAATCTTGGTAAATCAGTAGAACTTTATGCTGAGCTTATGGAAAATCTAAATCTTAAAGATGAAGAGTTTCAACCTGAGAGAGATGTTGTAGCAGAGGAAAGACGTTGGAGAACTGAAAATTCTCCTCTTGGATTTTTATACTTTGCAATGTTTAACAACGCATATACTTATCATCCTTATCACTGGACTCCTATCGGTTTTATGAATGATATTCAGACTTGGACTATTGATGATATTAAAGATTTTCATCAAACGTATTATCAACCAAATAATGCTATTTTAATAGTTACAGGTGATGTTGAACCTAAAGATGTATTTAAAAAAGCTAAAAAAGAGTTTGGTAAAATTAAAAACCTTGTAGAGATACCAAAGTTTAAATTTGTTGAACCTGAACAAGATGGTGCTAAACGTATTATGGTAAATAAAGATAGTGAAGTTGAAATGTTAGCTATTACATTCCATATTCCAAACTATCTTCATAAAGACCAAATTACACTTAGTGTTATATCTGAAATTTTATTTTCTGGAAAAAGTTCAAGACTTTATAAAACACTTGTCGATGAAAAACAGATGGTAAACTCTGTGTATGCTTACAATATGGAAAACAAAGACCCTGGACTTTTTATATTTTTAGCAACTTGTAATCCTAATGTAAAAGCAGTAGATGTAGAGGTTGAGCTTTTAAAAGAGATTGAGCTTATGAAAACTACTGATGTTACTAAAGCTGAATTAGAAAAAGTAAAGATAAATACTAAAGCTGATTTTATCTATTCATTAGAGAGTTCAACTTCTGTTGCTAATCTTTATGGAAGTTATTTAGTTCGTGGCGATTTAACGCCTCTTTTAACGTATGAAGATGATGTTCAAAAAGTAACTGCTAAAAAAGTTAAAGAGGTTGCAAATAAATATTTCAACTTTAATAAATCTACAACTCTTATTCTTAAAAAAGGTGAGTAGATTTTTATTATATAGTAAATTAAATAGTATAGTTTTTTCTTCAACTATACTATTTTTCTTTTCTGCTTGTGGAACAACACAACCTCCTCTTCAATATTCAAATAGTGACTGTGATATTATAATAGATAAACAATATTATGAGATATGCTATGACTATGCTCTTAAAGGTGCAAGGTCTGTAAGTTATAGTTTAGATGCTGATAATGTAGATAAATTAAATATAGAGCAAAGACCCTCTTTTTATAAAGAAAGTTCTATAAGCGAAACTTATGCTAGTAGTTATTCAGATTATACAGGAAGTGGTTATGATAGAGGTCATTTAGCAAATGATGCCTCTTTTGATTGGTCTGATAAATCTCTATATAGTGTTTACTCTATGGCTAATATCGTTCCTCAAAATCCAAATGTAAATAGGTACTCTTGGATAGATACTGAAAATTTAGAACGTGCTAAGGCTAAAGAGTATGGTAGTGTTGATATTTATATAGAGGTTAGGTATTCCGATAATCCTATGCAGATAGGAGAGAATGAAATCTCTGTTCCTAGTGGGTTTTATAAGAGTATTTCTAATGAAGAATATAGTTATAATGAGTGTTTTTTTTATGAGAATATACCCTATGATATTTCAAGTGATACACTTGATAGTCATAAGGTAAACTGTTTATAGTTTTTTGTTGAGGTTTCGTTGAGTTTGTAAACTATTTTGTTCTATTAAAGCTACATTTTTATTGATAAGCTTTTGAGTCTCTATAATTCTATCAGCCATATCTCCTATATCATCAGCTATGATTAAAATTTTATCAGCCATATTGTCTATCTTATCAGCCATATCATTAATATCTTGAGATATTTGAAGCATCGCTCTTATATAAGTTAGACTAATAAGATCACCAGAATCTAAAATATTTTCAGAGAGTTTTAATATACGAGTAGAGTTTTCTAAAAGATTTTGAGATAAATCTAAAGAATCATTAAGTGTATCTACTGACCCTATTAGTTCAGATTGTAATAAACTACTACAAGTTTCTAAACTACCATCTTCTTCTATTAAAGAGTTTGTTTTATTTTGCTCTGGGGTGCTATTATCTACTTCATCTTCATCTTCATCATTACTTTCTATATTATTATCCGTTGTCTCTGTCGATGAACTATCATTATTTTCAGAGTTAGAAGAATTACTATCAGGAGTTGGTGTAGATGCTGTTGATTGAATATCACACCCACCAATAATAAGCCCAAAGAGTAAAATAGTTGATAAGATTTTATTTTTAGTATTCATCATAAATTCTTAAAAACTTTATTTTTCTAAAATAGAATTAAAGTTTGCTTGTGCTTTTAAAATATTACGTTGAGTTAAAGAAAGATTTGCACTTTGTATTCTTTGAGTTTCAACAATTTTATCAGCCATATCGCCAATGTCATCAGCCATTACTAGAATTTTATCTGCCATTTTTGCAATATTATCAGCCATATCTAAAATATCTTGAGAGAGTTGTAACATCGCTTTTACATACTCTTCATTTGCAGCTGAACCTGCATCTACTAAAGAGGTAGAGAGTGATAACATATTTGCTGAAGTTGTAACTAAACTAGCCGATAAATCAGATGAATCGTTTACTGTATTTGTAGCACCAATTACTTCATTTAATGGAATAGGTGAACAATAATCCCCTGCAATAGATGAAGTTGTTAAAATACTTAATGTTATTGTTATAATAGATATTTTTTTGAACATAATAGATCCTTTTAAATTTTATCTTCGTTTCTATTATAAGGCAAAAAAACTTATATAAGGCAAAAAAACTTAAAATTAAGACTAAATATATATTCACTATCTGTTTTATCTATTTTAGTATGATTATTTACAATATACAAGAGGATACAAGAGATGACAAATATAGAACTTAAAAATAGAGATTTAGATGTAATCTGGCATCCATGTACACAGATGAAAGACCATGAAACATTACCACTTATACCTATAAAAAAAGCACACGGTATTTATCTTGAAGATTTTGAAGGAAATATTTATATAGATGCCATAAGTAGCTGGTGGGTAAATATGTTTGGTCATACAAATAGATATATAAATGAGAAGATAAAAGAGCAGTTAGATACTTTAGAACATGTTATTTTAGCTGGTTTTACACATGAACAAGTGGTAAAACTTTCAGAGCGTTTAGTAAAACTTACCCCTGATGGTTTAGAAAAATGTTTTTATTCCGATAATGGTTCAAGTGCAGTAGAGGTTGCTCTTAAAATGAGTTACCATGCACATCTTAATGATGGAAAAAAAGATAAGAGTATATTTGTATCTTTAACAAACTCTTATCATGGAGAAACTATTGGGGCATTAAGTGTTGGAGATGTTGAACTTTATAAAGATACCTATGAACCACTTCTTTTAAAAACTATCCAAACAGCAGTACCTAAAGATGCCACAAAAGAATCAGCGATAGAAGCATCATTTGCTTTTGAAGAGTTGTGTAAAGAAAGAGCAGATGAGATAAGTGCTATTATATTAGAACCACTAATTCAAGGGGCAGGGTATATGCATATGTACCATACTCACTTCTTAGTTTTAATTCGTGAGATATGTACAAAATATGATGTACATCTAATAGCGGATGAGGTGATGGTTGGATTTGGTAGAACGGGAGAGTTATTTGCATGTAATAAAGCTAATATAACACCAGATTTTATAGTTCTTTCAAAAGGTTTAACAGGAGGGTATCTACCTCTTTCTGTTGTTCTTACTACAAATGATATATATGCTAAATTTTATTGTGATTATAGTGACAACAAAGCATTTTTACACTCTCATTCATATACAGGAAACGCTTTAGCTTGTGCAGCAGCAAATGCTACATTAGATATATTTGAAAATGATGATATTATAGAGAAAAATAGAGTTAAAGCAGAGTATATGGCTCATAAGCTAGAGAAGTTTAAAACACTTAAAAATGTAGCATCTGTTCGTCAAACAGGAATGGTTTTAGCAGTTGAGTTAAAAGGTTATAAGTCAGAAGAGAGAATAGGGCTAAAAGTGTATCAGTATGGACTTAAACATGGAGTTTTGCTTCGTCCACTTGGTCATATAGTTTATTTTATGCCACCCTATATTATCACAAATGATGAGATAGATAAGATGATGGATACAGCGTATGATGCTATTAAATTATTGGACTCTTAGAGTTCAATTTTTAATAATGCATCTTTAAACTTATATCTATTTACTAACTCTTTAATATCAAGAAATAGAGCAGAATCAAATTTATTTAATTGATATTTTTCAATCTCTTTTATAATAGGTTTGATATTTTTTGCTCTATTTGTTGTAAGTGCTTCTTTAAGCAGAGAGAAGAGTTCCTCTTTTTTTATTTTTTCTATTATCAAAAGAGGAGTTTCATCTTTATTAAGTGTTTTTAAGATAGAGAGTTCATTCAAAATATTAAATAACTCTTTATAAAATTGAGGTAAAAGATTTCTATCTTGAGACTTATCTAGCTCTTTGGAGATAGTATGTAAGTCCATTGCTCCTATATTTGCACTCAATCCTTTTATAGAGTGTATAACTCTTTTAAACTCATCATTATTAAGATTTTCTAATTTTAAATTCATATTATTATGATGAAAATCAGTTAAAATTTTAAGGTAAAGTTTTTTATTTTGATTCATATATTTTAAACCTATATCTATATCTATATGGATAAAATTTGGTATATTGATAGTATCATTAATAGCTAAAACTTCTAAGCTATTCCTATTTTTTTTAGATATATATTTTAAGAGAACTGTATAAATTTTTTGAACTTCTATGGGTTTACTAAGATGATCATTCATTCCTGCATCTTTAGTTTTGACTATATCCTCTTTCATAGCATTTGCAGTAAGTGCTATAATTGGAATATCTTTAGAAAGTTCTCTAATTATTTTTGTTGCTTTATAACCATCTAGTATAGGCATCTGTAAATCCATTAAAATTAGTTCATATTTAAGAGGATTTTTTATATATAAATTAACAGCTTCTTGACCATTATTTGCTACATCTATATTTATACCACTTGTATTGAGTAAACCTAAAATAATCTCTTGATTAACACTATTATCCTCTACTAAAAGAATATTACTTCCTTTTAACATCTGTATTGTGTCTAAATTATTTTTATCTACACTAATATTAACATCACTACTGGAAATAAGTTTATCTATAGTAGGAAGCTCTAATTCAAAACTAAAAGTCGAACCAACATTTAATTCACTTTCAACCCAAATTTTTCCATTCATCAAACCAATTAATTGCTTTGAGATAGAAAGACCTAGTCCTGTTCCACCATATTGTCTAGTTGTGCTACTATCTGCTTGGGAAAAAGCTTGAAAAAGTTTATCTTGTTGCGATTGTGTCATACCTATACCACTATCGCTTACTTGAAACTTATATATATCATCTATTCTTGAAATAACAACTTTGACATAACCTTTCTCTGTAAATTTAATAGCATTATTAATAAGATTTATTAAAATTTGGGCTATTCTTAAACTATCTCCAAAAAGTTTATGAGTAAGAATCTCATCACATGATATATCAAAAGAAAGATTTTTTTGAATAGCCTTATAGGAGACTATATTTGAGGTATTATTGAGTAGCTCTTTTAAACTAAATGCAATTTTATCTATATGGAGTTTTCCAGCCTCTATTTTACTAAAATCTAAAATATCATTAATAATAGATAAAAGAGAGTTGGAAGATGCTTCTATTATATTGATATAATGAAGCTGTTTATCTGAAAGAGATGTTTTTTGTATTAGATGTGTCATCCCTATAATCCCATTCATAGGAGTTCGAATTTCATGTGACATATTTGCTAAAAACTCTGATTTTGATTTAGTAGATTCTTCCGCTTTTATTTTGAGACGGTAAAGTTCATCATAATTTTCTTGAAATTTAGAGGAGAGTTTATTTATCCATAGAGTTATTTCAGAAATTTCATCATTATATTCAATAGATAATCTTTTTGAAAAATCTGGTTCATTATTTGCTAAATTTTTTACAGAATTTGTAATATCTTTAAATCTCTTTTTTAATACTTTATATATATATAATCCAATAATAGACATAATTAACAAAGCAAGAATAGAGAGGTATAAAGAGTTTTGAAAAAAAAGTTTAGTGTCTTTAGATATTTCATTTAAAGAGTTGAGTAACTTTTTAGATGAGGTATCTTTTTGCATTTGAAAAAATTGTATATTTTTTTGTGATAGCTTTTGCATTTTTAGTATATTTTGTATATTTAGATTTTCTTTATTTTGAACAATATCTACTGTTGTTGAATAGGCTATCTCATAGTATTTTAAAAAGAGATTTTTTTGTTTTTCTATTGTTGTTTTATCTATAAATAAAGAGAGTTTATTAAGATTTATAAGGATTTTATTTTTTTGATTATTAGCATTTTGAAGCATATCTATCTCGTTTGTAACAGCTGTATCACTAAATATAGTAAGTATATTTGTTAATAGATGAAGATTTTCACTATGAAGTGTTTTTATTGGAAGTTGTTTTTGTTGAATATTTTCTAAATGATTAATATTATTAGATGTAAAGATATAGTTAAAAAAAATATAGCCTATAAAAAGAGATAAATTTATCAGATAGATAAATAATAATCTCTTTACTAGACTAAGGTTGATTTTTTTAAAAAGCAAAGCTTAATCCAGTAGTAAATTGAAATACTGGTACTTTAGCAACTCCTACTTCTTGAGATAAAAAACCATATCTTTGATGTGTTGATTGAGGATTAGGATAATATGTTCCATAATCATCAAATGTTATTCTATCTAGCTGAGCTTTAAATGCTATGCCAACTTTATAGTCATAACGTAAACCGATTGAACTTGTTTGTTGTGAAGAGTTCATATTATAAAGAATAGCATCTAAACCTGCTTTTAATTGACCACTTGTTGCATCAACAACTTTAATATTGTCAGTTTTATAAAGATTTTTATCATTTTTATTTTCAGCAAACATTATAAAAGGTGTAAATTTATTGTATCTGTAACTCATCATAAGATAATAAGCTGTCATATCAGGTACGAGACTTTCACTTTTAATTTGAGAGATTTCAGAGGTAAAAAGAAGATTATTATAGTTATAATTAATTCCAAAAGATAAAAAACTTATATCTTTGTTTTTATAAGAGTATCGACTTACATCATTACCATATTGTTCTAAACCACCTAAAATTTGAGCTAATCCAGTTATGTTATCTGTTGGCATATCAAAAATACCTATGGTATAACTAGCTGATAATGTTAAATTACCTTTTTGAACACTTAGTGCAATAGCTTTCATATCTGTAAAATCAGCTTTTACTGTTCCTTTTAGGACATTTACATTTGTAGAAGCTTTTCCATACGGAGTAATTTTAAACTCTATAAAATAATTTTGAATGACCTTTTCATAGGCTATTTCAATACCATCAAATGATTTTAAAGGCATAGACCCATATATCTCAATAGGTGCTTTTGTCCATAAATGAACATAATCAACATCAATAGTATTTGAATTTAAAAAGAGAGCTAATTGCATTCTTCCTAGACGAATAGAAAGACCATCCATAATTTGGTATCGACCATTTAACCAAGTAAGTTCTAACTCATTTTTATCATTATTTTGATAAGCTAATGCTTGAGTTACAAACATAAAATCATCATTATAAATACTAAATTGAGCACCAACTTTTGAATAAGGTGCTAAAGAAAATTTATCATCAACATTACTATTTATAACATGATTAACTTCATAGCCTTTTTCATTAATAGAACTAGCTGTTAGATTTCCAAAGTAGTTAAATTGAGTATCAAGACTACTAGCAGATAAAGAACCTATAAGAGCAGAGCTTAGAAGTAAAATATTAGTGAGTTTCATAAATAACCTTTTTATCTAACTTCTCAGAGGAGTAAATAATAGTATTTTTTTTATTACTTATCTCCCCTTTTAAGCTCTCTTGTTCAATATTTTTAGGAGGTACTTTTTTTCCTAAAAATATCTGCTTCATCCAATAAGCATGAATTTGACTAGGTGTTTTATTTAAAACTTTTTTATTGAACTCATCATAATTTTTTTTATTATTAATAACAGTTACTTTTTTACCTTTAAGTTCAGTTGTTTTTTTAAGGTATAGGTTTGATAATTCTTGCTTTGATGTGTTGTTAATTTCTGTATCATCTGTAACCATCACATTTACGTGAGCATTTAATGCTAGAGATGATAGTAAAATTAAAGATAGAATCTTAAACATATTATTTTTAAAACTCAATGATATTCTCAATATCATCTGCTAAAACTACACCCTCTTTATGCCATAATGTAGTATGCTTATCTTTATAAATAACCATAGTGGGTACTTGTTGGATAGCATATAACTCTGTAAGTTGTTCAGACTCTCCACAATCTATCTCTAAAACAGATATATTTTGATGTTTGTCTGTAATCTCTTCAAGTTCAAAGCCTAATGCCATACACGTATCACAATACTCAGAGCCAAATTTTAAAATCACTATCTGACCTTTGTTAAATTCTGCATCTAAAGTTTCTTGAAAATCTGTATCATCTACTTCTATTATTGCCATTTTATTTTTCCTTTTTTTTGTTAATCAAAATTAAAATCATTTTGTGAGCTATCTAGCATAAGTAATCTACAACTTTTTTCTAAAATAGCAAGTTTTTTTGCCATCTCATTGAGGTCACGGTTAAATATATAAACACCATAGCCCTTAATAACCATAATATCAGTTTTATTTGACATCATATAATATGCTATTTCACTTTTTGCTCTATCATACCAGTCATCAAAACACTTAGGGTCTACAACAGGGATAGTCCCTATCTCTTTATACCCAAAATAATCTTTTGGAGTAATGAGATTATGTTCAAGTGAATAGGCTGTTGTAAAGGGTGGCATACTAAAACAGATGAACTTTGCATCAGAGATTTGAGAATATATACTATGATGAATATTTGAATCTATACTCGCCATATTCCAACGATAATCTTGTTTATAGTAAAGTTCAATTAAACTTTTTTCATCTATTGCATCAAAGACAGCTTCTTTTGTATTTATCACAAATCTATTTGACTCAGTTTTAGCTGAAATAGAACCATGATAGATACCAAAAAAATCCTTTCTAAACATAGAGAGAGCTAATGTTGCTAGTTTATTATTAAGATTTTTTCTATTCATAATTAAGACCTATTTAAACCAGCTTTTCATAGTGTGAATAGCTGACTCTAAAACAGTCTCACTAGGTTTTGTTTCCTCTATTCCAAAAGATTCTTGAAGTTGATTTAAAATATCTTTTTGTTTATCATTAAGTTTTTTAGGATAAGTAATATTTACTTGTGCTATAAAATCTCCTTTTCCTCTTCCATGAACATCTTCTATACCTTCACCTCTAAAAGTAAATTGTTGTTTATCACGAGTTCCTACATCTAATACTAGATCAAGCTCTCCATTTAAGGAAGGAATACTTAATGTTTCCCCTATAACTGCTTGAGTGAAAAATATAGGAATTTCGATATAAACATCATTTCCTTCTCTAATGAAATGTTTATCAGGTTTTACCTGAAACGTTACATATAAGTCTCCACGAGTTCCTCGTTTACCGATATTCCCTTTTCCAGATACTCTTAAACGATTGTCAGAATCTATCCCTGCTGGAATTTTTATAGTAACTGTCTCTTTTTTCTCTTCAAAGCCATTTCCACGACAACTATCACATGGAGTAGCTGGAGTAGAACCAACACCTTGACAAGATGGACATGTTTGAGAAAATGTCATAAAACCTTGTCTTATATAAACTTGACCTTGTCCATCACACTGCCCACATTTAGATAGTTTAGCATCTTTTGCACCAGTACCCTTACAGCTTTTACAAGAGCTCTTATATTTAAACTCTATATCTTTTTCACATCCAAAGACAGCTTCATGAAAACTAATATACATATCTATATTCATATCTAAGTTATATTTTTCCATATCAGCTGGATTTTGACGGTGACGTGAATTACCACCTCTAGCACTATTAAACATATCTTCAAACATAGATGAATGACTTCGACCTCTGCCACCACGCATACCTTGAAGACCCTCTTTACCATAACGGTCATAAGTAGCTTTTTGTTGTTCATCACTTAGACATTGATATGCTTCATTACATCGTTTAAATTTATGTTCAGCTTCTTCATCCCCCGGATTTTTATCTGGATGATATTTTTTAGCCATAGTTCTATAGGCTTTTTTAATTGTTGACTTATCAGCACTTTTTGAAACTTCTAATATTTCGTAATAGCTTAAATTTTCCATTGTATTCCATCTGCTTTTGATATTTTTCGTTATTATACCTATTTTGTAGTTTAATTTTAAGTATAATACGATTTATGAAAAACATATTATATTTTATTGCAGTTATTTCTTTATTTTTAGGGTGTACTAAAGAAGAGATAGTTGAAGTTGTAGAACCTATAGTTAAAACAAAGCCTACTGTTACAACAAAACCTACGATTGTTTCAAAAAATATGCCAAAAACATATTTAATTGAAAGTGATTTCACAAAGTTACCTCAATGGAATAATGAAAATTACAATGATGCTTTAGATTCATTTATCAACAGTTGTAAAACTAAAAGAACTAAAAATCTTTATAACTCTTTATGTAAAAAAGCAAAATTAACAAAGAGTGCAAAACTATTTTTAGAAAAAGAGTTTCAGCCCTATAAAATCAAGACTAAAAAGGGAAAAGAAACAGGTCTTTTAACAGGCTATTATGAACCAGAATTAAAAGGTTCTTTAAGAAAAAGTAGGAGATATAAATATCCTATCTACAATACGCCTTCTGATTTAGTTATCGTTGATTTAGGTTCTATATACCCTGAACTTAAAAATATGCGACTTCGTGGACGTATGGATGGAAATAGATTGGTTCCTTATGATTCAAGAGAAAAAAGTACAGGTAAATATAGCGATATTATCTGTTATGTAGATTCAAAAATAGATCTATTCTTTTTAGAGATACAAGGCTCAGGAAGAGTAACATTGAGTAATGGTAAAACTATTTTTGTAGGATATGATAATCAGAATGGACATAAATATAGAGCTATTGGACGCTATTTAGTAAAGAAAAAAGAGCTAAAGATGAAAAATGTTTCACTTCAGAGTATTCGAGCTTGGTTAGAAAAAAATCCTTCAAGAGTTAATGAGGTGTTAAACTATAATAAATCGGTAGTGTATTTTAAAAAGAGAAAGAAACCAGCTTCTGGTTCTTTAGGTTTAGAGCTTACTCCTAGTCGTTCAGTTGCAGTTGATAGACGCTATATACCATTAGGAACAATGCTATATTTAAGTGCTGATATAGATAAAAAAAATGTTTCAAAAATTGTTTTAGCACAAGATACTGGTGGAGCAATTAAAGGAGCTATTCGTGCTGATATGTTCTTAGGTTTTGGAAATCAGGCTATGAATACAGCAGGGAGATTAAAATCTAAATTAAATTTATGGGTACTTTTACCAAAAATATGAATAGTTCGTTAGATAAATTTAATAGACTTGTTGAATCACTTCAAGAGTTACCAACGATAGGTAAAAAAAGTGCAACACGATTAGCGTATTATATGGTTATGAATGATAATTATATAGGTTTGAAAATTTCACACGCTATAGAAGATGCTATAGGAAATATTAAACAGTGTAGAGATTGTGGTGGTATGAGTGAAGATGAACTCTGTTTTATATGTAGTGATGAGATGAGAGATGAGAATATTATATGTATAGTTGAGAGTGCTAAAGATATTCTTTTACTAGAAGAAAATGGACTTTTTGATGGACGATATTTTGTGCTTAGCTCTTTAGATGACTTTGTTATATTTCAGTTGGAAACTATCATTCAAAAAGGGATTAAAGAGATAATTTTTGCATTAACACCATCAATATCTAATGATGCAGTTATATTATTTATAGAGGAAAAATTAAGTTATTATGATTTAAGGTTTTCTAAAATAGCACAAGGTGTACCTACTGGTGTAAGTTTAGAAAATATAGATATTCTTTCATTAACACGAGCATTAGAAGATAGGGTACGGGTTTAGGTATGAAGTTTATATTTATTATGTTTTTTGTAATTACAGCTCTTTTTTCGGTAGAAGGGATAAAATCTATTGAAAATTTAGAAACTGAAAAAAGTATGCAAAAATGGTCAGATAGTAATTTTGGTTTAGAACCATATAGAGTTAATTATCTTT
>CAZXSD010000024.1:0-23304 GCA_964642985.1 uncultured Sulfurimonas sp.
TATAATCAAAAGATATTTTATGAGATACTTTTTAAATCATCAGCAGATACTCTAATCGTGGTAGCTGGTGGTGGGATTATAGGGAATACTCTTATTTCCTGTTAAGGCTATGAGTATACTAGAGAGTTTCTGATAAAACAGAAGAAGCTTTATTTTTCTTTGATATAATCTATTTAAAATAAATACTATTAAAGTAATAACTAAAGGATATAAAATGGAGTGTGAATTTCCAAGTGTAAACTCAAACAAACAAGAGATAAAAGAGATATTTGATACTGTGAAAACGATAGCAGTTTTAGGACTTTCTCCAGATGAAACAAAAGATAGCCATAAAGTTGCAAAATATTTACAAGAGGTAGGTTATAAGATAGTTCCTGTATATCCTAAAGAGGATACTATTTTAGGGGAAAAAGTATATCGTTCACTCTTAGAGATACCTTTTAATGTAGATATGGTAGATATATTTAGAAAACCTTCTGCACTTAATGCTATTGCTGATGCTTGTATTAAAAAGGGTAATGTTAAAGTATTTTGGTCTCAAAAAGGTATTGTAAATAATGAAGCTGCTCAAAAAGCTGAAGATGCTGGTATAAAAGTAGTTCAAAACTTTTGTTCTATGGTAGAACACCGTTCATTATAGGATTGAGTATTGTTAAATATAGAAAAGATTTATAAAGCACAAGAACGTATAAAAGAGATTGTAATAGATACACCTTTTTCCTATGCACCAAATTTAAGTAAAGTAGCTGAATGTGAAGTTTTTTTAAAAAAAGAAAACTTACAGATAACAGGAGCTTTTAAAATACGTGGTGCTTACAATAAAATAGCATCATTAACAGAGGAGGAACGCTTTTGTGGTGTAGTTGCTGCTAGTGCTGGAAATCACGCACAAGGAGTTGCTCTTTCTGCTTCAAAATTTGGGATTAAAGCAGTTATTATTATGCCAGAATCAACACCACTTACAAAGATAAACGGTGTTAAAGAGTTTGGAGCTGAGGTTATTTTAGCTGGTTCAAATTATGATGAAGCGTATGCGTATGCTACAAAATATGGAGAAGAAAAATCTTTAACTTTTGTACACCCTTTTGAAGATGAAGAGGTTATGGCAGGGCAGGGAACTGTTGCTTTAGATATTTTAGAAAAAGCACCTAACTTAGATGCTATTATTATTCCTGTTGGTGGTGGTGGTCTTATCGCAGGTATGGCAACAGCAATTAAAGCTATTAACCCTAAAATAGAGGTTATTGGTGTGAGTGCATTAGGCGCTCCAGCATTTAAAAACTCTTTTGATAAAAAAGAGGCTATTGATAGTTTAAGTGTGAGAACTATCGCTGATGGTATAGCAGTGCGTGATACTTCCTCTGTTACATTAGAGTATGCACTTGAGTATGTAGATAAAATTATAAGCGTTGATGATGAAGAGATTGCTAGTGCAATTTTATTTTTACTTGAAAAACAAAAACTTGTTGTAGAGGGTGCAGGGTCAGTTGGTGTTGCTGGTTTACTGCATGGTAAACTTTCTCATCTTAAAGGTAAAAAAGTTGCTGTAGTTCTTAGTGGTGGAAATATGGATGTTACATTACTTTCTGTGATTATTGAAAAAGGGCTTTTAAAATCTGGTCGTAAGATGAAATTGACAGTCACTTTAGTAGATAAACCAGGTTCACTTATGCATTTTACGGAGATACTTCAAAATCTTAATGCAAATATAGTTCATATAGCCTATGACAGAACTTCGGTATCACTTGATTATGGTGATGCGAGTGTGACTGTTCATATAGAAACAAAATGTGAAGAGCATCAAAAAGAGATACGAGATGTACTTACAAAAGATGGATATTTAAGAGCATAAAAAGCTAATGACAGTATTAAATAGTATCAATATAAAACTTCCCGTTATTCTTTTGAAAATATTGGATAATAGGCAGTTAATTATCGTTGATTCACAAACAACAATTCGTTTTTTAGATAGAAAGAGTTTAAAGTTTCTTAATGGAATAAAACTCTCTATTCAACAAAAAAGATATAAAAAAAATGTTGTTGATTGTAGTCGTGATGGTCAATTTTTCAGTTGTTTAAGTAGCGATGCAAAAGAGGCAAACCTTTACTCTATTAGAACAATGAAACTTATCTCTAAAATAGATAGACATCAAGGGGAACTCTCTTGTCTTGCTATGAGTCCTAATGGTGAATATCTTTTTAGTGCTGGTGATGATGGTAAAACTTTTTCTATAGATAGTAAAAATGGCGAACTCTCCTTTTCTCTTCCTCATCACTTAGATATGATTAATGATATAGATTTTAATGAAAATGGAACTTTAATTGCGACTGCAAGTTATGATAAAAGTGTCTCTATTTTTAATCTTACTACAATGACTCAACTCAATCAGCTTAAATCTCATTCTGCACAGATTGTTACAATAAAATTTATAGATAAAAATAGACTTTTTAGTGTTGATAGCAGAGCTACTGCTATGATTTGGGATGTTTATAGTGGCAATGTTTTATCTGTATTGCAGGGTATACATGATGATATAACAAAAGCAGTTACCGATAAAGAGAATAAATTTCTTTTTTTAGGGACAGCTTTGGGATATATTATTTTGTATGATTTGCAAACCTATAAACTGTTGTCTAAAAAGTTTATTAAAGTTACCTCTGCTATTTTATCTTTAGAGTTTGATAATTTAAAAAATCAGCTAATTATAGGAACACAACAAGGTAAGGTCTTTTTTTATGATATTTATGAAGGTGAAGAGTATTTAGAAGAGTTATATTTAAAAAAAGAGTATAGTTTTATGCAAAAACAACTTAAAATAAATCCTTTGTTAGCGTATACAAAACCCTTTTTTCTTATTGAGACAGTTTGGGAAAAAGTATTAGAAAAGGCAAAAGAATATTTACATAATGGTAACAGAGTAAAAGCGATAAAACTTCTTCATAATTTTAAAACTTTAGCAGAGAAAAATATTATAATTACAGATTTAATAAGACAATATGATGATTATGAGAAATTTGAAATACTTATTAAACAAAATAAAATAGCATTAGCCTATGGTGTTGCAAATCAAAATCCTATATATAAAAAATCAAAACTTTTTGCAGAGTTAGAAAAAAATTGGCAAAGAGCCTTAGAAAAAGCAAGAAAATTTTCTTTGACAAATGATATAGATTCTGTCAAAAAGATTTTAGCTCCATATAGAGGTTTAAGTGATAAAATCAAAGAGATACAAGAACTTTTAACACAAGCGGAGATTTATAAAAGATTTTGTTGGTCGATAGGTCAGCAGGATTTTAAAGTGGTTTTTGAGTTGATTAAAGTTAATTCATTTTTAACCAAATTTCAAGAGTATGATACACTTATGAAATATGCAGATACTCTTTATATGCAATCTTTAAAAGCGATAGAGGTAGATGATAATGTTTCTGCTATGAAAATGCTTAGGATATTATTAGATTTTGTAGATTTTAAAGATGAGGTAAAAGAGTTATTAAAAAAGATAGAAACAAAACAAAGCTTTTTAGATGCTATTAAAAATGAAAACAGTGTACTTGCTTATAACTTATTAGAAAAATCTCCAGATTTGAAAAATACAGATGATGGTATAAAACTAGAAGAGTTGTTTAAAAGAGATTTGAATAAGGCACAAAAATATGCGATGAATGGAGATGCTTCGAATATTAAAGTCGTTCTTGCAACCTATTTAAAAATAGTTTCAAAATATAAAATTATTGCTTCAGTTTTTCGTTTATGTTATTTAGTGCAGATAGAACAAGCTTTAAATATGAAAAGAGAGAAAAGAGATATTGAATTAGGGATAAAAAATTATCTTCTTTTCTTTGGAATAGATACTAAAATTAAAATATTTTATAATGCTTTTGTAAGAGATTATAAATCATCAAAACTTAATTTAGAGTATTTACAAAAGGGTTCTTTTGAAAAATGGAAGCCTATTATGATTGTGGAATCCATTTTAAATTAAGCTTCTTTAATTTTGCAAGAAATTTATAAAACAACTCTTATCGGTGATTTTTCATGTAATTTAAAATTAACATTTCGATTATCTGAATATTTCATTAGTTTATTGTCTCCAACATAAAGAACTGTAATTTTTTTAATACTTTTTTCATCAATAGAAGTAGATGTTTGTAGTTCCATTATAGAGTTAGACAAGCCTCCTCCATTAGATATGCTATTATCGTTAGTTATTAAGCATAAGTTATATTTTAATCGTAAATCTGTAAAAATTGTTATTAATTCAGCATCTGCAAAACTTTTATTGATAGAGTGTGTTTCAGGGATTTGATATAAATCATTTTCCACAAGTTTAGATAAAATATTTTTTGCAGATAATCCTTTTTGTTGATTATCTGAGTTTAATTGACTTATTTTTATTGTTATCTCATTAATCACAGAGTCCGTGATAAATACAACTTTATTATATTTTTCCAATATAGGAATAATCTCTTTATTAATGACTTCTGGCATACTATCATTCATTAGACTTGATGTATCAATAAAAACCAATGTATTTTTTTGGATAATTTCTTCAAAAATATTTAACTCTTCTCGAGGAGAGGGTACTATCAATGACTCTACTTTTCTTTTTAAATTTGCGATAATTTTAGTACAATTATGGAGACTAGCCTGACTCTTTCCATTAATAATAGAAGGGATATTTAATTCATTAGCTGTTTGAACTAAAATAGATACATCTGTACTATATTTTTTTGCTAGAGCATCTAATGTCATCATATTAATATGAATATTCATATTTTTGATAGCAGGATTATTTTTCATTGAATTAAAAGCATTAAGTTCATTTGTTTTTTTCACAATTTTTTCACAATCAGTTTCATTTACAAAAATATATTTTGTGTCTATATCGTTTGATATAGTAGTTCCCTTAATATCTTTAATATTTAATTCTTGTATAGATTGAAATATAAATGCTTCTTTTAGTTTATATTCTAGTTGTATTTTTCGTATTGATATAGGATTTTCCACTTCTATTATTTCTAATTCTTCTATTTCCTCCGTTTCTACTTCTACTTCTACTTCCTCCTCATCATCATCTTCTTCTTCTTTGTTCTCCGTTTCTACTTCTGCTACTACTTCCTCCTCTTTGTTTTCTTCTATCTTTATCTCATTTTCCTCTATATACTCATTATAATTTAAAAGATAATCTTCGTTTTCTAGTAAAAGTTTATCTCTTAATAAAATATAATTGTTCTCTGATAAATGACTATTTTCATTATGAATTCCCTGTATTTTAAGAGAAAGTGCTATTGTTTGTATATCAGAAAAGCTTACTAATGGAAATTCATCTATTAAACGATATATTCCTTGCTCTGAATATTTTTCAAAATTAAACATAGTATTACCTTTTTTATTTTATTTATTTATTCATAGTATAGCAAGAGTTATACAATATATAAGCCAAAAAATATTATGAATCCTCTGCTATAATAATAACGAAAAATAAAAATAAAATAAAGAGTTGAAAATTGATAACATATAACCCAAATTATTTAGAAAATACCGATATATTTACAGAAAATGAGATAAAACTTTTAGAAGAGTTTCTAGGAAGTTTCGCCCTTTAGGGCGGGGTGGTTCACAAGCTAAGATATTAGTAAATGCAATCTTAGTTTAAAAAACTACCTTGCCTATTAACCTAAAATATATCTCCTTTTAAGTACAATCGCGACAATAAAAAAATAAAATATTATTTAAAAGGAGATTATATATGCAAATTACTGGCGCACAGATGGTTATTGAAGCCTTCATTGCTGAGGGTGTAGATACCGTATTTGGTTACCCTGGTGGGGCTATTATGAATGTTTATGATGAAATTTATAAACAAGATGGTTTTAAACATATTTTAAATCGTCACGAACAAGCATCCCTTCACGCTGCTGAGGGTTACTCTAAGGCTAGTGGCAAAGTTGGTGTTGCGATGATTACATCGGGACCAGGTTTTACAAATGCTGTAACAGGTTTAGCAGATGCTTATATGGATTCTATTCCTATGGTTGTTATCTCTGGACAAGTTCCTATGAGCCTTATCGGTACAGATGCATTTCAAGAGATAGATGCTGTTGGTATTAGTCGTTCTTGTACAAAGCATAACTACCTTGTAACAGATGCGGCAGATCTACCTCGTATTTTAAAAGAAGCATTTTATATCGCAAAAACTGGTCGTCCAGGTCCTGTTCATATTGATATTCCTAAAGATGTTACAGCTCAAATTGCAGAGTTTAATTATGATTCTATTGAAATATCACTTGAGACTTACAAACCTCATACAAAAGGAAATCCTCGTCAGATTAAAAAAGCTATTGAGGCTATTGCAAATGCAAAGCGTCCTCTTTTTTATCTTGGTGGTGGTATCATAAATGCAAATGCTGCTTATGAGATTAGAGATTTTGTAAAGAAAACAGGTATTCCAGCTGTTGAGACATTTATGGCTAGAGGTGTTTTATCTTATGATGATGAACTTCTTGTTGGTATGCTTGGTATGCACGGAAGTTATGCTTCAAATATGGCGATGAGTGAGACAGATTTAGTTATCGGTCTTGGTGTTCGTTTTGATGACCGTGTAACGGGTAAACTTTCAGAATTTGCTAAAAATGCTGATGTTATTCACGTAGATATTGACCCTGCATCTATCTCTAAACTTGTAAATGCTGATTTTCCTATCGTTGGTGATGTTAAAAATGTTGTATTAGAGATGTTAGCTCAAGTTAATAAGATTGATAGTAATAAATATGAATCTTGGAGAGAGAGTGTAAGAAATTTTGCAGAGCTTCACCCTCTTACATACCACGAAGACACAGAACGTCTAAAACCTCAATGGGTAATAGAACGTGTTGGAGAACTTCTAGGAGATGATGCAAATATCTCAACAGATGTTGGTCAGCATCAGATGTGGACAGGTCAGTTTTATCCATTTTCTCGTCCACGTCAATTTATGAGTTCTGGTGGACTTGGAACAATGGGCTTTGGTTTTCCATCGGCTATCGGTGTAAAAGCAGCGTGTCCTGATAAAACTTCTATTAACTTTACAGGTGATGGTTCAATTCTTATGAATGTTCAAGAGCTAATGACTGCAGTTGAGAAGAAAATTCCAGTTATTAATATTATTCTTAATAATAACTTCTTAGGAATGGTTAGACAATGGCAAACACTATTTTATGACAAACGTCACTCTGAAACAGATTTAAGTGTACAACCAGATTTTGTTAAACTTTCAGAAGCTTTTGGTGGAATTGGTTATAGAGTTCATACAAAAGAGGAGTTTGACTTTGCATTGAAAGATGCAGTTGAAAAAAATGTTGTTGCATTTATAGAGGTAATTATTCATAGAATGGAAAATGTTATGCCTATGGTTCCATCAGGTGGAAGTCTATTTAATATGATGTTATTAGAAAAAAAGGAGAGTAAATAATGGATGATAATGCAAGAAGAGTAATCTCTGTAATTGTACTTAATGAAGCAAGTGCATTATCGCGTATTACCGACCTTTTTTCTGGTCGTGGTTACAATATCACATCTTTGACAGTTGCTCCTATTCCAGATAGCAAGTATTCTCGTTTAACTATCGTTACTTCGGGTTCTACTCGTATTATGGAACAGATTACAAAACAACTTCATAAACTTATACCTGTTTTAAGAGTATATGAGCATGATGATATTGTTGAAAAAGAGATGGCACTTATTAAATTTCCAATTACGGAAAATATTAGTAATATAGATACAATTTGCCAAGCATACAATGGAAAAATTGTAAATGTTGGGGAAAATGTTGTTATTGCAATGGTTGCTGATGAACCTAAAAGAGTTGAGAACTTTTTAAAGGCTATCAAACGTTACAATCCAAAAGAGATTGTTAGAAGTGGTGCAGTAGCACTAGAGAGATAATAAGATGAAAATAAGTGCTATCGCAAAACTAATCGGTGCAGAATTCCATGGTAAAGATTTTGATATAAAGAGTATGAACACTCTTAAAGATGCAACTGAAAATGAACTTTCATTTGTAGCAAATGCAAAATATATCAAAGATGTAGCTAGTTCAAAAGCTGGTGCAATTATAGTAGATGAAAAAACTAAAGAGTTTGTTCCCTCTAACTGTATTGCGTTAGTTGTTGATGCTCCCTATTGGCAGATGGCACTTATCTCAAAACAGTTTTCTTCTCCTCTTGAAGATTATGATGCTCCTAACGCTGTTATAGGTAAGGGGAGTGTTATATCTTCTAAAGCTGAAATCGCTAATGGTGCTACTATTGGTAAAAACTGTACGATTATGGCTCATGTTTATGTTGGCTCAAATAGTGTTATAGGCGACAATACAATACTCTATCCTAGTGTAACTCTTTATAGAGATTGCCGTATTGGAAGTGATTGTATTATTCATGCTGGAACTGTTATGGGTAGTGATGGTTTTGGATTTGCTTCAAACAAGTTGGGCGAACATAAAAAAATCTATCATAATGGAAATGTTGTGATAGAAGATGATGTAGAATTAGGTTCAAATACCTCTATTGATAGAGCAGTTTTTGGGACAACACTTATTAAAAAGGGTTCACGTTTAGATAATCTTGTTCATATTGCACATAATTGTGAAATTGGCGAATATAGTGTTATTGCAGGTCAAACTGGTTTAGCTGGTTCATCAAAACTTGGACGTAGTAGTGTATTTGGTGCGCAATCAGGTGTTGCAGGACATCTTGAGATAGCACCATTTAATACTTTTGCAGCGAGAACAGGTGTCACAAAAACTATTAAAGAGAGTGGTAAGGTTTTCGCTGGTTTTCCATTTATGGATCATCGTTCTTGGTTGAAGATACAGGGTAAGATAGCTAGGCTTATAAAATAAAATTTACTATAAATTCTAAAAAAAAGGAAATTATATTGAAAATAAATAAAATTTTAATAGGTTTATTTTTAAGTACATTTGTAAATGCAAGTGATGATGTTTTAGATATTGATTTATTATTAAATGATATTGAAAAAAAGACCGATTTATCAGAGAAAACAAAACTTGAAAATAGTGGTATTAGTCTTATATATACAAGAGATGATTTAAAACGTATGCAAGTTAAATATCTTAAAGATATTTTAAAATCTGGTGCAATGTTTGGTTATAGTGAAAACAGATATGGCTTACCTGACCCTTTAACTCACGGGGATAATCAACCTTTTATGAGTAGTTCTATTCGTATCTTTATAGATAATCAAGAGATAAGTGGTGGAATGTATGGGAGTGGTCTTATTCTCTATGGTAATTTAGATATAGATTTTGTAGACCATATAGAGATATATTCACAATCTCCGACCTATGAATACTCCACAGAACCTACTGTAATGTTAATTAAATTATATTCAAAAACTGCATTAAAAGATACAGGTTCAAAGCTAAAATTTACTTTTTCAAGTTATAACTCTTTGAAGTTAGATGGCTATACTTCTAATGAAATAGATAAAGATTGGTCATATTTTGCCTATGTTTCAAGGGATAAACTTAATAGAAAAGAGCATACCTTATATCAAACGAAACTCTTAAGAGATAGAGAAGTAACTCATATCTTTGGAACTATAAAAAATAAAAATAGTAGTTTTATGTTAGATGCTATTAGTTCAAAAGGAGATGGATTTATAGGTATTAGTATGGATGCCACACCAACCTTTACACAATTAAGTTCAGATAGTTTACATATAGGTTATGATGGATTTTTAGATAATTTCTCTTTTTTAATGTCCTATGATTATCTTGAAACATCAAATAGTTTTAGAGATGAAAAAACAGAAAATCCCGATATCCCCTATATGAGAGATGTTGATTCACAATCTAACATTATAACTGCAGAGTTAAAATATAAAAAAAATAGTGAACATAATAGTTTTATAATGGGTGCAAAACATAGATTTAAAAAATATAAATATACAAAATTAATAGTAAACGATAATGCTTCTATCCCTAAAAAAACAGATACTCAATCTGTAAAAACTTTATTTATGGAAAATCACTACTCTATTAAAGAAAATCTTATTTTAACTACTGCTCTTCAATATGTAAGAGTTGATAATAAAAATGCTATTTATAATAAAAATAGTAATCTTTTTATGTATAGATATTCATTAACATATTTAAAAGATAAGTGGATATTTAAACTTTTAGGAGGTCATACTGAGTCTTTCTTAGAACCATATCTTGTAGATAGTCAAACTCTTTTAGTTGATGGAGATTTAAAAAGTAAGACATCAGATACTATTTATGAAAATATAGTATATAAGAATAGTAATTTTAAATATGAATTTACACTAGGGTATCAAAATAATAATAACTATTTACTTCCAGATAGTTCTTTTGCTGGGAAACTAAATAATTATAAAAAAGATGTTGAAGTAATAACAGCAATAGCAAGAGTTGAATATAAATACAATAAATATGATAAACTATTTTTAGAAAGTTCATATATAAGAGTTGGTGTTCTTCCTAATATTGGCTATTATGAGGTGTTTAAAAATATTATAAGAAATATTAATAGTTATAAAAAATTTGATATATTTAATGAATTGATTTATGATAGAAATAGTGTTCATAAAAAAGATTATTTTGATTATAGTGCAGGTGTTCAATACAACTGTACAAAAGATTTTACACTTTCTATTAAAGGTGAAAATATTTTAAATAAAGGAAATAAAGTAGATTATATCCGTATAAATACAGCTACATTTTCACGAGAAGAAAATTTAAACATCTCTCCTTTTGATAGAAAATTTAGTATAAGTATGGAGTATCTATTTTGAAAAAGTTATTATTCTTAATACTAAGCACTATTCTTTTCGCAGGAGAGGATTACGAACTAAAACTATATGAGAAAGTTTTACCTATTCTATTTTCTCAAAATAAGATAAGCGTTTATGCAGATATTAAATCTGAAGAACTTTTATATGATAGTAAAATCTTAATTTTGTCTAAAGATTGTAGAGATGCAACTTTTCTAATAGGTAAAAATTTTGATAATTTAGAAAATAGCTGTAAAAATAAACCTATTTTTGCAACAAGTTATAGAAGTTTTACAGAGTTAGAAAATAGTTTTGGTGCATTTTATTGGAGAAAGGGACGTCCTCAAATTAAATTTAATAGCTCTAATATAGAAAAATTTAATCTATTTTTACCAAAAAGTTTACAAAAGTATTCAAAATGATGAAAATAAAAGGAAACAAAGATTGAAAAAATTTAGAATAGTATTGATGCTTTTTATTGTATTTATAATGTTAATGGTAATGTATCCAGATGTTTTAGATAAGTTACTTCAAGAGTTAAGTGATATTACAGGAGCAGATAAATCAGTTTTTTATAGCTACATAGATAAAACTGTAACATATATAAAAGATATGGCATCACTATTTGATGCCAATGCTAAAGAGTTAGTTCAAGATGTAAAAAATGAATACTTTAACTAAGTATAATGGAAGCTACTTTTTGAGAACTTCCATTTTTTAAATATTCTCTCAACATTTTAGAGTTCTCTACAAACCCACTTCTATCATAATTTTTATAAGAGTCTAAAAGATTTTCTACTGTTACATTTTCTTGAATAAACTCTGGGTGCATAGTAGTACCATTCATCTTATCAAACATAATATTAGCCAATCCAACATACTCAATTTTTACAAACTTCGTAGCAATAAAATAATCAAATGCTTTAGCGATATAAGTTAAAATAAATGGAACACCAATAAGAGAAGCTTCAAGTGTAGCTGTTCCACTACATATAAACGCAAAATCTGCTTCATACAAAGTTTTGTGAGCATCAGTTTTTCTCTCAAAATTTGACAAATCCCCATAAAGAGTTTTTATCTCCTCCTCTGAAAAATAATCGGGAATAATGATGATAGCGTTTATATCAAGTTTAGCTCTCACCTCTTGATAGATAGGCATAAGCTTACTAATCTCTCCCTTACGACTCCCTGGCATAAAAACAACATTTTTAATATTATCATTTATAGAGGTTTTAAACTCTTTAATTTGGTCTAAAAGAGGGTGTCCTACATAAGTGATAGGTGCATTCTCTGAATAAAAATCTTTCTCAAAAGGAAGTATAGAACAAAGATGGTCAATAGTCTTTTCCAAAACAGGAATACGTTTCTTTTTCCAAGCCCAAGCTTGAGGGAGTATATAGTAGATTATCTCTTTATTAGGGTATCTTTTCTTTATTTTTTTTGCAAGAGGAAGATTAAATCCTGAAGAATCTATCAGTAAAATTTTATCGGCATCTTCTGCCAAATCTACCATTTGAGCATTGAGTTTAAAGAAAAATCGTAACTTTTTAAGCGCATCTACAAATCCCATAATAGATAAACTTCTTAAATCTAGAATAGGTTTTCCTAAAGAGCTATCAAAAATCCCTATAAACTCTATATCATTATTTAACTCTTTTTTCAAAGATTTAAGATGAATATTTGCCGAATGTTCTAACGCTGATACTAATATTTTCATGAGCCACCATCTCCATAATTTTTATAACTATCATCATATCTCTCTTCTAGTTTTACATCTACATAATCAGTAAAAAAAGTAGTAAGATTATCTATCTCTTTATCGCTTAGACCAATAGCATAAGTGACCATCATCTCTTGCTGTTGATTGTCAGCTAGTTTATCTCTAAAGCGTTGGAGTTTATAGGTTAAAAAACCTTTTGCACGATTAGCAAGTCTAGGATAGTTGTGCATTCCATTAGCTTTTATACCGTGACAACTGTAACACCCTTTTTCCATATAGATAGTTTGTCCATTTTCATAGGGTGTTTTAGCTTCTAATAGTGTTGTTAGCACTATTATTAATGTTATTTTGATAACCTTACTGTGTATTAAAATATTTTTCAACAACATCTTTCATACCAACGGTAATCTTCTTCTTTATAATAATTTATTAACTCTTCTATTGTTTGCATAGGTTTCCTTATAATTAAGCCTTAATAATTTATAATTACACAATTATATCAAAGGTGGTTTAAAATGCTTATATCAAATGCAATAGTTTGTGATGTGAATGGCGAGAGAAAGATAGATGTACGTATAGAAGATGGAATTATCGTTGAATTAGGTTTAAACCTTGAAGATAAAGAGATTATAGATGCTAAAGGTGCATATCTTTTACCATCTTTAATAGATACAAATATAAGATTAAAAGATTCAACGCTAAATGCAAAAAATATTAAAGCTATCTCAAAAGAAGCACTCAAAGGTGGAGTAGGGCATATTGTTTTAAATGCCGACTCAACTCCCTCTATTGACAATGAAATAGTTTTAGAGTTTGCGCAAAACTCTATGCACGACTTAGAGGGTGCAAAGATAGATTTAATGTTAAATACTCTTCAAGAAGATGCAAGTTTAAGCAACATAGCAATACTTTTAAAGAGTGGAGCAGTAGCTCCCTATATGAGTACAATTGCTAAAAATGATATAGCGATAAAGATAGCTGAATATGTGCAGATGTATAATGTAACACTCTTTTGTAAAGCAGAAGATAATTCCCTAATCAATAGTGGTGTTATGCTTGATGGAGATGTAAGTTCTAAGCTAGGTCTTGCAGGTATTCCAGATTTAAGTGAGGTGTTACACGTTTCACGTATGATAGAGATAGCAAGACATTTTAAGATAAAAATACTTTTTAAATCTATCGCTTCTCCTAGGTCTATATTTTTGATAACTCAAGCAAAAGAGGATGGTGTTGAGGTAAGCTGTGAAGTTTCTATCGCCCATTTAACTTGTTCTGATGAGTTTTGTGAAGATTTTAACACAACGGCAAAAATAGACCCTCCCTTAGCTTCAAAAAATGATATAAAACTACTGCAAGAAGCCCTTAAAAATGGTCAAATAGATATTTTAACAACACTGCATCAACCAAGTTCTATCGTAAATAAAGAGGTAGCATTTTTTGACGCTTCAAATGGTTCAGAATCTATTAGTAAAGCACTCTCTCTTTATTATACTAAATTTGTGAAAAGTGAAATGATTAGTATGAGTGATTTAGTGAAATTAACAGTTCAGAATCCTGCTAAGAGTATTGGTTTGGAGGCTGGAACTATTGAAGTTGGACAAAAGGCAAATGTTGTATTATTTGATAGTGAAAAGAGTTTTAGAGTGCAAAACAGTCAGTCTCTTTTTGATGGGGAGGAGTTGTTTGGAGGGGTTGTTTCTTTGAAAATAAACTAAAGGAGGATTACTAAAATGGAAGGTAATACATTTATATTAATAGCTTCTATTGTTATTTTAGTAATAGGTTTATATTTTTAACACAAGTCAAAAGTGCATCATAACAACTAAATTTTTAATCAGAGATATTTTCTCCGATTAAAAATTATAAAGAGCTTTTATTTTTTAAGCTCTTTCACAAACCCTTCAATACGCTTAATCCCAGTACGAATACTCTCAATATCAGTAGCAAAACTAAATCTAAAGTAACCCTCACTACCAAAACCAACACCAGGAACAACTGCTACACCTGTTTTTGCTAGTAAATCTTTAGCAAATTTAAGAGAGTCGTTAGAGAAGTCTTGAATATTTACAAAAAGATAGAATGCACCATTTGGTTTTAAAACACTAAGACCATCAATAGCATTAAAAAGTTCAACAGCTTCATCACGACGAGCTTTAAACTGAACTCTCATCATCTCTATATCTGCATCGGCTTTACCATCAAGAGCGACAATAGCAGCCATTTGAGTAATTGAGTTGATATTTGATGTACTTTGACCTTGAAGCTTTTTGGTTGCTTTAATAAGCTCAGTATTATGAGCAGCCATATAACCAAATCTCCAACCTGTCATAGCAACTGATTTTGAGAGACCATTAATAGTAACTGTTCTCTCATACATATCTTGACTTACAGATGCAGCAGAAGTAAAAGTTCCCTCATAGATAAGTTTTTCATACATCTCATCACTAGCTACAATAACATCAGTACCCTCAAGAACTTTACCAAGAGCAGTTAGTTCCTCTTTAGAGTAAACACTTCCCGTAGGATTAGATGGTGTTGTAAGTACTAACATCTTTGTTTTAGGAGTTAAAGCATTTTGTAACTGCTCTGGAGTGATTTTAAATGCAGAAACATCATGTGTTTCAATTTTTATAACCGTTCCACCACAATATTTTACAAGTTCAGGATAAGTAACCCAATAAGGAGAAGGGATAATAACTTCATCACCAACATCAATAGTTGCAGAGAAAAGATTAAATAGTGAGTGCTTTGCACCATTGTTAGCGATAATTTGGTTCGGAGTATATGTTAAACCATTATCACGCTTTAGTTTGTTAGCAATAGCAATTCTAAGTGCAGGAATACCATCAACAGCAGTATATTTTGTAAATTCATCATTGATAGCTTTAATAGCTGCATCTTTAATAACTCGAGGTGTTCCAAAGTCAGGTTCACCAGCAGAAAAACTTAAAATATCTTTTCCCTCAGCCTTTAACTCTTGAGCAAGTGTAGAAATTGCGATAGTAATTGATTCAGATAATGTATTAATACGATTAGTTAGCATATAAAACTCCAATAAAATAGTTAAGTTATTATACTGAAAAAAAATTAATTATTTACTAAGTGATAGCTTTGTATTATTAGACCATTAATAAAGGAAAAAAATGTTTAAAAAAATATCTATAATTTTGATTTTTCTACTCTCTTTAGATGCAGAAGTTGTTACAACTATAAACACTCATACAAAAACAGTAAATGATTATACATTAATAACAAAAGATGCCACAACAGGTTTGATTTTTGACCACTTAATGGCTGATACTTTAATCTCTATTTGGGGTTATAATCATTGGAAATGGGGAGAGAAATCTTTACATACAAGAAGAGAGGATTGGTTTGAACAAGACTCTCAGACAGGTGGTTCAGATAAGACAGGTCATTTTTATATGACATATTTACTCTCTCGTGTAATGGCATCTCGTATGGAAGATAGAGGGTATTCTTTGGAGAAAGCTTCTTTAGCAGGGGCATTATCTGGAATGTTAGCTATGACATTACTTGAAGTGGGTGATGGAACAAGTGAGTATGGTTTTTCAAATGAAGATTTACTGGCAGATGCTTTAGGGGCTGGTATGGCTTATTTTATTCGCTCAAACCCTAGAGTTGATGATTTTATAGATATACGTTTAGAGTATGTGCCAACATCGGATTATTTAAAAGGTGGGGATAATACAACTGATTATTCAGGAATGAAGCATTTAGTAGCATTTAAAGTTGCTGGATTTGAATCGCTTAAAGAGAGTTATTGGAGTTTATTAGAGTTTCAAACTGGTTATTATGCACGTGGGTATCGTAGTTTTGATACTATTGAAAAGAGTCAGCATTTTTATATAGGGTTTGGGTTAAGTTTAGCAAATCTAGCCCAAAGAAGTGAGATAAATATTTTGAAAAACTTATTTGAAATCTATCAAACGGGTGGAACGTATATAGAAACAGATTTGTGGTCGAGATAGGTGGAATTTAGCTCCTTAATCCACTCCTCAAATCAATATATAAATCAACTTCTTTTTTATAGACCCTACACTCAATCAGCGATGATTCGAGATGTTGATAGTTTTAATATAGATATGGCACAATCAAATATTTTTCAAAAAAGTGATAATATTGAAGCCGATTTTGAGATGACAACTTTTGATTTTACCTATTATTTTATTGTGAATAGAGAGATAGAAATCTCATTTAATTATCCTTTTTATTATATATCAAAAGGTTTTTTAGATGATTTTCTTGATAGTGTACACTCTACACTTCAGATAGCTACAACAAGAGAAAATGAAGGGCATATAAACAATCAGTTAAATTATAAGATAACAGATACTATTTATAAAACAGAGAGTTATTTTGTGACAGGAAATCCACAGTTAGAGATAAAATATAATTTATATAATAAAAATGAGATATATCTTTCAACAAATTTTGGTATTAAAATTCCTATGGGTAATAGTGAAGATGGATTTACGACAAATAAAATAGATATAATGAGTGCAATTCAATTTCAAAAAAATTATAATCTACTCTCATTTGTAACAAATGCCGTAGTAACACTTAATGCTACACATAAACTTTCTTCAGATATAATCTCCGAGAAATATAGATACTTTATATCTCAATCTATGCAGTTTAATTTTTTTAATAAAAGTGATTTTTTATTTACCTATCAATACAGTTCAGCCCCTTACAAAAGTCACGATGAAAAATTCAGCAGTCATACACACCTTTTACAGTTTGCAATCAGAGAAAACTTAAAAGATGGAAAGTATATAGACCTATTTTTCAATCAAAATACGATACCTAGACATAATGAAGCTGATGTTACTTTTGGGGTTTCGTATTGTTTTTGAATTAGAAAAAATTAAATAGACGAGGTAATATAGATGAAAAAAATAAAAAGGTTGATGTTTGATGAATAGTTACAAACCACCCTATACTATAACTTCTAAAATGTTATCTTTAGCAACTTCCATAGGGGAAGAATTAACAAAAATAGAGTTTGATACCAATAAAATTATTACACCTATGCTACGTAAAAAAAATCGTATTAAAACTTTAGCAGGTACATTAGAGATAGAGGGTAATTTTATGGGTGAAGAGAAAATTACTGCTATACTAGATGGTAAGAGGGTTTTAGGTACATATCAAGAAGTGCTTGAAGTTGAGGGTGCTATTAACTCTTACAAAGAGTTTGAAAATTATAGATATGATAGTTTAGATGATTTACTTAAAGCACATAAAATCTTAATGAATGATATTTTAACAACTGCTGGAAGTTTTAGAGGTATAAATGTAGGGGTTGGAAGTAAAGAGGGAGTGAGTCACGTTGCCCCTCCTTATGGTGTTGTTCCTAATTTAATGAGAGATTTATTTGAGTGGCTTAAAAATAGTGATGAACATATCCTTATAAAATCGTGTGTATTTCATTATGAATTTGAATTTATACACCCTTTTAGTGATGGAAATGGTCGTATAGGAAGACTTTGGCAAAGTGTTATTCTATATCATTGGAGAAAAGTTTTTAATGCAAGTCCAACAGAAAGTATTATCAGAGATAATCAAGATAGATACTATAAAGCTTTAGAAGATTCTGGAAATTTAGGCGAATCTACCCCATTTATAGAGTTTATGTTAGAAGTTATATTAGTAACTATAAAAAGTTCGGTTAAAAGTTCGGTTAAAAGTTCGGTAAACACTGAAGATAAAATTTTAGAGCATATAAAACAAAATTCAAAAATAACAATAAAAGAGTTAGCGATACTTTTAGATTTAACAACGAGAGCTATTGAAAAACAGATGGCAAATCTAAAAAAAGAGGGCAAATTAAAAAGAATGGGTAGTTCTAGGAAGGGTTATTGGGAAGTTATAGATGAAATTTTAAAGGACAATAACGCATGAATTACTTTTTTGGCTTTTCCCATTGGAAACATAATTTTGTAAAACCATTTTTTAACAACTTAGATGAAAATTCTATTATCTTTATAAACCCTTTTTTTAAAAAGAACTACTTTAAACTAGCACTAAAAAAAGGTTTAGATAAAAACTCTTCTATATATATTTGGGGTAAAAAAAGTTTTTCTCTTGTTGAAGAGTTTGCTTTAGAGCATGATATTAAAATATATAGAGTAGAGGACGGTTTTATCCGTTCTATCGGTTTGGGTTCGGATTTGACTCAGCCTTATTCTTTGGTTGTAGATTCCAGAGGGATATACTTTGATCCAACTCAAGTTAGTGATTTAGAACATATTTTGCAAAGAAACTCTTTTGATAAAGAGAGTTTACAAAGAGCTAAAAAGATACAAAAATATCTTATAGAGAAAAAGCTTTCAAAATATAATCTTTATGAAAATAGAAAACTAGATATTCAAACAGATAAAAAGATAGCACTGGTTATAGGGCAGGTTGAAGATGATGCTTCTATTAAATATGGTGCATCTGGAATGACAAATTTAGAACTTTTACAATCAGCAAAAGAAAATTCACCAGAACTATATATCATATATAAACCACATCCTGATGTTTTAGTTGGAAATAGAGTAGGGCATATAGAAGAAAAAGAGGTACTTTTATATGCAGATGAACTTGTAACTGAAGTAGGGTTAGATAGTGTTTTAGAGATTTGTGATGAGGTGCATACTATGACATCATTAGTTGGATTTGAAGCACTGATGAGAGAGAAAAAAGTTTTTACTTATGGTATGCCATTTTATGCAGGATGGGGATTAACAACCGATAAGATTGTTTTACAAAGAAGAGAGAGAAAACTCTCTTTAGATGAGTTAGTGTGTGCAACACTTATTTTATATCCAAAATATATAGACCCTATAAATTTACAAATTTGTAAAGCAGAAGAACTCTTAGAGGGTGTTGAAAAAGAGAGAGTGATTTATAACTCTTCGTTGCAATATAGAATGAAAACAAAGCTACATAACTTTATTACAAGAAAGTCACAGCTACTATTACGTATAATCACTTTAAAAAGTTAAAGAAGTATATATGAACAGTGTAGGTACTATTAAAGATAAAAATATTCTCTTTCTTCAAGGTCCTATGGGAACTTTTTTTAAAACACTTGATAATATTTTCAAAAAAGAGGGTGCTAAAACTTATAAATTAGGTTTTAATGCTGGAGATAGCTTTTTTTCAAATCATTATAACTATATAGCTTATACAGATGATATGGATAGTTATGAAAAATTTATTTTAGAACTTTTACAAGAGAAAAAAATAGATAAAATTTTTCTTTTTGGGGATTGTAGATTTTATCAAAGTGTATCTATCAAAATAGCTATTAGTTTAGATATAGAAGTATTTGTTTTTGAAGAGGGGTATATTCGCCCTAATTATATTACAATGGAAAAATATGGTGTTAATGATTTTAGTCATATAAGTAGAGAGAGTAGTTTTTATAAAAAGCTTGAAAATATGAGAGAAGAATCTCCTAGAGATGTTAATTATTCACAAACTAAAATGGTATTTAGTGCTGCAATCTATTATCTTATCTCAAATATATTTCATTATAAATATCCCAACTATAAACATCATAGAGATTTTTCTACTATTAAAGAATTTTTTTATGGTGTTCGAAGTGTAGTTCGGAAGTTTATCTATAAATTTAGTGAAAAAAAATATTTAGAGCTTATCAAAGGTGAGTTGTCAGGAAAATATTTTTTTGTACCTTTACAAACTTATAATGATTTTCAGATTTTAGAGCATTCTGGGTATCGTTCTATTGAAAAATTTATTATAGAGGTTTTAGAGTCTTTTGCTGAAAATTGTACTCAAAATAAACTTGTTTTTAAACATCATCCTGTTGATAGAGGAAGAAAAAATTATAAAGAGTTTATACTCGAACAAGCTATGTTACTTGGTATAGAGGAGAGGATTTTAGTTCTTTATGATACTTACCTTCCTTCATGTCTTAAAAATGCAAAAGGGACTATTACAATAAATAGTACAGTTGGTTTATCCTCTTTAAGTCATGGAACACCTACTATTACATTAGGTAATGCTATCTATGATATAGATGGTTTAACATGCAAAGGAATGAAATTGAATGATTTTTGGCATAAACAAATAGTACCAAATAAAAAGCTATTAAAAAAATATCGTGCTTATATTGTACAAAATACACAGTTAAACGGTAGTTTTTATGGTAAGTTTTGGTTAAATTTATGAAAAAATCATTATTAATATTACTCTTTTTAAAAGTATCATTATTATCAGATTCTTTATTTATAACAGATAGTGAATACTCAGCACAACTCTACAAAAATCCTAGAGGTATAGGATGCTTTCATTGTCATGGGGATAATGGAGAGGGGAAATTAATCGCTAAATATATTCATAAGTCAAAAGATAGAGAGTTTGTAGCACCTGCTATAAATCATTTAGATAGAGAAACTTTCATTAAGGCTATGAAGGAAAATAGAAAAGGTATGCCTCGCTATTTCTTGACAGATAATGAGATAGAAAAACTTTATTTTCATGTAAATCCTAAAAAAAAATTATTAGAGGAGGTTAGAGATGATCTCAATTCAACAGATTGAAGCGATAGAAAAGGCTTATAAAAATAGAGATTTAAAGGCATTAGATGTTTTAGCCAAGCCAAAGATGAGAAAAGTAAATACAAAAAATGATTTTTCATCAGTTTTGATGCTTTCGTGTAATAATATTAAACATCTTCAAAAAATAGAATCCTTAGACGCTGATTGTATTATGTTAAATCTTGAAGATGGCGTGAGTCGTGAAGAGAAACCTTTTGCACTTGTTTTATGTGCTATCTTTTTATCATCTTTGCCATCATCGAAAAAGAAATTAGTTGTAAGAGTAAATGCTCTTGATGAGGGTGGTTATGATGAGATAGTTTATCTTAATCAGTTTATGCCTGATGCTATACGTATACCTAAAATCAGAACTCAAAAAGAGGTTGAATCTGTTGCAGCACTTGTAAGAGTTGGGATAGAGATACATCTTTCTATTGAAACTTCAGAAGCTTGGTATAATCTTCATTCTTTAGCTATTTCAGAAAAAGTAACTACATTTTATTTAGGTATTTTAGACCTTTTCGCAGATATGAAGCTTCCTCAAACTCTTATAAATAGAGATAATCCAACTATGCTTTATATGTTATCTCATTTTTTAATTAGTTGTAAATCTATGAATATAAAACCTGTATCATTTGTATATCAGGAGTTCACAAAACTAGATGAGTTTAGAGAGTGGTTGCTTTTAGAAAAGAGTATGGGGTATGATGCAAAAGGGTGTATCTCTCCAAATCAAGTAAAGCTTGTAAATGAAACTTTTGTAGATGAAGAGTCGCAAATAAAACGAGCTAAAGTTATTATAAAGCTTTTTGAGATGCATAGAGCAGATGGCATTACAGGATTTGTAGATGATGAATATGGTTTTATTGATGAGCCTATATATAAAGGTGCATTAGCCCTTGTAAATCGTTAAAATAGAAAATTAGAGAGGAAAAAAGTATGGATAGTGAACTAATTTACACAGTCGCAGGGATAGGAATATTTGCTTTTATAGCATATAAAACATTGAGTAATAAAGAAACAACAAAGATTCAAACTAAAGAGGAAAAGTGTCACGAGATAGTAAATGGGTATAGAAAAGAGTTAAGAGATGCTTTAACAGAGTTACAAGATGATGCAGAGGCTCAAAAACTTAAAAAGATAGAGTTACTTACAAAATTTAATAATGAACTTTCAAGAAATATCTTTTTTGATGTGTTTGAAGTAAAAGAGATTCTTCAAGAGTTATCGGAAATTCACGCATAATGGAAAATCTACATGAATTAAGTGATGCGACCTATTCAGCATTTATAGAAAATTGTGATTCGGTAGTTTTTATAGATTTTTATAGTGATACTTGTCCCCCTTGCCAAACACTTTTAACATATCTTCCAAGATTATCGGAACATTTTAAAGATGAAAAGGTTGTTATAGCAAAAGTAAATGCAGGATATAATCCTAAGTTATCTGAAAAGTTTATGGTTAGAAGTGTTCCTTTAACTGTTGTTATCGGTCAAGATAAGATGGTAAAACAGGCTGAGGTAGGATTACTTAGTATAGATGGGTATATCAAGATGATAGATAAGGCATTGGGAAAGAGTAAAGGTTTCTTTTCTCGGTTGTTTGGGTAAGAAGAGCCATTAAATTATATATTTGATAAAATAGGAGAAATAAAATGGAAAAAACAGATTGTGATGTATTAATAATAGGCGGTGGTCCAGCAGGTGGAGTAGCAGCAGTTACTGCGAAGATGAACTATCCTGAGAAAGAGATTTTAGTGATTCGTGAGTTTGAGAAACAGTTAGTACCTTGTGCTATTCCATATATTTTTGGAAAGACATTAGGTAGTAGTGAAAAAAATATTGCTTCTTGTGGGATGGCTACTCAGATGGGTATCTCTACTTTAGTCGCTAAAGTTGAAGATATAAATATTGAAAATAAAACAGCTCATACAGACTCACATATTATATCTTTTGATAAGATAATTTTCGCAACAGGTTCTGTTCCATTTGTTCACGATTCTTTAAAACATTCTTTAAGTTTAGATGGTGTTTTTACGATACCTAAAAATAAAGCATTGATTGATGATTTAAAAAATTATTCTGATACTAAAGATAATATTGTTATAGTTGGTAGTGGGTTTATTGGGATTGAGATAGCAGTTGAATTTGCTATAAGTGGCAAAAAAGTTACTGTAATAGGTGGTAGTAAACATATATTGCCAAATGCTTTTGACA
>CAZXSD010000025.1:0-23248 GCA_964642985.1 uncultured Sulfurimonas sp.
ATTTTTTAACTCTTTTTTTGCAAAAGCTATTAGGAAAAGTTCGATAAGAATAGTATCTAATTTTAAGAAATATTCTGAATTTTTGCGCTCATTATATGATAAAAATATTTTATCTAAACTCTCTTTATTAAATAGATACATCTCCATATTTGCATAATCAGTTTTTAGTAAATTATCATTTTGAGGGTAAGTAGTTTTTTTAATGAAATCAAAGTCACTATCAATAATACCGATAATATTATCTGTAATTAAATTAGTAAGAGTAATTACTCTACTTCTATTGTTATCTTCTAAATCTAAATTTTCAGTTTCAATTTTTGATATTTCAATAGTATTAATATTTAAAACTATAATATTTTTCATCTTTGATTGTTGTAGAAAAAGCTGAATTAAAGACCTATCTGTTGAACCCTCTACATATACAGTTTTTGGTAATAATGGATTAAATTTATATTTAGCTTTAATCTCATCTATTGTACTCTTTCTCCCTAAATCACTCAATTTAGAACTCTTTAATATTCTCTAACACACAAACATTTTCTTGATATTGTGTTAATAGCTCTATTGAATGAGATGCTAGTATAAACTGAATACTACTGTCTTCTGAAAAGGACAATAAAGCATCAATTAATTTTCTTTGCCAAACAACATTCAGTGAAAGTTCGGGTTCATCTATGATAAATATACTTGCTTCTTCTCTTGCTGAAATAGTATTACAAAAAAGAAGTAATAACTGTTTTTCTCCCGAAGAGAGCATTGTAGGTTTTAAAATCTCTTTTTCACCATAAGTAGAGTTAATAGTTAATCCAGTAGTGATAGAAAAGCTTAACTCTTTTCCTAAATAAAATTCATTTAAAATTGTTATAAAAGTATTTATTATATTTTTAGTAGATTCAATAGCATTTAATCTTTTTTCAATACCATCAATATAGGGATTTAAAGTAGTCGAAATAGCTTCTAATTTATCTTTAGATATTTTATTTATTAAGTCAATATACTTTTCAAGTTTATAATCTAAGATTAACTCATATTTCATAAACTCTTGATTTCTACTATTTAGTTTTTTTAACTTTTCTAAAAAATCTTTTTTATTGATAGTAATATTGCTACTTTGTTCTTCTTTTTTACTATCATCTAATAAATTTTCTATAATATTAAAATATATCTCTTGAATATCATTTTGACCAATAGAGTTACCTATATTTACTTCTGTTTTAAACCAATTTTCAACCTTACCAATAGCCATTAATAAAAAAGCATCATTTATTGAAAATGATTTTGTATTTTTTAGCATTTCTAATGGAATATTAGAAATTTCAATGCTATCTTTAGTCTCATCAAGGAGCATAGTTAAATTTGTTTTTATTTTTCTATCATCTGAAAGATAATGAATTGATAGATTTAACTCTTTTAAAATATTTAAAAAATCTTGAACTTCTGCTGAACCTTTATTACCATCTCTAACAATATATTTTTCATTTTCCGTTATTGTATGACAAACTATATCTATTAGTTCTTCTGAATTTTTACTTATATGTAATTTATAGTTACCAATAAAATTTTCTCTATATGCTTTAATTATATAGCCATTTGATAATGTAATAGAAATAGTTTTAAATTTAGTATTAGCTAATTCAGTTTTATGACCTTTCTTGTTTTCACTAGAAAGAAGGTTAAAAATAATTTGTAAAAGAGTGGTTTTACCTGCACCATTATTTCCATATAAAATAAGAAGCTTAGAAATATCAGTAGAATCCATTGGTATAGAATAAGTATAAATACCAAATAAATCTTCAATATTAATATGTGTAATATTTAATTGTGTAGTTTTATTATTCATCATTTTCCTTTAAAACTTCTTCTTCTGAATCTCTTTAAGTGATTCCGATGCCATTACTTTTACTTCATTTGCCACTTCATTAACTTCATTCACTGTTGAAGCATTATCTTGTGTTGCTGAGTCTATTTGTGCAATAGTATTATTAATTTTAGAGATACTCTCACTCTGTTCATCTATATTTGAACCTATCTCTATAATAGACTGTGTAAGAACATTTACATTAGCATTTATCTCTGAAAGAGACTTCTGTGTTCTCTCTGCTAGTTTTCTTACTTCATCTGCAACAACGGCAAAACCTCTACCGTGTTCACCAGCACGAGCAGCTTCAATAGCAGCATTTAATGCAAGAAGATTTGTTTGTTCTGCAATATCTGTAATAATACCTACAACCGATTTTATATCATTTGACTGATTAATAACCTCTTTTGTTTTAAGAGATGTTGATTCTACGGACTCAGCTATCATCTCAATAGAACTTGCTGTTTCTTGAATACTCTGTGCTTGTTGCATCGTAAGTGTACTTAGGTTTTGCATCTTAGATTCTAAAAAATCTGCTTTATCTAAAAACTCTGATGAACTATTTGCTGATGTTTGTAACATCATAACAATAGCACCTCTTAAAGTATTAATATCATTTACTAATATTTCAAAAACACCACCATTTTCAATATTGTCTAAAGTTAATGTTCTTGTATAATCATATTTTGAATAATCATCTAAAACATTATTCATCCCTATAAAATGCTCTCTTGTCGCTTCAATCATAGCATTAACACCATCTTTAAAATTATTTAAAGCTTCATTTGAAGTGGAAGATGTAATCAACTCAGAATACCAACCATGTTGCACTCTAACCATAACGTGTTCAGCTTCTTTAATTAAAACATTATCTTCGTTTAAATTATCTTCAATATTTTGTAAGTATCGATTAAAGTTCTTTGTTATTTGACCTATCTCATCATCAGATTTTACTTCAACTTGTCCATTTCCTTCATCAGTTGATAATAATTTTAAAATACCATCATTAAGAGCATTTAAAGAGCTAATAATCATATTTGGTATAAAAATAGCAATAAAGATAACAAAAATAAGTGTAATTATTGCTATGGTCATAGAAACGGTTTGCAGACTTTCATTCAGGTCTGAAACTTCAGGACCTATTGTATCTTGGTCTTTTTTAATAGAAAGTTTTACCTCTTCTGATAATCTTGCAATATCTGGACCAATTTTATTTAACTTATTATTAATAATATCGTTTCTATTTTTAATAATGCTAACAATACTTTTTACACCTTTTTTATACTGCTCTATAAGTCCAACAGCTTCTAATAGTTGAGATTGTCTTTGAGAGTTTTGAATCTCTTTTTTTAAGTTTTTGAGGTCATGTTGAAGGTCACTAAACTCTTTATCAACACGCTGAGCATGTGCTAAATCATTAGATTTTAGATATTTAGAAGTATAAAGTCTTGCTAATAAAAGGGAACGAATAGTTTGAGCTGTACTCAATGAAGCTTCCATATCTCCATCTCTCTTTGAACTTCTCATAACAGCAGATAAAAGTTGTTCTATCTTTTTACCATTTACATTAAGATTATTGTTAACGATATTATCTCTTTGTTTAAACAATTCTATAACTTCATAAAAATATTCACGATATTGATGAAGTTCTACTGACATCTTCTGAACCATTGGTTCGCGAGATGGTTTTTGAATCTCAACTAAAGCTTCTTTTATAAAACCATCTGTTTTATTGTAATAAGATTCAAATTCATTAATCTCTTTTTGGATAGGAGTTTTCAAAAAATCTTTAACATTCATACGAACCATAAGCATATTTGCTTGTACTCTACCTGCTAAAACACTATCTTTTGCCATCTCTCTATAGTTAGTAAATCCATCAGAACTTTTACCAACACCGTAGATACTATATCCCGATAAAATAGCGACTAAAATTGCTATCGTTGTAAAGGATAGTATAAGTTTTAATTTGATACTCATTTTATTACTCCTTATAATTTCTTTAATTATTATATAACAATTATATTTAAGAAGTTAAAGTCTTATGGAGTTATACAAAGTTTCACTAAAAACAACTTCCCCATCACCCTTCTCATAATGAGTAACAACAAATTTATCATCAAAAACTTCAAGCATAGCAAACTCTGAAACAGGTTTTTTTCTAGCACACACTTCACCAGAGTTTAAAAAAAGTTTTCCATTATTCATCTCTGTTTGAAAAATATGTGTATGACCAAAAATTATTATATCAGCATCAGGAGCCATATAGTATGGAAGGTGCATCAGTTTAAATTTCAACCCTGCAAGATTAAAATAGTAAGGCTCTTGAACAAGATTGTAATTTTCGTGATGCTCGACTAAATGAGCATCATTATTTCCATATACAGCTAAATAATCAAGAGGAGAGTTTTTCAGCATCTCTAAAATCTCAACTTCAACAATATCTCCCGCATGAATAATAAACTCCGCACCATTTTCTAAAAGATGGGCAAGAGCTTTTTTTGTTTTTTTAACTTTTTTATGAGTGTCTGAGATTATGCCTATTTTCATAGTTATTTTACATCTTCTTTAGTCTCTTCTTCGCGAGGAGTACGGTTCTTACATTTAACACACTCATAAACTTCTTTATTTCTATAAGTTCTAGGAGCTAGTACACCCTCACATTTGTCCTCTTCACATTTAATATTTGTAGGTTCAAATTTAGAGATAAATGTACATTTAGGATAGTTAATACAACCCCAAAAAGCACCACGACGTGACTGTTTATAAAGAAGTTTTCCTCCACAATCTGGACACGGAGTTTCAGAAACTTTAGCATCTGTATCTAAACTTTTTGTAGTTTTACAATCAGGATAACCAGAACATGCTAAAAATTTACCGTTACGTCCATTTTTAACAACCATATCTTTGCCACATTTATCACATTTTTCATCTGTTTTTTCAGCTTTAACTTCTACTGCATTGCCTTCATCGTCACACTGCTCTGTATATTTACACTTAGGAAAACCACTACAAGCGATAAAGTTACCAAATCTACCAGAACGTAAAAGAAGCTCACTTTCACCACATTTAGGACACATACGACCTAATGGTTTTGCAAGTTTAAGTGAAACTATATTCTCTTTTCCATCAGCAACTTGTTGCATAAATGGAAAGTAAAAATCACTTAAAAGCTTCTGCCAATCCATTTTACCTTCACTTACTTCATCAAGTTTCTCTTCCATATTTGCTGTAAAAGATATATCTACAATATTAGCAAAATTATCCTCTAAAATCTTAGTAACAGTAAATGCCATCTCAGTAGGAACAATCTGTTTTTTCTCAATATTTACATAAGTACGACTACTTAATGTTGCAACTGTTGGAGCATAAGTAGATGGACGACCAACACCCTCACTCTCTAGTTTTTTGATTAAAGATGCTTCACTATAACGTGATGGTGGCTCTGTAAAGTGTTGTTCTGGTTTAACACTTTGAGTCTCTGCTTTATCACCCTCTGTTAAGATAGGAAGAAGTTTATCTTTATCTTCAGCACCTGTAACAGCATAAAAACCATCAAAGATTAGTTTTCTACCACTTGCTCTAAAGTCGTTGTTTTGACCCTTAAAGATAATACTTTGTTGCTCAAATCTAGCATCTTCCATTTGACAAGCCATAAAACGCTCATAGATAAGACGATAAAGTTTAATCTCATCAGCCTTTAAAAAACTTTGCGCTTGTTCTGGTGTAAAGTGAAGCATAGTAGGACGGATAGCCTCATGTGCTTCTTGTGCATTTTTACTTTTTTTACCATAAGTTTTTGGCTCTTTTGGAAGATATTTAGCACCATATTTAGTTTCAATAATCTCACGAACCGATTCAACTGCTTCTTTAGCCATATTAAGTGAATCTGTTCTCATATAAGTTATCACACCAGAAGTTCCATCAGGAGTTTTTACACCCTCATAAAGAGACTGAGCTACCATCATCGTTTTTTTAGGAGTAAACCCTAACTTAGATGATGCAGTTTGTTGTAGAGTTGATGTCATAAATGGTGGTGGCGTTGAACTTTTACGCTGTTTTGTCTCTATTTTAGAGATTATAAAACTATCTGCATTTACACTTTTTTCTATTTTAAGGGCTTGTTCTTTATTTTCAATAGACATCTTAGTAAGCTTTTTTCCCTCATGAGAGATAATAGTCGCATCTATATCTTTTTTAAAAAGTGTATTAATAGTCCAATACTCAACAGGAATAAAAGCTTGAATCTCACGTTCACGCTCAACTACAAGTTTAAGAGTAGATGACTGAACACGACCACCAGATAATCCTTTTTGGATTTTAGATGCTAAAAGAGGAGAGAGTTTATACCCAACAACACGGTCGAGCATACGACGAGCTTGTTGTGCATTTACCATATCCATATCTATTTTACGAGAATTTTTCAGAGCGTTCTTAATAGCTGTTTTTGTAATCTCATGAAATACGATACGAGGAAGTTCAAGAGGGTCTTTTTTAATAGCGTGAGCGATATGCCAACCGATAGCTTCACCCTCACGATCCTCATCAGTTGCAATATATATAATATCTGCTTTTTTTGCAAGAGCTTTTATCTCTTTCACTGTAGGAGCATTCTCTTTTGCTACTGAGTAAGTTGGAATAAGATGATTTGTTTCCTCTTCAACAGCAATTCCAAAACGAGATTTTGGGAGGTCACGTATATGACCTTTAGAGGCGATAACCTCATAACCCCTACCTAAAAAGTTTTTTATAGTCTTAGCTTTTGCTGGTGACTCTACGATAATTAATTTCAAATTGTTTTCCTATATATAGAGTATAGTTATTTTATAATTTTGAAAGTGTAGCTAAAAATTGTTAAATAATAAAAATAGAAATAATAACTATAATATAAATTGTGATATAATATTTTAACAAATTTAATAATTTGATTAAAAAAACTATGGAGAATCTTATGAATAAATTTAACAAATTTGGAATTAGTTTAGCAGTTTTATCTGCTTTAAGTTTTGGTTTTACAGGTTGTGGTTCGGATGATAGTTCATCAACACAAACACAAGAAAGTGAAACAAATACAGGTAATGCAACAAAAACAGTTACAGTAGAAAGAGGTAAAGTTTATGATGCTAATGTTACAGACAGTTCAACACCTGAGCAAACTGCTACTCAAAATGAGGGTACAAATACGTACACTTTTGCAAATGAAATTACTTATCCTGTAAAAGTAAATGGTGGTTTTATAGATGTTAATGGTGATGGTCAATATAGTGAAGGTGATTTACCATTAAATATAGAGATGGTTTCTTATGAAGATAAGGTAACAGCTATTACTACTTATATCTCTAAAGATGAAGCAGGAGCATTAATTACTGATGCAACAAAGAGAACAGAAAAACTTCAAACATTAGTAACTCAACTAGATGATTCTAATGCTACTGCTGATGAGTTATTAAAAGTACCTTCTGAAGCATCAACAAAAGTACAAATGGCTACAAATGCTATATATGCAGAAATGAGTGATGGAACACCAAATTCAGTTGATTTAAATATAGTAGAAACAACTATAGAAAAACTAGAACAATTAAACTTAGACACAAATAGAAGTAGTGCGGATATGGCAATATTACTTGAACAAGCTTTAATCGCTGATCCAAATATGGATGGAAGTGATGATGATGCTATGAAAACAGTTACAAGTACGGAAGTTGGTCAGGGTTTTAATACAACTAACACAGATAATGAAGATAATGAGAATAGTGACACAAATGAAGATAATAATAGCAAAGATATGGGAAATACAGACTATATGACTGAATAGTCTATATAAATATAAAATACCTAGTATTTACTACTAGGTATTTCCCACTCTATTTAACTCTTTTTTATAAATTTACTTAAACAACTTAATGTTTTCTTTTCTGTTTCTCTTATTTTAAGCTCTACACTATTAAAAAGCTCTTCTACTGTTTCACCATCAATAGGATAACTAACAGATACAGAAGTTAGTTGCTTACCAAAAAATTCATCAAACATATTTTTTACATACCCTGATCCATACTTATCTGTATATGGAAGAATAAAAAAATAATCTTTTTCGTAATTCACAACAGCATCAGAATTTCTTAATATCTCTTCAAGTGATTGAGCAACATCAGGACTATTCATATCTGAAAAATCACAATATAAAAGAGTAAAACTCTCTGCACGATTTTCATCTATACGTTCTGCAATCCCTATATTTAAAGAGATAAGTTGTAAAAAATTTTCAAAATCAAAGTGAACTCCACCCATAACAATCCTTTTATTTAATTGTAAAAGGTTTCATCATTTCACGTGACTCAAATGGAAAACCTTTTACTTCGATGCCATCATAAGCAACACTATAATTATCCTCTTGATTAGCTTTTGTATAAACAAGTATCGCTTGTAATGCTAACTCTTTATCAGCATCTGTTGCTGTTTTACTCAAAAGTCCATGAGGTCCTGGAATTCCGATAGTTTTAAGATGATAATATTTGTCATTTTCTATATCTTGAAGATGTTGATTTTCCTCTTGATTACGCCCTATTACTAACTTTGCACCATCTGTTAAACGAAAATGGCGTCCAGATTTCATAACTGGAATATCTCTTACTTCAAATTTATCATATTTAATAAAATCAAACATCTTTTTACCAAAGTTTTCATCTGTCAAAAGACATCCACCACCAGGAGATTCAAAATTTTCAAGACCTATCTCTTTTACAAGTTGCATCTGTCTATCACGTGAGCGTCCTGTTATACCCTCTAATTTTTCTCTGTCCACCCAGCCTTCTAATTCTGGAAGAGTTGGAGCTAACATTTTTGCAGACATTGGACGAAGTAATATACCATCACAGTTACTCTCATTCAAAACTGTTTGTAAAGCATCTTTATTTTGGCTCATAGGACGTTGTCCCATCACTTCACCACTTATTAAAAATGATGCACCCTCATCTTCCATAATACGTTTAGCAACTGCAAACATTTTTGCATGGCAATCTATACAAGGGTTAAAGTTCTTTCCATAACCATGTTTAGGGTCAAAAAGAACCTCTTGTAAAAACTCATTTTGAATATCTATAATTTTAAGTTCTGCACCCACTTGTTCACACATATCTTTCATGTGGTCATATCTATCCCCTGTACTTCCAAATCCTGTATTAATATTAAGGGCTAAAACTTCTATCCCTTGGTCTATTATCATTTTTATCGCTAATGTAGAATCTAGTCCACCACTAAAAAGTGCTATCGCTTTCATTCTCTTCCTTTTTTATCTAGTTATTTTATAAGCTCTAATGCTTCTTCATACTCATATTTATGGTTTAAATTTTTAAATGCTCTGTCATCTTCGAAAAGTATAAAATTTGTATTAGAATTTTTAAGTAAAAAACCTAAACGATGATTATCGGTATCTAACATAAGTTTAAAATTCTCTTCTAATGAACGATGATAAATACCAAACATCGGTTGTATGCCTGATACTGTTTTTGCTATTGTTGCATCATAATCACTACTATCATTATCTAAAAGAGTCACTATCTCCTCTTTATCTACAAAGGGGGTATCTACACTTATTACAAAAAATTTCTCATCTTCCAACTCTTTAAAAATAGATACAAACCCTGTCGTTGGAGCAAAAATATTATCAGTTTTAATATCTTCAATAAAAGATGCTTCAAAATCAAATTTATTTTTATCTTTACACGATATATAAACATTTTTAAATATTTTTTGAAGCTTTAAAAGTTGAAACTGTGTAAGAGTTTTTTCAGTAGAAAAGGGGAGAAGTGCTTTATCCTCTCCCATTCTTGAACTTCTGCCACCAGCAAAAATTATACAAGGTATATCTATCATCTATTTTTTTATTAACTCCACTTCTATACGTCGGTTTTTAGCGCGACCATTTTCAGAATCATTATCTGCAATAGGATTTGCTTCACCCATACCAACAGAAGAAATTCTATTAGCAGAAACTTTGTTTTTAATGAGCATATTTTTTATAGCATTTGCTCTTTTTTGAGAAAGTTTTTTATTGTAAGCCCTACTTCCTTTGTTATCTGTATAACCGATAACTCGAATATTATAAGTAGTGTTATTATTTAAAAAGTCAGCAAGCATCAACACCTCCTCTTTAGAAATATCTGTCACTTCAAAAGATTTATATTTAAACTCAATATTTAATTGAATAATATTTTTATATTTTTTATCTACTTTTTTCACACACCCTTTTGTATTAACCTTGGAGTTTAAAGGAGTATTTGGACACTCATCAATAGAATTTAAAATACCATCTTTATCATCATCTTCATCAATTCTACAACCATTTGCATATACTCTCACTCCAGGTGGTGTATAGATACATTTATCAGCATAGTCACTTATACCGTCATTATCTCTATCGTTATTAACAATATTTACAACTTTAGGTGGTATATTTTTTATCTCTAATTCAGTTTCTTTAAAACTATTTGTATTGTTTTTTTGCTCTTTATTTTCTTCGACAATCTCTTCAACTATTATATCATCTTGATACATATCGTTTCCATCATCTTTAATATCTAAACTCTCTTTTTTTACTTCATCATTACTCTCTATCACTTCATCATCAAGATTAGTAATAATACCATCAGCAGCTATATCAGCAGGTTCATACCTTAAAACTTCGCTTTCTTCAGCTGTACCAAAAGAGATAGTTAGACCAGCCACAAAGGTCATATTACTATTCCACTCTCCATCATTAAAATCTGATATATGAATAAATTCTGTTTTTAAAGCGATATTATCAGTAAAATTAAATTTAAGACCTGCTCCAAAATCTATGGCAGTTGTATAATAATCTTTAGGTTCACTCATCATATTAAAACCAAATCCAGCTTTTAAAAATGGTATTACATATTGAGTATCATATTGGTAAACACCATTTAAAGCGATACGCATAATATTTGTTTCTAAGCCATTATCATATTCGCCAAGAGCATAAGTAAAAGAGATTTCTGGATGAATGACAGGAGCTTGATTAAATTGAATTTCTAATCCAGATACTAAGTGGGTATCTAATGTATTTCCATCTCCACGAAGATCATAATTGTCTTCTGGAATATTTGAACCTATAAGTGGAGTAAGTTCATAATCAAGAGGTTTTGCAGAGGCTACTGATAGTAATAATCCAGCTACTACACTTGAAATTAAAAATAATTTTTTCATATTTTACCTTTATTTACTATCAATAAAATTAGTTGTATCTATCTAGGGTCTGTAATATAACCCGTAATTGCCGAAATAGCAGCAACAGCAGAGTTTGCTAAATAAACTTTAGAACTTCTACTTCCCATACGACCAACAAAGTTACGGTTTGTTGTAGAAATAGCTACTTCACCATCTCCTAAAATTCCCATATATCCACCTAAACAAGCACCACAAGTAGGATTTGAAACAACACCTCCTGCATCTATAATAATATCTATATAACCTAATCTAAACGCTTCTTTAAAGATTTTTTGAGTACCGGGTGTTACAATTAAACGAACATCTTCGTGAACTCTTTGACCTTTTAAAATTTCTGAGGCAGTTTTCAGATCCCCTAAACGTCCATTTGTACATGAACCTATAAAAGCTTGGTCTATTTTTATCTTATCTGAAACAGCTTTAGTGATTGAGTGACCATTTGATGGTAAGAAAGGATAAGCGATAACAGGCTCTAAGTTTGCAACATCTATCTCTAAAGTTTGTACATAAGTAGCGTCTGCATCTGATTGATGAATTTTAGGTTCACGTGCTAAATCTTTATCTGCTAAGAACTCTGCTGTTACATCATCATAGGCTACGATTCCACTTTTTGCACCAGCTTCAATAGCCATATTACACATAGAAAATCTATCGTCCATAGTTAAATGAGGAATTGTAGAACCTGTAAACTCTAAAGTTCTATATAATGCACCATCAACACCAATCATACGGATAATTTCAAGAATAATATCTTTACCAGTTGTATGAAGATTAGGTTTACCACTAAGATTTACTTTAATAGATTCAGGAACTTTAAACCAATTACCACCACTAATCATAGCAAATGCAAGGTCTGTTGAACCCATACCAGTTGAAAAAGCACCTAATGCACCGTGAGTACAAGTATGACTATCAGCACCGATAATAACATCTCCCGGAACTACAAGACCTTTTTCTGGTAAAAGAGCGTGTTCGATACCCATATCTTTTTCATCAAAAAAGTTTTTAAGTTTGTGTTTTTTTGCAAAATCACGTGAGATACGTGCTTGATTTGCAGATGCTATATCTTTTGCAGGAATAAAGTGGTCAAGAACTATTGAAAATCCGTCAGGATTAGCTAGAGATTCAGCACCACTATCTTCAAACGCTTTAATAGAGATAGGAGTTGTAATATCGTTTCCGATAACCATATCTATATTTGAGCGAATTATTTCACCAGCGAAAACCTCTTTACCAACGTGTTGAGAGAATATTTTTTCTGTTATAGTTTGAGCCATTTTAAACCTTTAAATCTGTAATTAATTACGCGATTATAGCATTTAAGGTTTAAATGGAAGTTTTATTAACGAGTTCTAAATTCACTTTCAATATATTTTATAACAGACTTTAAGGTATAGTCATCATATTTTCGCGACCATGAAGGCATATCATTTTTGGCTGTACCCCAAAATTTTCCACCATGTTTTGAATAAAGAAACATCTGTTCACTTGTTAAAAGAGTTCTACGAAGATTATATGGATAGATAGATTTTTCAGGATTTCTAGTAGCTTCTCCATCACCCTTTGCATCTAAACCATGACACCAACTACAATTTCGTTTATAAATCTTCTTTCCACGCTTAAACATCTTTGTAACTTTATCAGCTGGAATAGTATCACTTTTTGTATATAAATCTTTCACTCTATTTTCTGCATTTGGATTGAATTTTTTGCTAATATAGAGAGCAACAGAACGAAGCTCATGCTCAGAATAAACAGATTCAAATGATGGCATAATATCAGCTGCAGCACCCCAATAATGAGCACCTTTTTTTATAATTTTATAGTTTTGTTCTTCATTGAGAATAGACTTTTGTAAACTTCTAGGTCTTACAACAAAACTTAACTCTTTATTTGTTTTTCCATCTACTCCATGACAAGATGCACATGTATTTAAAAATATCTTTTCTCCAATTTTAAAATCTGCTTCATGAGCAAAGAGAGAAAGAGAAAGGAGCATTATTAAAGTAAAATATTTCACGATAAAACCTTAGTTAGCTGTTACTTCTAAAAGCATATTTGGGTGAATAGCACACTCAACATCAAATGTTCCAGCTGCTTGAACAGTAATTTTTACATTTGTTCCTGGTGCTTGCATACCTATATCAAACTCATTTTCTTCATCATCTGTATAAGCATTATGTGCAAAAGGGTCAGAATTTTTAAAAGTAATAGTATCACCAACAGCTACTGTTATTTCATGAGGTATAAAAGTTTTACCTTTTTGGTCTATCACGTGGTTTGCCGCATTTACACTAGCAGTTAATGCTAGTGAGATTAATAATGTTTTTAAAAGTGTATTCATTTTTTATCCTTATTTATCTTAAAATTATTGTGGAAATTTTGTCGGTATTGTAAGTTCCATATCTGGACCTGTTAAACTATTTAAAAAAGCTGTAACATCTGCTATCTCTTTTTCACTTAAATCTCTATCTTTTATAAATGTTGATTTATTTTTTACATTATGTGAATATCTTCCACCATTAGCACAAATGTGTGTTGCTTCTGTTAGTGACTTAACACTTCCGTCGTGCATATATGGAGCTGATTTTGTAATATCTCTTAGAGTTGGTGTTTTCATAACGCCATACCAAGTAGCACGTCTTTTTACTAAATAACGTCCTAACTCTTTACCATGAAGTTCACCATCTTGTAAACCGATATTATGAAAGCTTCCATCTGAAAAGTTAAAACTATCATGACAATCTGTACAGTGAGCTTTACCTTTAAACAGTTCAAAACCATCTTTTGCTTTTTGAGAAATAGCATATTGGTCACCCATAGCATATCTATCAAAGGGTGCGATAGTTGAAACAACAGTTCTCTCAAAAGATGCGATAGCTTTTGCTAAATAGTCCTTTGTAATAACCCCTTTTGATTTTGGATAAGCAACTTTAAAAAGTTCTTGATACCCTTTAATTTTATTCAGTTTAGGAATTAAAACTTCAAGAGGCATATTCATCTCAACATCCGCTTCAATAGGTCCAAGTGCTTGTTGCTCTAATGTTCTTACACGTCCATCCCAAAATTGACGATTTTGATACGCTGAATTTAATATAACAGGAGAGTTTCTAGGTCCAGTACGTCCCTCATGTCCAACTGCCTTAGCCACTGGCTCTAAATCTGTCCAACCCTGTTTAGGATGATGACAAGTTGCACAAGAGATTTTTTCAGATGATGATAAACGAACATCAAAGTATAAAAGTTTTCCTAACTCTATACGTTCAGGAGTAAGTTTATTATCCTTTGGTTGTGGTACTTCCGCTGGTCTTAACCATTTTTTCATATCTTCAGTTGCTGTTGCAGTTGAAAAGAGAGCAGAAACTAAAAGTGTAGAAATTACTAATTTGCTAATCATTATAAAGTCCTTTTAAATTATTGTAAATATAGTATCATTTTTTACTTATATAAATTATAAAAATGTTCTATTTAAAGCTAAATATATAATAAAATTTAATATAATAAAAAACAGTGATAAAGAGTGCCAAATTCTAACTTTTTGAAAGATATTTTTATCAAAATTAAATATTAAGGCTCTTATAGAATAAAAAACAGAGATAATAAGTGCCGAGTAGATAAAATATCCTATAAAATAATACTCACTTTGTAATAAACAGTAGGGACATTTATGAGTTGGTAGCTGATATACGTATGTACCAAAAAAATAGACGATACTAAAATATGAAAGATAAATATATATAAAAGAAAATATCACTACAAAATATTTTTTCTTTAAATAACTCATAAAAATAACAGATAAATAAGCTACAAAAAAAGCTATAAGTACCTCTTTGATTGTCATATTAAAAGGAAGAGTATTTGTATTATAAAAACTAGAGTAAAGAGTGGAACAACAAAAAACAGGGTTAAGTGTTGTTAAGTTTGTAAAATAGAGATACTCTAAAACTATCTCTACACTTATCCACAGATATATAAAAAGATAAAACCATATCTTTTGAGTAAAATATTTAAAATCTTTTGAGTGTAAATCCTCTTTGTTGAGTGTAAGCCATAGCAATACAAGAATTATTATAACTACTTTTAAAACTATTAAAGGTTCTCCATAACTATTAGCACTAATCACTCCTGCTCCACACATAGCACCCGGAATAATATTTGAAAGTTCATTTATAGTATAGGTAAAATAGGGAAGCATAAATATTTTGATAATTAAAGCTACAAATATAATAGTCGTTACTAAATAGGATTTTTTTTCTAAGCTATATTGTAGTTCTGAACTACTCTCTTTTTTATACTTTTTTAAAATAAAAAGTGAGTTATAAAATGCTATGGAGAGTAAAAGAAAAAGTATACTATTTACAAAAAGAGTTATAGTTACTTCATAGCTAAAAAGTATATCACTCAATTTTGCCATCTTTGATAAAAATAACTCTATCTATAAAATCTAAATCATCAAAAAGTTGGTCGTGTGTTGAGATGATAATAGTTTTATTATTATTTTTTAATCTTTTGATAGTTTCTATAAAAAGTAAAGAGTTTGCTGTATCAAGATTTGCAGTAGGTTCATCACAAATAATAATTTGAGGGTCATTTACAATAGCACGAGCGATAATAGTTCTCTGTTTTTCTCCTCCTGAGAGTGTTGAAACTTTTTGATTTTTCTTTTCATAGATATTTGCTATTTTTAAAGCTTTTATCTGTTTTTGAGCTATCTCTATAGAAGTTAAATCTCTTATAACAAGTGGTGCTAAAAGATTATCTTCAACACTTAGTTCATCAAAAAGATGAAAGCTTTGTGTTATAAATCCTAACTTTAGTTTTCGATAGTTGGAGCTATGAATATCTGAAAGAGAAACTATATTTTCACCATCTATATTAACCTCTCCACTTGTTGGTTTCATAAGAGAGGCTATAATACTTAGTAAAGTTGATTTACCACTTCCACTTACTCCTTTTATGACTATACATTCCCCTTTTTGTATTGTTAGGTTTATATTTTTTAGGGCATGAAAATTAGTTGATGGTGTTTTGAATGTTTTGTTTATGTTTATAAGTTCTATCATCTATAACACCTCACTAACCTCTTTCACACTAATCCTCCAAACAGGAACAACAATAGTAACTATAAAAGGAACAACAAACATTAAAAATATAACAACTAACTCTTTAGATGATATATTTGGAGAAAAAGTTGTGTTGTTTGACAGATTGTCATAGCCTAAAAATATATGTTTAAGAAGTGGAGCATCTAAACCATATACAAAAAAGTATGCTAAAAATATTCCTATGATATAAGCACTCACTATCACGATAAAGTTCTCAAACATTTTAAACCATACTATCTCATCTATTTTCCAACCTGTTAAACGTAAAATAGCTATCTCTTTGGCATCAACTGCTTTAACCATAGAGTAGCGTTGATATAAGATAAGTAAAAAGGTTATGAGAACAATAATATAAAGCACTAAAAAGATACCACCTTTATAGTTGTATAAATTTTCATAATGATTTTTAATATCATTTTTTTGAATTATTCGCATATTAAAATGAGATATTCTTAGCTTAGTGTTAATAGTTTCTAACTCCTCTTTATTTGGAGTTTTTAAAATAATATCAGTTACATAACCCTCTTGTACACCTAAAATAGTTCGTGCTAATTCTATATCCATAATCACTATATCGTTACTTACAATATCACTAACGTTATTCATTTGCTCATAGATATAAACTTTTTCCTTACTTCTATCTGGAGGACGAAAAGTATAATAATCAAAGTAGTGATACTCATCTAAAAACTCTTTGATTCCTGCGCCTATAATCATATTTTTTCTTTCTAAAAACTTATCTATATCTATATTTTCAACTAATGATTTTAGATTTTTCACCATTTGTTCATCATAAAAATCTACTCCAACTATCATAAAATAAGTTTCATTTGGCTCATAAAAGTGCATTCCATATACTCTTCCTTGTGCATTACTTACACCATTTATCTCTAAAAATTCATCTATCCAAGTTTGAGGAGTATTTAATACCTTTCCAGCTTTAAACCTTTGAATAGTAAAATCTGCTTGAGCGTCTAATGTAGAATAAATATCTTGTTTAATAGATGATGTTAAAAAAACAACCGAGCCTACAAGAGCTATTAAAAGAGTGGATATAAAAAAGATAGAAAGATGCTTTTTTTTATAAGTGATAAGTAAAATAAGTAAAAAATTAAGTTTATTGAGCATAGATATAATCCATTTTATTATCTTGTTTCATTTGAGGATAAAGTTTATTTGAATAATCATCATAATATAAAACTCTCTTTTGAAAAGAGGAAGTTGAGAGTGCTATATGAGGGAGTTTTGTAACTTGTGTAAAAATCTGTATCTGTTTTTCTCTCTCTAGTGAATAGTTGGCACTAGAGATTAAAACAAAAAAACTACTCAAAGAAAAAATTACTATAAAAAAGAAACTTTTAGACCTTAAACTCATGAAGTCTATCATTTAACTCTTCTGTTGAGTTGTGAAGGTTTGCACTTGCTTGTGCCACTTCATTAATACTTTGAATATTTTTTTGTGACATATCACTTACCTTTTGAATTTGAACTATTATATTTTCTGATTTTTTAGCATTTTCTCTATATCCATCTAAAATATTTTCACTCATCTGTGTAGATTCATTCATAATAACAACGGTAGCATTAATTTTTTCACCAACATTTATAGATATAGTTGCTAACTCTTGTGTCTCTTCAGAGTTTATATTCATCTGATTTGAACTATCTACTATCGATTGAACTATAACATTAATAGTCGCATTTATCTCTGCTAAAGATTTTTGTGTTCTCTCTGCAAGTTTACGTACTTCATCTGCAACAACAGCAAATCCACGTCCATGCTCTCCAGCACGTGCAGCTTCGATAGCTGCATTCAGTGCAAGAAGATTTGTCTGTTCAGCAATATCTGCGATAACAGTTAAAACCTCTTTTACTTGAGTAGCATTATTTGAAAGTTGAGAAAAAGTTCCAGCTAACTCTATCTGTACCTCAGAGCTATGCTGTACTTTATCAACTAAAGTTAAAATATCAGCCTGTGTTTCCATAAGATTTTTATTTGAACGAATAAGGTTCTCTTTTCCATGCTCTGCTTCATCCATCGCAATATTTAAGTCATTTCGCATAGTCTCACCATGTTTAACTGTTTCACTTAATTGAACATTTTGAGTTTTAGATCTATTTTCGACGGCAAAAGCAGTTTTTTCTAAATAATCAGATATATTAGCATTTTCAGAAGAGGCATCTATCACACCTTTCAGAGTAAGTTGTACTTTTTCAATAAAGTTATTAATATGATGATTTGCTTCATCTATCTCATCATCTCCCTCTTCACTCAATCTTTTTGTTAAATCACCATCCCCAATAGTCAAATCTTTTGCTGTTCTTATAAGTCGTTTTATTGGATTTACTATTGAACTATTTACTATTAAAAGCATAAAGATAATTATCAATCCAAAAACTATCTGTACACTTAATGATATAGTTTGTAAATTTACTATTCTTTGCTCTAAAATAGGTGAATATGTATGAAGCATTTTTTCTAATAATTTATGATTTCTATCAATTAAAAGATTCATCTCTCCTAATAATCCACTTTGAGAATCAAATCCTCTTTTTTCAGATACTTTTGCAAATTCTAATAAATATGTTTGATACTCAGCTAGATTTTTTTTAATAACTTGGGGATTTTTCATATTACGATCTATATAATAGACAAGAGCATTATAAGAACGTTTAAATTTTTTAAGATACTTTTTATTATAAGTTAATCTAAAATTCTGTTCTAAAGTTTTTAGAGTTAAAATCATACTAAATATATCTTGGTCTTGTGCGCGCTTTGCAAAGAGTTCTGCTTTTCTTACTGCTGATGCTAAGAGCTTGTTTAATCCCTCTTTTTGAGTATAACCTATCTCTTTTTGTATCTCGACTATATCTTTAAAACTATCTTTATATAAACTAAGGTTTTCAACTATATTATTAACACTTGTTGCATCTATCTCTAATGGAAGAAGATTTTTTTTCAATTCAGCAATATTTATGTTGATTAACTCATAGTTTTTATAAAAAATATCTTCAGTAGCACTACTTTTATACTCTAAAAAAGTTATGGAACTTTTTTCTAATTTTTTCATATTTGCATCTATTGTAAATACATATAACTTAGTTTTTTGTAATTCAGCACTTTCATCTAACATAAAACTTACAATATAGATATTTACTAAAATAGAGATAATAGATATGCCCATAATACCAAGTAGTTTATTTTTAATAGTCATAAGATTATCTTTAACTTATACAGTATACTTTAAAGCTTTTTTCATAAACTCTGTCGAACAGAAAAACATCGCTATAAAAATAGGATTTAAAACAACATTATCATCTTCAATAGTCTCAAAAACTTTAAAACTAAAACCAGCACCATCTTTTGCATCATTTGGTGTAACTACAAACTCTAATGGAGCTAATGTTCTTACCATATTTAAAATCTTCTTTTTTTGTTTAGCATTATCATTTTTTAAAATATTAAAGTTAGGATTTTCAGAGCTTCTATGCGCAACTAAAATAGCATCAAGCACTTCAAACTTATCTTTAAATACTATTTTATTCCACTTGATTGTAGTCTTATCAGAACTTATTTTAGTCCCTTTAAATATTAAAGCATTTGGTTTTTGAGCTTTCATAGCTTCCATAAGAGCTAATAAAAAATTAGTTCCACCTACATTTTCACTTGCTTTTGTCATAAAAAGATAAATCATCTCTCTTGTTTTTTCATTTTGTTTGTTAAAATTACACATTTTATTTTTCCTTTAAATTATCTCTTTATTATACACAGTATAGTTATTTTTACCATTATTTTTTGCTACATACATAGCATTATCCGCATTTTTCACTAAACTATCGACATCTAGTGCATCTTTTGGAAAAGATGATATACCTATACTTGCACCTATCTGAACCTCATTTGAGTTTATCAAAAATATTCTACCAAGTGAATTAATAATCTTTTGAGCTATTATTAACGCATCTTTTTCATCTTTCATATCTGTAAGTAAAACAGTAAATTCATCTCCACCTATTCGTCCTACCATATCAACCTCTCGTATAGAATCTTTTAATCGTTGAGAAACTTGTATAAGAAGTTCATCTCCTACATCATGTCCAAAGGTATCATTGACACTTTTGAAACCATCTAAATCTATAAACATAACTGTAGTAATTCTATTTAACCTTTTAGCACGTTTAAGTTCTGTCTCTAACTCTGCATAAAAAAATGCACGATTTGGTAGTTTTGTAAGTTTATCAAAAAGAGCCATATCTCTTAGTTTATTTTGAGTAATTGAAATATAGATACTAAAGATAAAAAGTAAAGACATAATAGAAAAAATCAATACTTTAGAGTAATAACTCTCTAAAACCAATTTATTCAAATACTCAGAATTACTATATAAAGCTATATAAGCTATCTTTTTATAGATATTTTTAATAGGAATAAATGTTATACTTATCGCTTTTCCTTCATAAAATCCACGTACAGAAAAAGCAGAACTCATCTCTATTTTTTTACTAATCTTTTCAAGTAGTTCCTCATTTCCAAATAATCCAAAAAGTACATCTTTATGATGCACAAGAAAGGTATTAAGCTCACGAAGATAATCTTGATGTTCAGGAGTTTCTATATAGGAGTCTTTATCATTAGCTACTATACTATTTTTTTTTACTTCAGATTTTAATATTATAAAATGCTTATCAACTACAAGTTTATTCGTTAAATGTTCCAAAAGTTGATTACCTGAAAATGAAATTGCAAGAGTTCCTATATGCTTTTTGTCTTCATCAAACATAGGATATACATATTGAAATCCACTTGAAGTTTTACCTACTTCAAAACTATCATTAGCTTTTTTAGAGCTATTTGTAGCTACAATATTTTCTCGAAAATCTATTAGATTATCTCTAAATTTTTTAGGATTATTCATATATAAAAAGCTTTCATTATTTGGAAGATAAAAGTGTATATCTGCTATTCCCATACGAACTAAACGCTTATATCTTTTTTGAAGCATTTTATACATTTTAGCACGTATTTTTGATTGTTTTTGAATATCTGCATTTTTAGCTTGAGCAAAAAGTTCTATAAGTTTTGTATTCTCTTGATACATTGTAAATATATCATTAGACATAATTTTTAAGTATTTATATTGTGTTTTATATTTTGAATGGAGTAACTCTGTTTGAGTAGAAAGATAGTTCTGCTCTTGTTGTGTAAAAAAATATGTTACAACTGAATTTGCTCCAATAATAAAAAAAGTAAAAATAAGAATATGCTTATAAAATTTAGTGATTATTGTCATAACTACATTCTAACATACTTTATAATAAAACTATCTCAAATGTGTATAACTGAAAGAACTATTAATTAAAAGCCTAACTTAAAATTCTTTAAGCAAACCGTAATATCAAAACTATTATGATGTCAAAACGAAAAGAGGACAAAATTTGTCTGATTTAAAAACAGGGTCTTTTAAACCCTCTCTTAAAAGGTTATAAAATGCAAGTTTATTTAGATAACAATGCTACTACAATGGTAGATCCATTGGTGGTAGAAGCTATGATGCCATTTTTTAGTGAGCAGTATGGTAATCCTAACTCACTTCACAAATTTGGTACAGCTCCTCACCCTGCACTTACTCGTGCTATCGACCAAGTTTATAACGGTCTCAACGCTAGTGATAATGATGATATAGTTTTTACATCATGTGCAACAGAGTCAAACAATTGGGTTTTAAAATCAATTTTTAATGACCAAATAGTAAATGGTGAAAAAGACCATATCGTAACAACAGAAGTTGAACATCCATCAGTTCTTTCAACTTGTAAATGGTTAGAGGAAGAGGGTGTAAAAGTTACATATCTTCCAGTTAATGACCAAGGTGTAGTTAGTGCAGAGATTGTTAAAAGTTTCATAACAGATAAAACTGCTTTAGTTTCTATCATGTGGGCTTCAAACGAAACTGGTATGATAAATCCTATTCAAGAGATTGGTGAGATTTGTAAAGAAAAAGGTGTTCTTTTTCATTCAGATGCTGTTCAAGCAGTTGGAAAAATACCAGTAGATTTACAAGCAACTCATGTTGATTTTGTATCTTTTTCTGCTCATAAGTTTCATGGTCCTAAAGGTGTTGGTGCATTATTTATTAGAGATTCACAAGCTTTAACGCCTCTTCTTCACGGTGGAGAGCATATGGGCGGACGTCGTTCTGGTACTCTGAATGTTCCTTTTATAGTAGGGATGGGAAAAGCAGTTGAGTTAGCAACAACAAATATGCTAGACACAATGGCAAAAATTAGAGCCAAACGTGACCATTTAGAAGATGAACTTCTTAAACTAAGTGATACTTTTACAGTTGGCGATAGAAAAAACCGTACACCAAATACAATCCTTATTTCTATTAGAGGTGTTGAGGGTGAAGGTATGCTTTGGGACTTGAACAATGGTCAAATCGGAGCATCAACTGGTTCAGCGTGTGCAAGTGAAGATTTAGAAGCTAACACTGTTATGTTAGCAATTGGAGCTGATAATGAGTTAGCTCATACAGGTATTAGACTTTCTCTTTCACGTTTTACTACTGATGAAGAGATTGAATATACTATTAACCATTTTAAAGAAGCAGTTGCAAGATTAAGAGCTATTTCTAGTTCTTTTGCAAAACAACAACCTACTAAAGGTGGCGAAGCACAAGCTTGTGAGATACACTAAATCCTAAGCTAGAAACCACAAATTTATTCGTGGCAAAATAATAAAAAATAAAAGGAAAATATATCATGGCAAAAGCAGATATGTTAGGCGAGTCTCTTTGGGACGCATATTCGAATAAAGTAACAACACTTATGAACAACCCTCAACATCAAGGGGAAATCTTTCAAGGTGAAGCAGAGAAGCGCGGTAACAAACTTATTGTTGCTGATTTTGGTGCTGAATCTTGTGGAGATGCTGTTCGTTTATATTGGGAAATTGACCCAGCAACAGATAAAATTATCAACTCAAAGTTTAAATCTTTTGGTTGTGGTACAGCTATCGCATCTTCAGATGTTATGACTGAGC
>CAZXSD010000026.1:0-16529 GCA_964642985.1 uncultured Sulfurimonas sp.
CTTCTCTTCAAATAGCTAGTTAAGCTATGGAATAAGAATCCACCTCCTTTAGGGGTGGAGTATCAAGAAGAATGCCTTTAACACCTATAAATCATAGTTTTTTAACTAAATATGTTATAATTCAAACCATATAAAAAATAGGTAAATATATGTCTGATACTAATAATGAAACTCTTCGTATTATCTCAAATGAAACTAAAGATTCAATAGATCAACTGCATATAGTTACTCCTAGTATCTATGCATCTATTTTTAAAGAATTTGCTTCTAATCATAATACAGAGATAGATAATGAACAAAACCTCTCAACGGACCTGCTTCAAATAGAAAGTTTAACATTAACAAACCTACAAGTTGAGGTAAGTAAAAATGTTGAAAGTTTAAGTTCAAGTACCGTCAAAGCTATTGGTGCGATTCAAGATAAAGATGAACTAAAACTTGCTGAAGTTTTAGAAGAAACTAAAAAATTAAAAGCTGAAATTGAGCAACTTAAAATTTCTCTTTATAAAGATGAACTTACAAATGTAAATAATAGAAAATGGCTTCATGATAACTATGTAGACCATGATACAAGAAAATTTCAAGAAGCTGGTGTTTTAGCAATAATTGATTTAAACTATTTTAAAATAGTTAATGATGTCCATGGTCATATACTTGGAGATAAAGTCTTAATATTTATCGCAGATCAGCTCAAAAAAAGTGAATATGATACTATCAGATATGGTGGTGATGAGTTTCTAATAGTCTTTCCTGCTGATGTAAGTGAAAGTGATGCCTTTATGGTATTAAATGATATTCGAGAAAGTGTTTTATCTAAAAAAATAAAAGGTCGAACAGGGTCATTTACTATGAGTTTTTCTTTTGGGATAGAACAATATAACAAGGGAGATGAACTTTCTTCTATTATAGAAAGAGCAGATACAAAAATGTATAAAGATAAAATAAAAATTAAAGAGAGAGTTTCATCTATCTAAAAAATCGTAACTAATCAGCTTATACTAAATCCCTAAATTTAGCAAACACATAACGTAAACTATCGCTATTAATGGCAGTGATGTAAGTGGTATTAGTTCGGAGTATCTTACTGTTCGTTTGATAATCGCCCATAGGCTGTACTTTTATTTGCATTTTTTCTCTTTTTTTGTTAGATTGTATTAAAATATAGATAAGGATAGAAGTATTATGCAATTTTTTAAAGAGTTAGAAAATATTTTAGAGATTAAAAACCCAAAAGATAAAATAGCACTATTTAACAGTTTTTATAAACAATATAAAAAAGATGAAATGAGCTTTGAAAAAGATTTCACACCAAAAGAGTTTACAGAACCCTCTTATGATGAAGTATGTAAAATAATCCCCCCTCAAAATGTTCCAAAGCGTAAAAACTTAACAACCGTAGATGGACAGATAAATTTGCTTCATGCTATTGCTCATATAGAGTATTCAGCTATTGATTTGGCACTTGATGCTAGTTATCGTTTTATTGGTCTTCCTAAAAAATATTATGATGATTGGTTAGAGGTGGCAGATGATGAGATAAGACATTTTTTGATGTTGGAAGAGCTTTTAAATGAGTTGGGTGCAGAGTATGGAGATGTTGAGGTGCATAATGCACTCTTTGAAGCTTCACAAAGAACACAAACTTTAGTAGAGCGTATGGCAGTTGTTCCACGCTATTTAGAAGCAAATGGTTTAGATGCTACTCCTATGATTTTAATAAAACTTAAAAAATTACCTCATAACAAGATGATACAAAAGATAATAGAGGCTCTTGAAATTATTTTAGATGAAGAGATAGACCACGTAAAAAAGGGTGATGTTTGGTTTAACTATGCTTGTGAAAAAGATACTCTTTCTTCAGATATATATTTTGAGATTATAGACAGATACTATCCACAAGGATTTTTACGTCCCAAAAATTTAAATATAGATGCAAGAAAAGATGCAGGTTTTAGTTGTAGTGAGTTAAATTTTATGGCAAAAAAAGATATTTGTTAAATATTTACTAGCCTTAGATATAATTAAAAAACTTAAAGAATTTTAAAGGTTTCCAATATAATGAGTAAATATTCACAAATAACACAATACTTAGAACACTTCTTAGATAATGAAGTTCGTAAAACAGGTATTAAAAAAGTTGTTATCGGTTTGAGTGGTGGGCTTGATTCTGCTGTTGTGGCAGTATTGGCTCAAAGAGTTTATGGAGATGATCTGCTTTGTGTAAAGATGCCATCTCAATACTCTTCTCAAAATTCACTTGATGATGCAGATGCTTTGTGTAGAGATTTTTCTATGAGAAGTGAAACTGTTTCTATTGCTCCAATGTTACAAGCGTATGAAAAGATGAACCCAAACCTTGATAATCTTAGAAAAGGAAACTTTTCATCTCGTATGAGAATGTCTACACTTTTTGATATTTCAGCAAGGGAAAATGCTCTTGTTTTAGGTACAAGTAACAAAAGTGAGTTGATGTTAGGATATGGAACTTTAAATGGAGATTTGGCGAGTGCTGTAAACCCTATTGGTGACCTCTATAAAAGTGAAGTTTTTGAGTTTGCAAAGTATCTCAATGTAACACCAAGTATCATAGAAAAGCCACCATCTGCTGATTTATGGGATGGTCAGAGTGATGAAGATGATTTAGGTTATACTTATGCTAAATTAGATGAAGCTATGAAACTTTATGTAGAAGAACGCCTCTCTCGCGATGAGATAGTAGAAAGAGGGATAGATGCAAAGATGTTAGATATGATTATAAGTAGAATATTTAGAAATCATTTTAAAAGAAAGATGCCTATTATCGCAAAACTAACATCAAGAACAGTAAATCATGACTTTAATTATCCTAGAGATATAAGATTATAAAATAAAAATAACAAGGGTAAAATAATGAAAATTCCATTTAGTAAATTTGTAAGTGAATATAAAGCTCACTCAAATGTAAGTGATGTTTTAGATGGTGAAGATATAGACCAAGTTTCAAAACTTGAAAATGAATTTTGTGAGTATATCGGTGCAAAATATACACTAGCAACATCTCATGGTACATCAGCACTTCATTTAGCTATGTTAGCTTTAGAGTTAAAGCGTGGAGATAAAGTTGTATGTTCTGTAAATGCTCATCCAAGTATCCCTGAAGTTGTACGTCATTTTGATGCTGAACCTATTTTTATAGATATTAAAGATGATAGTTATAATATTAATCTTGACCTTTTAGAGGCATATTTAGAAGATAACCGTTCTAAAAAGTTAAAAGCAGTAATAGTAACTCATATTGCTGGTGTAAGTGTTGATTTAACGAGATTATATGCTATCGCAAAGATATATGATGTAAAAATAGTTGAAGATGCAAGTAATGCACTAGGTGCTACATATAATGGTACAAAAATAGGTGCAACAGGTGCAGATATAACGTGTTTTAATTTTTCTCCACATATGAAAAAAAATATCTGTAATGGCGGAATGTTAGTAACAGATAATGAAGAGATTATTACACGTGCAAAACTTTTATCAAATCATGCTATCACAAGGGAAGAAAATAACTTAGAGTATATTTATGATGTTGTAGATATTGGAAATGATTACTCTATGAGTGAGTTAAATGCTGGATACATTAGAGCGCAACTAAGTGAGCAAGATAAAAATATAGAAAAACAGCGTAAAATTGCTCAGATTTATAATAAAGTTTTAGGCAATGTAAATCATATAACTATTCCTGCAGAGATTAGTACAGAGCATCCATATTCTCTTTATATTGTAAGAATAGATAAAAATCGTGATTCTTTTGCTGTTGAATTAGATAAAGTTGGTATTCAAACGGCTCTTCATTATATACCATTACATCTGTTACAATATTATAAATCAAAATATGCTCTTAAAGTAAATGATTTTCCAGTAGCATTACAATCATATCAGCAAATATTATCTTTACCAATATATGCAAGTATGAGTGATAAAGAGATTAAATTTGTATGTGATAAAATTAAAAAGATAGCATTATCAAGAGTATAGTTTTTTGGGTTGAAGAGTATTTCTACAACCCAAATATCCTTCAAAAAATAGTCTCTTTCTCTCTTCTTCCCCTCTCTTGGCTCTATTGTTATTTAATGTATCTACGTTATAAAACTACAACAGTAGAAGATTTTGGAATAAAAATAGTTGGTGTTGGAAATCTAAATGTAGGTGGAAGTGGTAAAACCCCACTTGTAACAGCACTTGCTTTAAGATATGACAATGTAGCTATTATTTTACGTGGATATGGACGTTCATCACAAGGGCTTTATGTTGTAAAAGATGGAGATAAAATTTTATGTGATGTAGCTATAAGTGGTGATGAAGCTATGATATATGCTCATAAAGTTCCAAAAGCTATTGTTATAGTGAGTGAAGATAGAAAAATAGCGATACAAAAAGCTAAAGAGATGGGAGCTAAACTGATTTTTTTAGATGATGCTTACTCTAAACATTTTATTAAGAAGTTGGATATTGTTATAGAGGTAGAGAGTAAAAATAACCGTTGTTTACCTGCTGGAGCTTTTAGAGAAAAACTATGGGATTCAAAAGATGCAGTGGTTTTAAAAGATGGAGAAGATTTAAAAAGGGTAGTTGAGCTTAAAGACAAATGTGATAAAATGTCTTTAGTAACTGCAATAGCAAGACCAAATAGATTAGATAACTATTTGCCAGATGTTGTAAGTAAAAACTATTTTGAAGATCATCACTCCTTTATTAAGTCAGAGTTAGAAGATATTTTAAAAAAAGATAGCTCAGATTCACTTTTAGTAACTTATAAAGATTTTGTAAAAGTCGAGTCATTTGAAATTCCTCTATCTTTATTGGATATGTATATGGAAGTAGATGAAAAAGTATTTGAAATAATAGGAAAATATATTGCAAAAAAAAATTGAAACAGTTAAAACACTCCTTGATGCTTTACCATTTATAAAAGAGTTTCGTAATGAAATTGTAGTTATAAAATATGGTGGTTCAGCGCAAACATCTCCTCAACTTAAAGAGAAATTTGCCGAAGATATTTTACTTATGTATCTTGTTGGTATTCGCCCAGTTATAGTTCATGGTGGTGGAAAAAAAATTACAGATATGTTAGATGCTCTTAATATAGATACAAAATTTATAGAGGGACAACGTGTGACAACTAAAGAGGTTATGCGTATAGCAGAGATGATTTTAAGTGGAGAGATAAATAAAGAGATAGTTTCTCTTTTAAACTCTCACGGTGCAAAAGCTATCGGTATCAGTGGAAAAGATGCTCATTTTATCTCAGCAAAAGCAAAAGATTTTGCTAAGTGGGGTTTAACAGGAAATATTACAGATGTAAAATCAGAGGTAGTTGAGAAACTTTTAAATGATGATTTTATTCCCGTAATCGCGCCAATAGCAACAGGTGAAGAGATGGGTCATCCTGGATTTAATATTAATGCAGACCTTTGTGCATCGTATGTTGCAAAAGCGATAGGTGCAAATAAAATAGTATTTTTAACAGATACAGCAGGTGTTTTAAATAACGATAAAAAACTTTTTACACATCTTACAAAAGATGAAGTAGAGGCTCTTAAATCTGATGGAACTATCAATGGTGGAATGGTTCCAAAAGTAGATGCTTGTTTAGAAGCTCTTGAGGGTGGGGTGCAAAAAGCACATATCATAGATGGTCGTATAGAACACTCTATGCTATTAGAACTTTTTACATCGGATGGTGTAGGTACAGAGATAGTTAGCTAGGTAAGTTTTTTGAAATTATTTATAAGTTTTTTAATTCTTTTTTTTGTAATAAGTTCTCTCTTTGCAAATGATTTTAGAAGTGTTCGTAAAGTATCGCTTAAAAAAGATGAATTTGTACAAATATGGATAAAATATGCAAATAAAAAGAAACTTTTTAAACTAAGATGGACACTCTATGTCAATAAAGGTTTAGTGATACATAAATCGTATGCAAAAATAGTTTCACAACATATTTTATACTTAAATCATACAAATCAAAGTATAAGAGAAGAGTTAAAACCAAGAGGTGCAGATTTTTATAATGTACCCTATCTTTTACTAAAATTTAAAGAGTTTAATCTTGAAAAAAATGAAGCTGATTTTGAGATTTATCTATCAGATGAAAGAATGCAGATAAATATGAAATATATGAAAAAGTAGTTTAAAGTTAAATAAAAAAGAGAGAAGATGCAAAGAGTAGAAAAAGAGATAGCAAGATTAATTAAAGAGATAGATTACGATGAGGTAACTAGACTTTTTGAGATGTTAAGTGGTGGTAAACGCCTTCGTGCAAAGTTGATTTTAAAAATAGCACCTAATGCACCTGATGCACCACTTTTAGGAGCAGTTGTAGAACTTATTCACGCTGCAAGTCTGCTCCACGATGATGTGATAGATGATGCAGATACACGTCGTGGAGTTCCCTCTGTAAATGCGACCGATGGAAGTAAAACGGCAGTTATGCTTGGAGATATTTTATATTCTAAGGCGTTTACAGAACTTGTTAGTTTTGATAAAGATGTTGCACGTGCTATTGCGTCTTCTGTTACAGCACTCTCAAAAGGAGAGATGCAAGATGTAGAGATGGCTAAAGAGTTTAATAGTGATGAGGAAAAATATCTTAATATGCTTTATCTTAAAACAGCTACTCTTATAGAAGCATCGGCTATCGCTTCGGCTCACTTAGCAAAAAAAGATGTTGAAAAACACGCTACTTATGGTAGAAATTTAGGTCTCTCTTTTCAAATTATAGATGATATTTTAGATATTACAGTAGATGAAAAAACTCTAGGTAAACCTGCTATGAATGATTTTGTGGAGGGTAAATGTACTCTTCCTTATATATATCTTTATAAACTTTTAGATGATAGTGACAAAGAAAAACTTATCTCACTTCACGCCAAAACTATCACTCAAGAGGAAACTCAATGGATACAGCAAAAGATGCAAGAGCATAACACCGTTGCAAAATCTTTTGAATTAGCTCAAAAACTTTCTCTTGAAGCGATGAATGCAGTTAAAGATGATAAAGAACTTGTTTCTATTTTAGAAATGATGATAAAAAGAAGTTACTAATATGCATTACTTAAATATAAGCTTTTCACATAATAATTCTACACTTGAGATAAGAGAGAAACTTTCCTACTCTAATGATGATGCTCTTCACCAATGTTTAAAAAAATTAAATAGTTGCGATGCTATCAATGAGTCTATGCTTATCTCTACTTGTAATAGAATGGAAGTGCTTTGTAGTTGTATTGATACGGTTGAAGCTACAAAACATATATTTGCGATGCTTCATAGCCGTTCACAAATAAGTATAGAGGAGTTAGAGGGTCGTGCTGATATTTTTGATGATAGTAGTGCTATTCATCATCTTTTTACGGTTGCATCCTCTCTTGATTCTATGGTTATTGGAGAAACACAGATAGCAGGTCAGCTTAAAGATGCGTTTAGATTTGCTTATGACAATAAGTATTGTAGTAAAAAGATAGCAAGAGCTATCAAAGATGCTTTTAAATGTGCAGCAAGTGTTAGAAATGCAACCGATATATCTTCTAAACCTGTTTCAATGGCAAGTGTAGCTGTCTCAAAACTTAAATCTTTAGTAACAGATATAAAATCTAAAAAGGCGCTTATAATCGGTGTTGGAGAGATGTCCGAGATTACTGCTAAACATCTTGTAAGTGCTGGAGTTGATGTTTATATAATGAACAGAACTATCCATAAAGCAGAAGAACTAGCAAAAGAGTGTGGTGCAAAATCTATCTCTTTAAGTGAACTTCCAAACGCTATTAATGAGTTTGAGATACTTTTTACTGCAACCTCTTCAAATACTCCCATCATAACAGATGCCATAATAAAATCTTGTGATTTTGATAGATATTGGTTTGATTTAGCGATGCCCAGAGATATTAATTATCATAAAGGCAATAGAATAAATCTTTATGTGATAGATGATTTAAAAATTATTATAGATGAGAACAAGGGTTTAAGAGAGAAAGCTGGAAAACAAGCACACGGTATTATCGGTCGAAATGTGGTTTCTTTCTTTGAATCTTTAGATGCACTAGATATAGAACCGATGATAAAAGAGATATATCTTAAAGCTCAACTCTCAGCAAAAACAGAAAGTCAAAGAGCTGTAACAAATGGATATATTCCAAAAGAGTATCAAGCACAAGCGCAAAAGATGTGTGAACAAACTTTAAAAAGATTTTTACACGACTTAACAAAACAGATGAGAGAAACAGCAGAGCCAAATATATTGACTCAATTTAATAAAATTAAAGGACAATAGTTGAGAAGAACAAGAGCATTTATACCAACATCAAAAGAGGTACCAGCAGATGCTGTGTTAGCAAGTCATATCTACCTTTCACGAGCAGGATTTATATCACAAGTGGCAAGTGGACTTTATAACTATATGCCTTTAGCTAAACGTGTTATTAAAAAAATTGAAAATATTATCAATGAAGAGATGACTAAAGTTGGGGCGCAAGAGGTTGAACTTAGTTTTGTGACACCAACAGAGCTTTGGGAAGAGAGTGGGCGTATAGAGAAGTTCGGAAAAGAGCTTTTACGTTTTAGAGATAGAAAGGACAATCAATTTGTTCTAGGTCCAACTCACGAAGAGATGATGGTAAATATGGTTCGTAATCGTATTACAAGTTATAAACAACTTCCCGTAAATCTTTACCAAATAAAAACAAAATTCCGTGATGAAGCAAGACCCCGTTTTGGTTTGATGCGTGGACGTGAGTTTATTATGAAAGATGGGTATAGTTTTCACGCATCTACTGAGGATTTAGATAGAGAGTTTAATGCTATTGAAGAGGCTTATAAAAAGATACTTACTCGTTTAGGTTTAGATTTTAGAGTGGTTGAAGCTGATAGTGGAACTATTGGTGGAAGTGGGTCTAAAGAGCTTATGGTAATTGCAGGAAGTGGTGAAGATACTATCGCTATTTGTGATAAATGTGAATATGGTGCAAATATTGAAGCAGCAACAAGAGGGGAACGTTACGAGTTTCCTGATAGTTTAGATTTGAAGTTTGATAAAGTAGAAACACCAAATATTAAATCAATTAATGATTTAGAAGAGTTTTTTAAAGTTGATGCTTATTACACTATAAAATGTGTGGCTAAGAGAATGGTATATGAAGAGGATAGTGAAATAGTTCTTTTCTTTTTACGTGGAAATGACAATCTTCAAGAGGTAAAAGCTATCAATTCAGCTGGTGCTTTAGATATGGAAGATGTAAGTGAAGAGGAACTTAAATCTTTAGGTTTAGTAGCTGGTTTTATAGGTCCATTAGACCAAGACAAAGCAAAACACGTAATAGATATTGACCTTCGTGATGCAACACGTATGATATGTGGAGCAAATGAGTTAGACAATCACTATGTAAATGTAGATATGTCAGTTTTAGGTATGGGTTATTTTGCAGATATAGCAGAGGTAAATGAGGGCGATATTTGTCCAGTATGTGAGGGTTGTCCTAGTTGTAAAGGTACACTCTCTTTTACAAAAGGTATAGAAGTAGGGCATATCTTTAAATTAGGGACTACTTATTCAGAGGCTTTAGAGGCTAAATATCTTGATGAAAATGGGAAAGCACAACCTTTTATTATGGGAACGTATGGAATGGGTGTCAGTCGTTTAGTAGCATCTATAATAGAACAACACCACGATGATAATGGTTGTGTATGGACAAAAGAAACAGCTCCTTATATGGTAAATGTAATGGTATCAAATATCAAAGATGAAGCTCAAATGGCATTAGGAGAGGAGTTATATAGTAAACTTCAAGATGCTAATGTTGAGGTTATGTTTGATGATAGAAAAGATAGATTTGGTTTTAAGATGAAAGATGCTGAACTTATCGGTTTTCCATATACTGTTATAATCGGTAAAGAGTTAGCCAATGGTAATGTTCAGATTTTTGAGAGAAAAACTAAAGAGAAAATAGCTGTTAGTTCAGATGAGATATATTCTAAGATAATGGAACTAATATAAGATGATCTATTTTATTGTATATCTGTTTTTAGAGGTTTTAATCTCTGTTAATATATCTGCTTCAATAGGTGGTTTATTGACATTTTTTGAGATTATTATAAGTGCTATGATAGGTATCTCAATACTAATGAATTTTGGAAAAACTTTTATGGCAACTCTTCAAGCAGTATCATATAGTTGCATAGACCTTGAACAGTTCCAACGTTTAAATCTATTTACACTTTTTGGAGCAATTTTCTTAATTATACCTGGATTTTTTACCGATTTTATAGGGATAATGCTTCAGTTTAGTGTTTTTACAAGCTTATTAGTAAGCCGTTATAATGTAAGTTCAGATAGTTGTAGTTCTAACTATATTAATATAAATAATCAAAATAAAAAGGATAATGATGTTATCGATGTTGAAATTATCAGCGACAGCCCTTCTATTAAGTAGTACACTGTTTGCTGGACAAAGTGAAAAAGTAGAAGAGTTTTTAGAGGAAAAGTTTAGTTCTAATCCAAATATTATCTCTTTAGATATTGATATTGTTGATAGTGTTAAGGTAAAAGATTTAAAGGGTTGGGATGCTGTTATAGTAAATGTAAGTGCAACTATTAAAGAGAAACCTAAAAATCGTACAATTAAACAAAAGATGATTTGGTTTACAAATGGTCAAGTTATTACAAAAGAGTTAAGTGATTTGAGTACAGGATTGGATTTGTCAAGTATGATAACACCTGAATTTAAACCAGAGTATTATAAAGAGTCTAATCGTATCTATGGAAATAAAAATGCTAAACATAAAATAGCGATATTTTCAGATCCATTATGTCCATTTTGTAAAAGTTTTGTACCTGAAGCTATTAGATATATGAAAAAATATCCACTTGATTTTGCTATATATTATTATCACTTTCCATTAGCACGTATTCACCCTGCTGCGATTGCACTAACACAAACTGCCGTTGCTGCTGAATTACAAGGTCATAAAAATGTGACTCTTCAAATGTATAAAGTTAAAATAGGTGCTAGAGAAAGAGATATATCTAAAATTTTAAAAGCATTTAATGATGAGTTAGGGACAAATATTAAAGAGTCTGATTTAACATCTCTTAAAGTAAAAGAGCATCTTCAATCAGATATGGATATAGCAACCGATTTAATGGTAAAAGGTACACCAACAATGTTCTTTGATGGAAAGATAGATGAAACAAAAAAGAAATATAAAAAGGTTCGATAATTATGAAAAAAGTAACTATCGCAACACGAGTTTCAGACTTAGCACTTTGGCAAGCATACCACGTAAAAGCAAGAATAGAAAAATCGTATCCTGATGTTGAAGTAGTATTAAATAAAATAGTAAGTAATGGCGATAAAATTTTAGATAAACCATTAGCTCTTATTGGTGGAAAAGGTCATTTTACTAAAGAGCTTGAAGATGCTATGTTAGCTGGAGAAGCTGATATTGCTGTGCATAGTTTAAAAGATGTTCCTACTTATATTCCCGATGGTTTGGAGCTAGTTGCATTTACAACAAGACAAGACCAAAGTGATGTTTTCTTATCTCATAAATATAAAACACTTGAAGAGTTACCACAAGGTGCAGTAGTGGGAACAACAAGTTTAAGACGTCGTATGCAACTTTTAGTACAACGCCCAGATTTAAAAGTAAAAGATTTAAGAGGTAATGTAAACACAAGACTTAGAAAGCTATCAGAGGGTCAATATGATGCTATCATTTTAGCTTTTATAGGTCTTGATAGATTAGATTTACTTAAAGATATTCCCCATACTCAAAAACTTTCACTTGATATGATGATACCTCCAATGGGTCAAGCAGCATTAGGAATAGAGATAGTAAGTAATGATGATAGAATTCGTGAAATTGCTAAGAGTTTAAATGATGAAAATACTTTTATCTGTACTCAAATAGAGCGTGATTTTATCTCTAAAATAGGGGCAGGGTGTTCTGCTCCTGTTGCTTGTAATGCAGTTATTAAAGATGATAAAGTTATTTTTAGAGTGATGATAGGGTTTCCTGATGGGACAAATATTACTCAAGAAAAAGTTATTATTGATGTTAATAAGTCTCAAAACTTAGGAGCTGAACTTGCTCAAAAGATGGTAGATAATGGAGCATTAGAACTTCTTAAAGATGCTGAAAAAATCGCTTTTAAAGATGAAATGCCACAAAGGTTATAAACTATGTTAGATGGTACTCAAAGAAAAAATATTAAACATGGACAGAGTGTTGCTATTGTTTTAAAACAGGATCAGTCAAGTGGACATTTGACTGATGGAATAGTAAGAGATATTTTAACAAATTCACAAAACCATCATCACGGTATTAAAGTACGTTTGATGAGTGGCGAAGTTGGACGAGTTAAAGAGATATATTAATTAATAATGGAACTTTTTTTTATAGGGCTTGGAACAGTTTTAATTATTATTTTAGCAATTTTGATATTTTTTTTATTTCAAAGGAAAAAATCAAAAGTGTTGAAAAAAGATAGACAAAGCCCTATACCCTCTTTACAATTTTTAGAACAGATTATTGATAATCAAAATACAAACACTCAAGAGTTAAAAAATACAGTAGATTTAATTATTAAATATTATGCAGAGATTGATGATATTGATAACTATATGGATACTATTTTTAATCTAAGTAAACATCCAAATACAGATACACAGATAATTGTAAATTTTACAACTAAACTAGAACAGATAAATCCTAGATATAAATCAGATATAAATAGTGCTATGTCTAAGGGTTTAAATTCAAGATGAGAGAATAATATGCAAACAACAATAGACCTTTTACAAAGAAATGATGAACTAAGAGTTATAGAAGATGAATTAGACATCTATCTTGAGATACCACATTTAGCCTATGCAGAGGTAAAGAAAAAAGATGGTGGTAAAGCTATTTTATTTACAAATGTAGTAGATAAAAAAAGTGGTACTAAATTTGAAGAGCCAGTTTTAATGAATCTTTTTGGCTCATTTAAACGTACAGAACTTCTTTTTGGAAGAACTATTGAGGGTGTAGCAGATGAGATAACAAAACTTCTTCATATCAAACCACCTGCAGGATTGATGAATAAAATCTCTTTAGCTACTGAACTTTTTGCATTGAAAAATATTTTTCCTAAAAAGTTAAAAGGTGAGGGTGCTTGTCAAGAGATTAAATATTTGAATGATGATATTGATTTAACTAAGCTACCTGTACTTACGACTTGGGAACAAGATGGTGGACCTTTTATCACTATGGGTCAAGTTTATACTCAAAGCCTTGATGGCGAGATGGTAAATCTTGGAATGTATAGACTTCAGATTTATGATAAAAACCATGTTGGAATGCATTGGCAGATACATAAAGATAGTTCTCACTTCTTTGACCAATACCAAAAAGCTGGAAAAAAGATGCCAGTCTCTATCGCAATAGGTGGAGACCCTCTTTATACTTGGTGTGCAACTGCTCCTCTTCCTTATGGTGTGAATGAACTGTTAATGTATGGTCTTATCACCAAAACACCTGCTAAACTTGTAAAATCTTTAACAACTCCTCTGTACATTCCACAAGATGTTGATTATGTTATTGAGGGTTGGGTTGATACTACTGAACTTAAAATAGAGGGTCCATTTGGTGACCATACGGGATATTATACACTTGAAGAAGAGTATCCTGTTATGAAAGTAAGTGCTATCACTATGAAAAAAGAGAGAACTTTCTTAGCAACAGTTGTTGGAAAACCACCATTAGAAGATAAATATATGGGTTGGGCAACGGGAAAAATTTTCTTTCCTCTTTTAAAAACAACTGTACCAGATTTAATAGATTATCATATGCCTGAAAATGCTGGTTTTCATAATCTTATCTTAGCAAAAATGCAACCACTTTATAAAGGTCATGCAAAACAGTTTATGCACGCTTTTTGGGGTGTTGGACAGATGAGTTTTGTAAAACATTCGATATTTGTTGATGATACTGCACCAAAGTTAGAGAGTTATGAGGCATTAAGTGAGTATATTTTAAATAGATTTAGTCCAAAATCTCTCTTTATTACAGAGGGTATTTTAGATGCTCTTGACCATTCATCTCCTGAAACTCTTGTCGGTGGAAAGCTAGGAATAGATGCAACAGTTGAAAATAGTGTAGATGCTCCTCAACTTTTAAGTGATGCAGCGTTATTAGTTAAAGTAAAAGAGTTAGTAAGTGATGCAAGAGATTTAAAACAGTATATGACACAAACGAGAAACCCTATAACTGTTATTACGATAGATAAAAAGAAAAATGCTAGAGAGTATTTTGATATTTTAAAATCTTTAGAGAGTTATCTTCGTATAGTTGTGTTTGTAGATGAAAAGAAAAATGATATTTTAAATCCATATATGCTTCTTTGGAGAGTTTCTAATAATATAGATTCTATGAGAGATATATATATTTCAAATTTGATGGTTGGTGTAGATGGAACAAATAAAATTGAGATAGATGGTTTTACTCGTGAATGGCCAGATGATGTAGATTGTACTCAAAGTGTAGTTGAATCATTAATAGAAAAAGGTATTTGGGATTTAGACCCTAAATTATTAACTAAGTATCAACTTTAAAGAGAATAGTTATTAATAATAAGGAACATATAATATTGACTAATGTATTATTAGTTAAATTAATTTTAAGGTAAGAATTTATGAAGAAATCTATATTATTTTTTTTGATGCTAACTATATTAACATTGTTATCATCAGAGGCAGCAGTTTATAAAGGGCAGCGATATTTTAAAAAACAATGTGTTGCTTGTCATAGTAACGGTCAAACATTTGTTGTGCAAAAAGATACTGAAACTTGGGAAAATCTTATGAAAGATGATGGAATTCCACTTGCTAAATTACATACAGAGAGTAAAGATCCTAAAGCAGCAGATTCAAAAAAATATTTTGAAGGAAAAAAGTATAAAAAATCGGTTAAACATTTAAGAGATTTTTTTATAGAATACTCATCTGATAGTGGAAATATACCTGCTTGTTAATTTAATATGATAGATAGAGTTTCTTACTCTATCTATCTTTTTTTTATTACTCTTTTCTTCACTTTGTAAAATCATTATATTTAGATAAAATATCAAACTTTAATAACAACTATTTTCAAGGAAATAATTATGGAAAAAATGTGGTCAGGTCGCTTTTCAGCGAGTGCTTCTACTCTTTTAGATCAATTTAATGCGTCTATTATGTATGATAGAAAACTATATCGTGAAGATATTGAGGGTTCATTAGCTCATGCTGCTATGTTAGCAAAGCAGGGTATTTTAAATACTGAAGAGTTAGTTCAAATTACTAATGGTTTAAATCAAGTGATGAAAGAGATAGAGTCAGGCGAATTTGAGTGGAATATTTCAGATGAAGATTTGCATATGGGTATTGAGAAACGTCTTACTGCTATTATCGGTGATGCTGGGAAGAAACTTCATACGGGAAGAAGCAGAAATGACCAAGTAGCGGTTGATTTTAGACGCTATGTTCTTCGTAAAAATGGTGATATAGTAGAAGCTCTTAAACTATTAATGGCTGAGGTTGTTGTAGTTGCTGAGAAGCATACAGAAACACTTATTCCAGGTATGACTCATCTACAACATGCGCAACCTATTAATTTTGCATTTCATTTAGGTGCTTACCTTTCTATGTTCAAACGCGATATTGAAAGATTTGAGAGTTCTACTCAACGTAATAATGTATCTCCGTTAGGGTGTGCAGCATTGGCAGGAACACCTCACAATGTAGATAGAGATATGACAGCAGAACTTTTAGGTTTTAATAGTGTAAGTGTAAACTGTTTAGATACTGTAAGTGATAGAGATTTTGCTTTAGAGATTTTATTTAATATTTCAACTATGATGATGCATATTTCTCGTTTAAGTGAAGAGTTAGTTATGTGGTCTTCGTATGAGTTTGGATTTGTTGAGTTAAGTGATGAGTATTCAACTGGTAGTTCTATTATGCCACAAAAGAAAAATCCTGATGTTCCAGAGCTTCTTCGTGGAAAAACAGGACGTGTATATGGTTCATTAATGGGTCTTCTAACTGTTATGAAAGGTTTACCTTTAGCGTATAACAAAGATACTCAAGAGGATAAAGAGGGTGTATTTGATGCAGTAGAAACAGCTGAAATATCTCTTGAAATCTTAAAAGAAGCACTTAAAACTATGGAAGTAAAAGATTACAATATGGAAGATGCTTGTGCAGTTGGGCATCTGAGTGCTACTGATTTAGCTGATTATTTAGTTGAAAAATGTAATATTCCATTTAGAGAAGCACACTTTATTACTGGTCGGGCAGTTGCTAAGGGTGAAGAGATAAAAGTTGATTTAAGTAAGATGGATTTTAAATATCTCAAAGAGATAGATGACCGTATAGATGAAGATGTTATGGAATATCTAGGGTTAAGACACTCTATGAATGCTAGAACTTCTGCTGGTGGGACTTCTACTGAGAGAACGAAAGAGCAGTTGGCTTATTTTAGAG
>CAZXSD010000026.1:16629-23221 GCA_964642985.1 uncultured Sulfurimonas sp.
GCTCCACCTAAAATATGAAAATGAAGATGATTAACCTCTTGACCACCATTTTCACCAATATTTGTAATAACTCTATAACCACTTTTTTCTATTTTTACCTCTTTAGCAACATTTTGCATAAATGTTGTCATCTTAGACATAATCTCTGGAGTTACATCATTGAAACTATCAAAGTGAACTTTTGGAATGGCTAAAATATGAGCAGGTGCTTTGGGGTTAATATCGTGAAAAGCGATAAAATCATCATCTTCTAATATAATATTTGATGGAATCTCTTTTTTAACTATTTTACAAAATAAACACATTTTTACATCCTTTATTGTTAGTAATGTTTGATTATATCATATAAAAATTTAATAAATGAAGCTATATATAAATTCTTTTTTACTATAATCTACCTATAAATTTTCACGATAATGGAGACTCTATTTGAAAGCGTGGTATGATGCAATAAAAGAAGCAGAGAGTGTTGAAAAACTAGAAGAAATTCGTATATCTGTATTCGGTAAAAAGGGAGTTTTAGCAGCAGAGTTTGCTAAAATGAAAAGAGCTTCTAAAGAGGAAAAATCTCAGATAGCAAAAGAGTTAAATACTCATAAAAGTTCTTTGATGAGCGAGTTTACAGCAAAAAAAATAACTTTACAAACATTAGAGTTACAAAAAGCTATGAAAGCTGAGGCGATAGATGTTTCACTTTATAGTGCTAAAAGTCAAGCTGGAGCTTTACATCCTGTAATGGAAACGATGGATAAAATTGTAGAGTATTTTAGCTCTATGAATTTTGCTGTTAAAACAGGAAATATGGTTGAGGATGATTTTAATAACTTTGAAGCATTAAATCTTCCAAAATATCATCCTGCACGTGATATGCAAGATACATTTTATTTTAAAGATGAGATGTTGTTAAGAACTCATACATCACCTGTTCAGATACGAACAATGATGAACACAAAACCACCTATTAGAATGATAGCACCAGGAGCAGTTTTTAGACGTGATTATGATTTGACACATACTCCTATGTTTCATCAGATAGAGGGTTTACTTGTTGATGAGATAGGAAAAGTATCGTTTGCAAACTTAAAGTATATTTTAGAAGATTTTTTAAGATATATGTTTGGCGATATTGAAGTTCGTTTTAGACCCTCTTTCTTTCCATTTACGGAACCATCAGCAGAGGTTGATATATCTTGTGTTTTTTGTAAAGGTGAGGGTTGTAGAGTTTGTTCTCATACAGGTTGGTTAGAAGTTCTTGGATGTGGAATTGTAGATGAAAATGTATTTAAAGCTGTGAAATATAAAAATGTTAGCGGTTATGCTTTTGGATTAGGTGTTGAACGTTTTGCAATGCTTATTCATCAAATAGGAGATCTTCGTTCTTTATTTGAAGGAGATATTAAGCTACTGGAGCAGTTTCAATGATAGTTACAAGAAGTTGGTTAAACGAATGGATAGATTTAGAGAGCATTTCAACAGATGAATTAGCAAAAACATTTAACTCTATCGGTTTAGAGGTTGATAGAGTTAAAAAATATGATATTCCTAAAAATATTGTTTTTGGTCATGTATTGGAGTGTGAAAAACATCCTGATGCAGATAAACTTAATGTTTGTAAAGTTGATATTGGTACAAGTATAGTACAGATTGTTTGTGGTGCATCAAATGTAAGAGTTGGTCTTGATGTTGTTGTAGCAACTCTTGGTGCAATAATGCCAAATGGTATGAAAATTAAACCTGTAAAACTTCGTGGTATTGATTCTGCTGGTATGATATGTTCGGCTACTGAAATAGGTCTTGAAGATTGTCAAGATGGTATTTTAGAGCTAGATAATAGTATTGGTAGTTTTAAATTAGGTCAAGAGGTTAGTAGTAATTCTATCTTATCTGATGAATTAATAGAGATAGAACTTACTGCAAATAGAGGGGATTGTCTTAGTATTCGTGGTGTTTGTAGAGATTTAAGTGCTGCTTTTAATAAACCTATTCGTAACTACAAATCTAATGAAAATGATGGTCGCTTAGGTATTGGACGTATTTTAAACTTTTCTCATGATAAAAACTTAGATGTAAAGCTTCGTTATAGAGCGATAGATTTAAAAGAGTTAAAAGTTCCTTTTATTGTACAACTAAGATTAGCTCAAATAGATGAAAAACGAGATACGAACATAGAATCTATTTTACTTTATACAACTCATACAAGTGGTGTGATTTTACAAGCATATAATTATGATTTTTTCCGTGAAAAAGATGAAGTAACTGCAAAAATAAAACTTGATAGAGATGAAAATGGATATGCAAGTATTATTGGGAAAAGTAAGGCTTCTACTATTGGTGTTAGTCAAAATAAGGACTCAAAAGCTACTGATACAGATGGGGTAGTCTTTATAGAAGCTAGTTATATTCCACCAGATATTATCTCTAAAAAGATGCATACAAAGAAAATAGAATCAGGTTCAATTTTTTACAATACATCAAGAGGTAGTGAACCAGAGATAGATGTTGGATTATCACTTTGTTTAAGTATGATAAAAGAAAATTCTTTATCCGCAGTTTATTCTGGAAATATTGAAATAAATGAAGTATATAAAGAAACAATAGTAAGTATCTCAAAACAAGAGATAGATAATATAATTGGTGCAAAAATAGATAAAATAGTAATTAGTAAAATTTTAACTAATTTAGATTTTAATATCTCTAAATCATCTACAGATAATTTTGTTGTAGCTATTCCTCAATTTCGTCATGATATTGTAAATAAACAAGATATTGTAGAGGAGATTGTTCGTTTAGTTGGAATAGATAATATACCCTCAAAACCTTTTATTTTAATAGAAGAGAATAAACTTCAAGATGATTACTTTGAGTATAAGAAAAAAACTATTTTTAGACATCGTGCAGTTCAAAGTGGATTTTTTGAGAGCTTACATTTTGTTTTTGATGAAAAGAAAATACTTAACTCTTATGGTTTTGAAACAACTAAAAAAGAGTTAGAGTTATTAAATCCGATAGTAAGTACACTTGATACATTAAGACCAACTCTTTTAACAGGTTTATTAAAAGCAACCTCTTTAAATATAAAAAATGGCTACTCCTCTGTAAAACTTTTTGAGATAGGTTCAATTTTTTCTTCAACAAGAGAAGAATCTTTAAAAATGTCATTTCTTTTTAGTGGAGATAAAGAATCAGAGTCTTTAAGTAATTCAGGAAAACCAAATAAGATAGATTTTGCATATTTTACACAAAAGGTATCTGATATTATTGGCGATTTTGAACTTAAAACTTATGAAACAAAACATAGTTTATCAAATCCATATCAGACTGCTCAAATTCTTATAGCTGGTGAAGTAGTTGGAGAGTTATTTCGTGTTCATCCTACTGTTGAAAAAGCTTATGATTTAGAAGATACTTATTTATGTGAAATAGATTTTGATAAGATACCGTATACTCTTAAAACAGCAAAAAAATCATCTAAATATCAAGCTTCATTTAGAGATTTAAGTGTGATTATTCCAAAAGAGATGAACTATGAAGATGTAAAAACTGTTATTGAAAAATGTGATATTAAAGAGCTTGTAAGATTTTATCCTGTTGATAGATATAGTGATGAAACATTAGGTAATACTATAAGTTTATCTCTTCGTTTTGTACTTCAATCAGAGGAAAAAACATTAGAAGAGGACGATATTACATCATCTATTAATACAATTTTAGAACATTTAGAAACTGAATTAAAGATAGGTTTACGATGAGTAAAGTAACGGTACATTCAGCACAAAGTTTTAAGTTAAACATATCTGAAATAGCACCAGACAAATCTATATCTCATCGTAGTGCAATGTTTGCAATGTTAGCAGAGGGTACAAGTGAAATAAGTAATTTTTTAAGAGCTGAAGATACTTTAAACTCTTTAGAGATTGTTAAAAATCTTGGTGCGACTATTGAAGATGATGGAACAGTGATTAAAATCAGTTCCAAAGGTATTCAAGAGAGTAGTGAAATACTTGATTGTGGAAACTCTGGAACTGGTATGAGACTTTTTTGTGGTCTGCTTAGTTCGGCGAATGGTCATTTTGTATTAACAGGAGATGAATATCTCCGTCGTCGTCCTATGAAAAGAGTTACAATGCCACTTCGTAATATAGGAGCAAGTTTAGATGGTCGTAATAATGGTGATTTAGCTCCTATTAGTATCAGAGGAGCATCACTCAAAGCATTTAATTATGAAAGTACAATAGCATCGGCACAAGTGAAAAGTGCAATGATTTTAGCTGGACTAAGAGCAGATGGAATATGTACATACAGTGAACCTGAACTTTCACGTGACCATACTGAAAGAATGTTAAAAGGTATGGGTGCTGGAATAACTATTGATGGATTAACTACAACTATTGAACCTATGAAAGGGCTTTTATCTCCACTTAAAATAAGAGTCCCCGCAGATCCATCAAGTGCTTTTTTCTTTGCTGTTGCAACTGCTATTACACCTAACTCAGAGATAGTTTTAGAGGGTATCACTTTAAATCCAACGAGAATAGAAGCATTTAAAGCATTAGAGAGAATGGGTACAAAAATCAGTTATGAAGTAACAGATAATAGATATGAACCTATAGGAAATATTACAGTTAAATATGCTCCCCTTAGAGGGATAGTTATTGAAAATAATATCTCTTGGTTGATAGATGAACTACCTGCTTTATCGATAGCTTTTGCTTGTGCAGAGGGTGAAAGTGTTGTTAAAAATGCACAAGAGTTAAGAGTGAAAGAATCAGATAGAATCTCTACAGTTGTAAATGGATTAAAAGCTTGTTCTATAGAAGTTCAAGAGTATGAAGATGGTTATAAAGTGATGGGTGGAGAGTTAAAAAAAGCATCTATTGATAGTGATGGTGATCATAGAATTGCTATGAGTTTTATTATTGCTGGATTAAAATGTGGAATGGAAGTTACAGATTTAGAGTGTATCAATACTTCATTTCCTAATTTTTTTGAACTACTTCAAAAAATAACTAAAGTGGATTTAGTTTAATATGATTATTGAATTAGCTGAAAAATATGGTTTTTGTTTTGGTGTAAAACGAGCTATAAAAATAGCAGAAGAAAATAAAAATGCTTCCACTTATGGTCCATTAATCCATAATTCAAAAGAGATATTACGACTTGAAGAAGATTTTCAAGTTGGTTTAACAGATGACCATACAACTTTTAAATCAGATGAAAAAGCGATTGTAAGAACTCACGGTATAGTAAAAGAGGAGTTAGCAGAACTTTATAATTCTGGTGTTGATGTTGTTGATGCTACCTGTCCTTTTGTAACTAAACCTCAAGAGATTGCACAAGAGATGAGTGAAGCTGGTTATGATGTTATTATTTTTGGAGATGAAGCTCATCCAGAGATAAAAGGTGTTAAATCGTATGCTACTCATGGTGCAGTTGTTGTTACTGATAGTAAAGATTTAGAGAACCTAAAATTTCGTGAAAAAATAGCATTAATAGCACAAACAACACGAAGAGTAGAGGATTATCTTGAGATAGCTAATTATCTTATTCCTCGACATAAAGAGGTTAGAGTTTTTAATACTATTTGTAATGCAACTTTTGAAAATCAAGAAGCGGTAAAAAAAATAGCAAAAAAAGCTGATATAATTATTATTATTGGTGGTAAAAATTCATCTAATACAAAACAGTTATTTAGTATAGCCAAAGATAACTGTTTAGAGAGCTATCATATAGAAGATGAGAATGATTTGGATGCCCTTTGGTTTAAAGATAAAAGCTTTTGTGGTATTAGTGCTGGTGCTTCAACTCCAGACTGGATTATTCAAAATGTTATAAATTCGATAGAAAAGACAGTAAATTAATAATTCTTTTAATATTTAATATAAAAAAAATTATTTCTTTGTTATAATAATTACAATTTTTATGTACAGAGGATAGGTAATGGCGTTCGATAACGAATCATTTGAAGAAGAAGAAAATTTTGCAGAGATGTTTGCAGCGAGTGAAAAGAAACAAGAGACAAGCCGTATAGTAGAGGGTGAAATTGTTGAAATTCAAGCTGATGAAAATAGAGCATTAGTTGGTGTTGGTGATAAGCTAGAAGGTATTATTAACCTTGATGAAATTAGTGAAAATGGTGAGCTAAAGTTTAATACTGGTGATAAAATCAAAGTAATGATTATGGGATATTATAATGAACGTCCTAAGATTTCATACAAAAAAGTTTTAGAGCAAGAGAAAACTATTGAGTTTATTGATGCGAATAAAGATGACTTTGAAGAAGTAGTTATCGAAGGTATTATTACTAAGAAGAACCGTGGTGGTTATGTAGTAGAAGCTGATGCAGTTTCTTTCTTTATGCCTCGTTCATTAGCTGCTTTCAAAGATACTGATGATGTTGTTGGTCGTAAGATTAAAGCTCAAGTAGTTAAAATTGATGCAGCTGAAAATTCAATCATTGTTTCTCGTCGTAAACTTTTTAATGAAGAGAGAAAGAGAAAGAAAGAGATTATTGATCAGTTAATGGCTGAAGATACTATTGTTGAAGGTACAATCAAAAAAATCACTAGTTACGGTATGTTCGTAGATGTTGGTG
>CAZXSD010000027.1:0-23218 GCA_964642985.1 uncultured Sulfurimonas sp.
TATAAAGCTGAAAATGATGAACTTCTCCAAAAGATGGAAGATGCTCTTATGGAGATTCAAGAAGATGGTATGGACGATGAAAATATCAATGCTGTTTTTCGTGCTGCTCATACTATTAAAGGTAGTTCAGGAATGTTTGGTATCGACTATATTGTCGATTTTACACATATTGCAGAAAACTTACTTGATAAAATTAGAAATCATAAGATAGAGATTAATGATGATATTATCCAACTTCTTTTAGCGTGTAAAGACCAGATGCAAACACTTATAGATTTTGTTATGAGTGACCCAGAAGGAGAGCCTAATGAGGAGATACAAGCAGACTCACAAACATTAATCTATGAACTTAAAGAGTGTTTAGGAGAAAAAGAAACAGTAAAAAAAGAGTCTGTACAAGAAGAGAAAAAAGCTGAAACAAGTGAAATAACCTCAGAAAACAGTTTAGATAAATATCAGATAAATATTAAATTTTCTGAAGATACTTTTAAACATGGGTTTGATACATATACTTTTATTCACTACCTTCAAGAGATAGGAGAGATTAAAGAGATTACAACCGATACACAAGCTATTCCTCTTTTTGATGCAATAGAACCCTTACAATGTTATATGTCTTATCAGATTGAACTTCATAGTTCTCAAACTATAAAAGTTATAGAAGATGCTTTCGATTTTGTCAAAGAAAAATCTGAAATTTCTATTATAAACCTCTCTGCTCCAACACCTCCAATAGTTGAAAAGATTGAGGAAAAGAAAGATGAGATAAAAAAAGTTAAAAAAACTACTAAAGGTCATACTGCAGTAAAACAAACAAACTTTATTAGAATAGAAGCTAATAAAATTGATACTCTGATAAATCTTATCGGTGAGATGGTTATTGCGAATGCTGCTGTTATGCAAAAAGCAACTGACTCCAAAATTTCAGACTTAGTAGAGTCGGTATCGACTGTCACAAGGATGCTTGAAGAGGTACGAGAAAATGCTATGCAGATTCGTATGGTACCTATTGGCGATACATTTAATAAGTTTAAACGTATTGTTCATGATACTGCAAATAAAGTGGGTAAAAAAGTTGATTTAGTTATTAATGGTGGAGATACTGAACTTGATAAAACGGTTATCGAAAAGATAGCCGACCCTCTTGTGCATCTCATACGGAACTCTGTTGACCACGGAATAGAAGCACCTGAACTACGTGAAGAATCCAATAAACCACAAACAGGTGTTCTACAATTAAATGCTTATCATGATGCAGGTGCTATTGCTATTGAGATAGTTGATGATGGCAAAGGTCTTGATGCTAATTTACTTTTAGCAAAAGGAATCGAAAAAGGTCTTGTAAATGAGGGAGATGAACTCACTCAAAAAGAGATTTTCAACCTTATCCTCCAACCTGGTTTTTCTATGGCTAAAGAGGTTACAGATATATCTGGTCGTGGTGTTGGTATGGATGTTGTTCAAAGAAATATAAGTGACCTTCATGGAACTATTGAGATAGATAGTCAAAAATCTAAAGGAACAAAGATAACTATTAGACTTCCTTTAACACTTGCTATCATAGATGGTTTTTTAACAAAAGTTGGCGATACAAATATGATTATCCCTTTAGATATGTTAGTTGAATGTATTGAACTAAGTAAAAATACCAAATCTCAGATGAAACGAAACAGCTATATAAATCTAAGAGGAAGTGTTTTACCTCTTTTAAATATTAGTGAATATTTTAAAATTCCACAATCTCCATTAGCAAGAAGTAATGTTATTGTTATTCAATATGGTGAACAAAAGATGGGAATAATTGTTGATGAACTTCTTGGTGAACTTCAAACAGTTATTAAACCTATGGGACAACTTTTTAAAAAGTTGAAATATTTTAGCGGTTCTACTATTTTAGGAAGTGGTGAAGTGGCTTTAATTATGGATATTCCAGTAATGATTGGAATGATGGAATCAAAACAGCAAGAGCAGATAGCTCAATAAAGGATAAATGATGTTACAAGATTTTACAATAAAAACAAAAATCAATGCTAGTGTCGGACTACTAATAGTCTTAATCTTTTCACTTTTAGGTATGAGTGTTATTTCAAGTAATCTTTCAGAGGAAAGTTTTCAATCGACAAAGACAATGGAAGAGAGTATTATTAAAAATAAAGACATTGTATCTAGCCATGAAGCATACACAGGTGATTTAGCCCGTGCTGTCTTAACTCATTCAGGTTTTGAAAAAGGTCATACAAGTCCTGAGAATTGTCTTTTAGGTCAATGGTACTATTCATTTAAAAATACGAAAGAGTTTAATGAACTTCCATCTCATATATCTCAACAACTAATCAAGATGGAACAGGAACATAAAAAAATACATACTATTGGTAAAGATTATGCTATTAATTATAACAATACGAATATAGACAGTACAATTAAAGATAAATTGCACAACTCTATTGCTATTGAGATGCCAAAACTTTTAAAATCAATAATATATAGTCTAGAATCTTATAATCATAATCTTGAAAATAAAATGGATATACTAAATACAGAGCATCAAGATATGAATAATTTTGTTAATCTTATTTTTATAATTATTTCTATAGTTGCCTTAATAATTATCTCCACTGTTATAATAATAATTAGAAACCTCATTAAAGACTTAAAATTATTCGAAAATGGAATAAATAGTTTTTTTAGTTATATAAATAAAGAAATAGTTGATATTACAATGATACAGAAAAATTCGAATGATGAGATAGGGACAATGATTGAATCTATTAATTCTAATATTGTATCTAGTAAAGAAAATATAGATAAAGATAATAAAACATTTGACACAATAGTAGATAAGCTTTCTCTGCTTTCAAATGGGGATTTTGAGAATGCAAAAATAGATGGTAACTATACAGGAAACTATGCTCGTGCTAAGGATGCTATTAATATTACTATCTCTAGTATAGAATCTGTTAGTCATGAGATTGCTACTGTTCTTCACAATTTAGATGAAGGACATTTAGAACATGAGATACAAAGTGATTTTAAAGGTGGTTATGCTCCTATTAAAAATTCTATTAACTCTATGAGTCAAAATCTTAGTTATGTTATTGAAACTATAGATAACTCTCTTCAAAAACTCTCTAATGGTGACTTGAAATCTCAAATAGATATTGATCTTCCTGGAGATTATAATCAATTAAAAATTGCTATCAATCAAACTATTGATAATTTGAATACTACTTTAAGTAGTGTAAATGAATCTGTCCAACAGATCTCTTCTGCTTCTGAAGAGGTAAGCTCGGCAGCCCAATCACTCTCTACTGGTGCAACTCAACAAGCTTCCTCTTTAGAAGAAACCACTGCTGCTATTGAAGAGATGGCTGGTGGTATTAGCCAAAATGCTGATAATGCTAGAAAAACAAATGAAATATCTACTAAAAGTTCTGCTATGGCTAAAGATGGTGGAAAAGCGGTTGAACAAACTGTTGAATCTATGAGAAATATTGCTGGTAAAATAGGTATTGTTGAAGATATAGCTTATCAAACTAATCTTCTTGCTTTAAACGCTGCTATTGAAGCAGCTAGAGCTGGTGAACATGGTAAAGGTTTTGCTGTTGTTGCTAGTGAAGTTCGTAAACTTGCTGAAAGAAGTCAAACGGCTGCTCAAGAAATTTCTCAAATCACTACCGATAGTGTTGATGTTAGTGAAAAAGCTGGAAAACTTTTGAATGAAATTGTTCCTAGTATTGAACAAACCTCTATACTTATTGAAGAAATCTCTTCTGCTTCTTCGGAACAAGATACTGGTATCTCTCAAATTAACTATGCTATGACCTCTCTTGACCAAGTTACTCAACAAAATGCTTCTGCTTCTGAAGAGTTAGCTAGTGCTTCAGAAGAGATGAGTTCTCAAGCTGAACAGCTTAAAGAACTTGTTGGGTTCTTTAAACTTCATGGAAAAGGATAATTTAAAACTTCATACTTACTCCATAGTTATTAAATACAATTATATTAAAATAGAGAATAGGGATAAATTATGAATCTTAACAATAAACAAAATAGTGATAATCAATTCTTAACATTTTATGTAGCTGGTGAGCTTTATGCGCTATCTGTTATTTATATAAAAGAGATTATTGAATACTCTATTGTTACTAAAGTACCGTTAATGCAAAAGTGTATTAGTGGCATTACAAATATTAGAGGAAGTGTTATTCCTATTATAGATTTAGGTCTGCGAATGAATGTTAGTGATACTCAAACTATGAATAAACGAACTTCTATTATTGTAATAGAAAAAGAGGATGAAATTCAAAATTTTTTTGTTGGTTTAGTTGTTGATGAAGTAAATGAAGTATATGATATTTTTAATAAAGAGCAGGAAGATACTCCTGTATTTGGTAGTAAAATTCGTAAAGATTTTATTGAACATATTGGTAAGGCTAAAGGTAAATTTATTCCTATATTAAATCCATCTGCAATTATAAATTTAGATGAACTCTCTCAAATGTATACAACAAAGGCTATATAATGCAAGATATTCAAACAGATAATGACTTTGATGAAATTATATCCATTGAATTGGAAAATGATGAACTAGTAAAACTTGTTACAAGTAATGCTGATGTTGCAAGTCAATATGTTATTTTTCAAAACTCCAATGATGAATACTTTGCTATTAATGTAGCTAAGGTTGAAGAACTTATTGAATATAAAATACTTACAATATCACCAAGTACAGATACAAATAGTCCATTAAAAGGAACTGCAAAAATTAGAGAACATTTTGTAAATATAATATGTTTTGATAAGTGGCTAGATATTCCTAAGCAAGATGAATCTATATATGAATTAGCTATCCTATGTAACTATGCAGGTATTCGTCTTGCTATCGTAGTTAAAAGTGTTTATCGTGTTATAAATATTGAACCATCAGAGATGTATGATGACTCAGATAAGGATACTAAAATCTCTTATCTCTGTGAAATAGTGGTAAACTCTGAAAAACTTTTATGTAAAGTTTTCGATAGTGATCAATTTTTAGCGGATGTTTTACCAAATAGATTTTTAAAAGAGATTCAAAAGGGTGATTCAATCATCATAAATGATGAAAATCGTATAGATAAAGAGATATTAATTGCTGAAGATAGCACTCTTATTCAAAAATCATTACAAAGAGTGATGGATAATATGCAAGTAAGATATCAGATATTTGGAAATGCTCAAAATCTTTTAAACTCTTTAGAAAATAAAAATATTGAGGATATTGGATTAATTATAACTGATTTAGAGATGCCTATTATGGGAGGATTAGAACTTTTAGAAATCTGTTCAAAAAATGATAGATACAATCAAATACCAATAATAGTCAATACTAATATGGCAAATCCAAGTGTCATACATACAGCTCAAAAATTAGGTGCAAGAAAAGTAGTTCAAAAATTGGATATCTTGACACTTAAAGAAGCGATATTTCAATATGTTAAAAAATAAATATCCTATACAGTCTGTTAAAATTACAGATATTGAATATAAAAAGCTTAAAAATCTTATCTATAAAACAACTGGAATAGAGTTAAAAGACAATAAACATAATCTAATAGAAAGTAGATTAATGAGACGTCTTCGTCATCATAATATAACAAATTATGGTGACTATTATCAACTTATTTTAGAAGATAAAAATGAATTACAACTTATGATAAATCAAGTAACAACAAATGAAACAAGTTTTTTTCGTGAAAATAAACATTTTGATTATCTAGTTCGTAAAATTTTACCTCAAATTAAGGAACGTCTTCATATTTGGAGTGCTGCGTCCTCTATTGGTGTTGAAGCTTATACTATTGCTATGGTAGTTGATGAATTCCTATCACCTAAACATCTTCCATTTGATATATTTGCAAGTGATATAAATTTAGATGTTTTACAACAAGCTAAAGATGCTATATATGATATTCGATTTTCTAAAAATATTCCAGATAACTATCTAAAACGTTACTGTTTGAAAGGTGTTGGAAGCATGGAAAATAAATTTGCTATAAATGATTACTTAAAACAAAAATTATCTTTTTCTCAAATCAATTTAACGAAGCCTATTAGTGCTAAAATCGGTATGTTTGATATAATTTTTCTTCGTAATGTTTTAATATATTTTGATATTCAAACAAAAAAAGATGTAGTAAAGTATGTTCTTCAACACTTAAAAGTTGGTGGATATTTTTTTATAGGACACTCCGAAACACTTTTCAATATAAGTAATGAAGTTGTTCAGGTTATGCCTACTGTTTATCAAAAAGTTAGTGTTTGATTGCAATTATTTTTCTAAAAAAAGGCTACAAACACTCCCACTACTTTGAAAAACAGTCATAGATGGAATTTGAGGGGACTTAAAACCATAAGCACGACAACCATGAGGTTGATTTTTTTCCCATGTTACAAAATAGTGTTTACATCTTCTACAATTTATTCTTTTCATTAGTCATCTCTTTTTTTTGTGAAATTTTAGCATATTTGGTACAATAAAAAAAACAAACTTAGGAGAAATTTTTATGGATAAAATATTATTAATGATTCAACTACAAAATCAACTTAATAACGCTACAAATGGTGAAGAGTGGACAAACGGTGTAACAAAGAATGGTAAGAGTATAAACTGGAATAGATGTATCTATATGGAATGTGCTGAAATGGTTGATAGCTTCTCTTGGAAGCATTGGAAAAGTATCAATAAAGCACCTGATTGGGATAATCTTCAGATAGAAGTTATTGATGTTTGGCATTTTATTATCTCTTTAGCTATTGAAAACTATTCAAAAAATATGTTAGGGAGTTTAAATACATTAGCATTAAATATCTCTCAACTTGAAAAATTTAACAGTATTGATACTCAAAACAGTAATTTTTCATCTCAAGATGAAGTTATCGCTAAAGTTGAAAATCTTATATTACTTTCACTAAATAAAGATAACTTAGAGTTAGAAAAATTTATTAATGAGTTTTTTGATTTAGTTGTAATGAGTGGATTAAATTTAGAAACACTGTATAGATTATATGTTGGTAAAAATATACTCAATCAATTTCGTCAAGATAATGGCTACAAAGATGGTTCTTATATAAAAGTGTGGAATGGCGAAGAGGATAATGTTGTTATGAAACGTATTTGGGAAGAAAATGCAAACATTCAACCAGATAATCTTTATAAAGAGTTACAAAAAAACTACTTAGCATTAACACAAGGCTAATTTTTTGAAAAATATTTTAGAGGTAAAAAATCTCTCTTTTGGTTACAAAAAAGATTTTTTACTTTTTGATAACTTTTCTATAACTCTTAAAAAGGGTGAAGTAAAAGCTATTGTAGGTGCTAGTGGAGCTGGTAAAAGTACACTATTTGAGTTAATACTTGAAAATTTAAAACCATTTTCAGGGGAGATACAAAGTGTAAGATGTTCACAAGTTTTTCAAGACCCATATAGCTCTTTTCATCCGAGCTATACACTTTTAAATCAGATAAAAGATGTTGCTCCTTTAGATGATTTACAAAAGGTATTAAAAGATATAAACTTAGAGTATGAGTTACTGCTAAAACTCCCTCACGAGTTATCAGGAGGGCAACTTCAACGTGCTTCTATTGTAAGAGCTATTCTTCTCAAGGCAGAGCTACTTTTACTTGATGAACCAACATCAGCATTGGATAATGTTATTCAGCTTGAAGTGATGCAAAGTTTAATGAAAAATTTAGATAGTATGGGTATTTTACTTATTACTCATGATATAGAGTTAGCAAATTGGTGTGCAGACGAGATTATTAAAATCTAAATCTATATAAAGTAAAAGTATTCATTATTATCGGAAACTCAAGAGAATATTTTGGATAAGTAAAAAATTTATAAACTAATAAAATTCTCCAAAATCTTCAAGCCATTCTCATGACTCTTCTCTGGATGTGGTTGAATTCCAAATACATTTCCATGGGCTACTGCTGATGTAAACTCATAACCATAATCTGTTCTACCTATTATATCTTTTTCATCACTACAAGTTACATGATATGTATGCACAAAATAGAGATAATGATTTTTATCTAAGCCTTTAAAAAGAGGATGTTCTGTTGTGAACATTCTATTCCAACCCATGTGTGGAACTTTTAATGGTTCACTAAATTTTGAACTATCAAATGCTTTTACATGACCTTTAATAATCCCTAAACCCTTATGACTTCCAAACTCTTCACTGCTCTCAAAAAGTAACTGCATTCCAAGACATATACCTAACATATATTTACCACTTTTTGCATATTCTTGTAGTGCTGGTATCATATTGCGTTCTCTTAAATGCTCCATTGCATCACCGTAAGCACCAACACCAGGTAAAATTAATTTATCGTAATCCTTAAATTTTGAAGGGTCACTCTCTACTACTGTTTCTTGTCCTAACTTAGCAAAGGCATTTTGAACACTTGCTAAATTTCCCATATTGTAATCTACTATTGCTATCATTAATTATCTCTACTTTTTATTTTTGTAAAATTTATATATACAGCTAAACTTATTAAGAGTAAAGAAACTCCACCTAATATAAATATAGCATACATCAGTTTATCAGGGTCTGTTATCGCAAACTTAAATACCAACATTAAAGCTTCAATAGATAAAGCGATAATAATAGAACCTAAAAACTTAACCATCGTTTTATGTGGACCCGATATATCATGCTCTTTATGTTGCCCTAAGACCTCTTCTTCTATTAAGGTTTTTGCTAAATCAAATATTGCTAGTGAAAGGGTTAGTAAAATTGTAGATTTAAACATATCATCTATAGAAAGATGAGAAAAAGTTATATCTCCTTCAAAAAACCCCTGTACACCATGAGTAAAAAGTAAAAGAGCTACTGCAATTAAAGCAAAAGCAAATGTTGCATAAGAGTATTTGAAAAATTTTGAAAAAAGTGTATCAAATGTATTAAGATGAGATATTTTTAAAACCTCATCAAGAGGCATATCTAAACAAGCTACATATTTAAGATTTCCATTCTCACAAAAGATAGGAACTGAAGCAGTTACTGTAAGTTCTTTTGTTATAAGAGATGGATAAGGGTCTGTAATAGTACAACGTTCTTCACGAACAGCTCTATAATAATAAGCCCTATCAGCACGAATTTTACCTTCATCATAATCTATCTGAGCATCAGCTGTAAAAGTAGGTGTTACTTGCACACCTTTATGGTCTAAAAGATATACACCCTCACAATTTTCTAAATCTGCTTTCATCTTTAAAAGACGAGGCATAATCATCTCTTGACTTAATGATGGTAATCTATTTGGAATATTTTTAGAAAAGAGATAACAAAAATATGCCCTTGCCTTCGTCCGACCTTCTGAAAATGCTTGAATATCTGATGCAACCATCTGTTTCGCCTTATTTTAAGTTTATACGATTATAGCAAAAGCTTTGTTATAGGAGGATAACTCAAATAAGAGGTGAAATTATTTATAGCTCCAACAAAACAGTATCACGTCTCGTAACATCTATCTTCCTACAAGCACTCTCAAATGCTCCACTTTCACCCACTAAAATACATCTATGTTTTGCTCTTGTAATTGCAGTATATATTAGTTTAGTATTGTGCATAATATAGTGTGTAAAACTCATAGGAATAACAACTATATCATACTCCATACCCTGCACTTTATGGATAGTAAGAGCATAAGAGAGCATTAAAAATGATTTAAGTTCATCATAATCATAAACAACAATAACATCTTCATTGGGATAAAAAACAAAAACTTGTTCCTCCTCTTCATCTATTCTAAAAAGAAGTCCGCTCATACCATTAAATATACGTCGTTTAGAGGAGTCATCACCCTCTTTAAACTCTTCACTACTCCATGAAACCATATTTTCATTTTTAATATGCACCACTTTATCCATAAGACGTAACTCTAGTAAACCTCTTTTGACAAATTTACTTGGATTGGGATTAAAATAGTTTTGTAAAACAATATTAAGATTATTTGAACCTAATAAACCACCTTTCATAGGTGTTATCACTTGAAAATAATTAAGATACTCTTTTATGAGTTTATTGTTCAGTCTATATCTTGCTTTTTGAATAGAAAGTACAACTTCGTTCACTATTTCAACAATAATATCTTGAGAATTTTTTTCTCTTACAGCTTTGAGTTCCTCTGCATTCATTGTGTTTTTCATCGCATAATAGTTTTGAATACTAACATCTATAAACTCAAAATCTTCATATTTTTGTCTATATTGAGGTACTTCACCCTTTCGAATATCATTCGCTATCAAAGTAATAGCTTGGTCTTCACTCTGTCTATATATTTTAGTAAGTTTTATAATAGGTGCTAAATTTAAAGTAAGCACATCACTCAATACATTTCCAGCGCCGATAGGAGGAAGTTGCGCATCATCTCCCACTATGATAAGAACAGCATCTTTTTTTACTTTTTTTACAAGTCTAGCAAATAAAGAGGAGTTAATCATAGAAGCTTCATCTATGAGAACTACCTTAAAAGGAAAGGTATCCTCTTTTTCATATTTTAAAAGTAAACTTTGTATCGTTGCACTCTCATAACCTGTTGTATCAGCGATACGTTGAGAAGCGATACCACTTAATGCACACGTAATTATCTCACTCTCAGCATATTTAGTATTTAAAAGATTTAAGATAGTTTTAGAGGTTGTACTTTTACCTGTTCCAGCATACCCTACTAAAAAAAGTAAAGCAGAACCTCGGTTTATCATCTCAACAGCCTCTTTTTGTTGCGCGCCAAGTTTTAGGTCACTATCTTCTAAAAACTCCTCTATATTTCGGACAAGTTTACTATTTTCTACTTTTGAACGGGATATAAAACTATCATATAAAAACTTTTCAGCATCATAAAGTCTTGCAGGAGAAACTCTATCATTTTTCATAATAACTATACTCTGTTCTTGAACTCTTTGAACAAGTGCTACTTCATAGAGATGGTTTTTACCATAAAACTCTAAAAGTTCATCTAATCCACTAAATAAAATATCTTTTGCTAAACAACTATTACCTTGTGCTTCACAATAATTTACCAAAACATAGTCCATAGCAGCGTTTATACGACCCTCACTTTCTTTAGATACACCCATTTTAAGAGCTAATTCATCAGCACGTTTAAATCCAATAGAGTTAATTGAAGTAAGGATATAGGGATTTTTTTTTATTTTATCATAGGGATTTTCAACACCTTTCATCGCTGTTGCGATAGTTGTTAAAAGTGCGGGTGAAACATCAAAGGGTGTTAAAAGTTCTCCAAGTTCTCGCATAGATGAAAACTTCTTCCACGAGTCTTGTATCTTTTTAAGACGTTTCTCTTTAATACCACTAAACTCTAAGAGTCTATTAATATCGTTATCTAAAATATCTATCAAACCCTTTTCCCCAAATTTTTCAATAAGTTCAGCAGAGAGTTTTTTTGTAAAACCTTTGATAATTTTATTTAAAAAGAAAAAAAGTTTATTTTGATTTACTTTTATAGAGGTAAACTTAAAAGTTTTACCATACTTTTGATGCTCCTCCCATATACCCGTTAAGGTAACAGCAGAGCCTTTTATATTTAGTACATCACTCTCATAATAAATACCACTCACTTTTTCTTTTGTTTTTAAGACAGCTATAAAAAAACCTTCCTCTTCAAAAAGAATTTTATCTATTTGACCTATAAGAGTTGTATTCAAAAATAGTTCGTTATTTAAAAGCAGAGATAGTTTTATCTCCTAGCTCTATATCGATAGAAAGAGCTTCAACATCACCAATAACCTCTTTTTTAATATCTATATCTTTTACACCCATATATTTAGCAACAACTTCTATGATTTCAGCTTTCATCTGATCCATAAAAGGAAAACTATCAGTCCCTGTTCTATCGGACATAATGGCAATCGTCAGTCTATCCTTTGCAGTTTTAGCACTACTTTTTTTATTAAAAAAAGAAAACATTATTTGAATATCCCTTTCAATTTATCAAAAAATCCACTACTTGATGTTTCTAAATCTTTTATCTCTATTTTATTGCCACAGATACGATCAGCGATTCTTTTATATGCTTGACCAGCTGGAGAATTTGTATTTAAAATAGCTGGACGTCCTTGATTTGATGCTTCAATAATCGCTTGGTCTTCAGGTATTTTTCCTATTAAATCAATACTTAAAATATCTAAAATATCATCACCCGCTAACATCTCTCCACTCTCGACCATTTTTGCGTTAATACGATTGATAATAAGGTGTTTTCTTACCTCTCCACCATCTTTCACTTTTTGAGATTTAGAATCTAAAATACCGATAGCACGGTCAGCATCACGAATAGAAGAAACTTCAGGATTTACAACGATAATAGCTGCATCAGCAAACTCTATAGTATGCTCATATCCACTCTCTATTCCTGCTGGTGCATCTAAAAGAACAAAATCATAGTCCTCTTTTAACTCGTCAATAAGTTTTTTTATTTTTTCAGAATTAAGAACAGTTTTATCTTTTGTTTGAGAAGCTGCTAAGAAATGAAGATTTTCATTTAATTTTGCTTTTATAAGAGCTTGTTTTAATCCAACCTCTCCATCCATCACTTGAACAATATCAAAAACCACACGATTTTCTAATCCTAAAATCATATCTAAGTTTCTTTGACCAATATCAAAATCAACTACAACACATTTTTTTTTATTCATAGCTAAACCTAAACCAAGATTTGCTGTTGTTGTTGTTTTACCAACTCCACCTTTTCCACTTATTACTGCTATTACTGTTCCCAATTTGCTTCCTTTAATACTGGTGTTATTACTATCTCATTATTAACGAGTTCTACTCTATTAAGTCTATCACTTAAATATTCATTATCAACTTCTGTATCATGAAAAACGATATTTGCTTTTGGAGAAGCTTTTATCATCATAAAATTTCCATTACAACGAATTGAACCTTCTATTATTTGAGTAACAATTAAATTACCTTCAATAACTATCCGCCCTCCACTATTAACTCTATTTAAAAGAAGCAAATCCCCCTCTATTTTGAGTTCATTACCACTTCTTACAAGAGTATCTAAAACTTTCAAGTTATTCTTTGGTTTATCATCTTTATCAGGTAATTTTTTGATATTAGATAACTCTTTTTCTAATTTTTCTGTTGCTAAAATATACTGCTCTTTAATAAGTTCAATCTCATGCTCAACTGCTTGACGAGTATGTCCAATAGGTAGTTTTACATTTGTCATAAACATAAGTTTTTTATTATTCATATAAGTCTGAATATTTTTACTTACCTCTCCATTTATAACGATAAGATAATCTTTAAAAATAGGATAATTTGCATCAAAAAAAGCGATAAATTCATCATCATTACTTATAGTCAATTCACATACTTTCAATGAATATTGTCTAGTTTTCAATAAGATTCCTTATAATTTTATATAATATGAAAATTGTAGCGAAATGAAGCAAAAAAAAAAGATAGGTAGAGAGGTAAAATAAAATCATATTTTTATATGTCAAAATTAACCAATACTTCTGCCATTTTATTGATTGATTTTTTAAAGCCCAAAATTTAGGGATTTAATATTTTCAATTATCTTTTTAAAGTCCCTAAAAATAGGACTTTACTATTTTATAAATTTTTTTGGCAGAAGTATTGTATATAAAAGATATAATTCATCAAAAACTAAAAAGGTTTCAAAATGAATATCCAACTAAAAATAGAAGATATTATAGAAAAAAAAGGTTCAGATTTTGAACTCTCAAAGCTTTTTAAGGTCTATATAAAAGAGTATAAAATATCGTTACCTCAACTCTTTGAAAGGACACAAGGCAAAGATTTTTTAATGAAACATACTCGTAAATTAGATTCTATTATCTCTTTAATGTATAAAACTATATTACGTCGTTTATTTGGAAACTATATTCCGATGCGAAACTCTATTCCTATTGCAGTGGTTGCACTTGGGAGTTATGGACGTGAACAGTTGTGTGTGCATAGTGATATAGACCTGCTTATAGTGTATGAAGAGGTAGAGGGGTTTAATACTCAACTCATTATAGAAAAACTTTTTTATTTGGCTCTTGATGCTGGACTTAAACTCGGTCATAGAGTTCACGATACAAAAGACCTTTTTAAATCTGCTAATGAAGATATAACGATACGCACTGCCCTTATGGAATCACGCCTTATAATAGGCTCAAATTTTACATGGCAAAGCACTCAAAAAGAGTTAAATAAAATTCGTTTACATAATCAAAAAGAGTTTATTTTAGCCAAAGTAGAAGAGGCTCAGATACGTCGTAAAAAATACCCTACCTCTATGCAACCAAATATAAAAGAGAGTGTAGGAGGATTACGTGATACTCAACTTACCTTTTGGATCGCACAAACTATTTATGGTGTAAGAAGTTTAAAAGAGTTAAGTCAATCCCTTTTCTCAGAAGAGGAATATAGAGAGTATAGAATAGCTATTGAACTTCTTTTTCGTGTACGAAGTGCTTTACATCTTATAGCTAATAAACAAGAGGATAGGCTTCTTTTAGAGTTTATGCCACAAGTAACTCAGATGCTAGGATTTACAAACGATACAAAGATGGCTAGTAAAGTGATTGAAGCACAATGGCGTATCAATAACTTTACTCAAATATTTGCTAAAAAGATGGTACGTCCTTATATAGTTGATATGAGTTATGCAAGAAAAGTGAAAAAAAATCGTCTCTCTCGTGGGATATATGAGTATAATTCACGTCTGTTTGCATCTTACAATCTTAAATATCAACCTATAAATACACTTCTTGAACTCTTAGTATCTTTAGAAGATAAGTTTTATCACTTTGATGCAGGAATATTAAATCAGTTTACCTATACAAAAATTTCACATCCTCTCACAAAAAAAACATATACTCTCTTAAAAGAACTCTTTAAACGAAAGCATAGTTATCCATTTTTCAAACTCTTCTATGATGCTGGAATATTACATGAACTTTTTGCAAACTTCCGTAAAGTTTTACATCTTCCACAGTTTGATGGGTATCATCACTATCCTGTTGATGTTCACTCTCTTAAATCTGTTGAAGCACTTGAAAATATCAAAGAACCTTTTATTCAAGAACTTTTTAATGAGTTAAATGAAGAGGAAAGAGTATTACTCAAAATCGTAACACTTTTTCACGATACTGGAAAAGGTCGTAAACAAGCTCACGGAGAGGTTGGTGCAAAACTAATAGTAGCATTTACAAAATATATGAAACTCAAAGATGAGTCGATAGAACGTGCTGTAATACTTATAAAACAGCATATAACAATGAGTAGTGTTGCATTTAAAGAAAATATACATAATGAAAAAACACTCTATAAGTTTATGGCAAAAGTTGGAGATGCTAAAAATCTTAAACTTCTTTATATATTAACATATTCAGATATTAATGGTGTTGGTGGAGATACCTATAACTCTTTTAACTCTAAACTTTTACAGGACCTTTACCTTAGTGCTTTAGAGATTGCTGAGAATAGTGATAGAATTACCGATGCTATGAAACGTTTAAATATAGAAAAACGTGTTAAAAATCTTGATAGTTTTAAAGATTTAGGAAGAGTTTTACAAAAAAAGATTTTATCAGTAGAATCAAATATGTTCTTTTTTAAACACTCTCCAAAAGATATAATTGCTATCGCTATGAAAGCTAAAGAGGTAAAAGAATATAGTTTTACTGTCTCAAATGATGGTGCATTGAGCATAGAGATATATAGAAAAATACCTTTAAATATTGGCTACCTACTAGCAACACTTAACCGTTTAGATGTTGGTTCTATGGAGATATTTACCCTTTTTAATAGTGTTAAATATTTTAAGATAGAGTTTACAAAAAATATAGATAATAGTGAATTAAGATATATTGAAAATGTTATCAAAAATGCTTTTGATATGGAAAAAAATGTAAAACTCAAAGAGGTAAATATAAAAAAAGAGGAGATAACAATAGACTGTGAACACTCATTAGTTCATGCAGAGATAAAAATAAATACTACAAATCAGTTGGGGCTTCTTGCTTATGTGATGCATGGGTTTGAAGAGTTAGATATAAATATAGTAACAGCAAAAATACATAGTTCAAAATATAAAGTACGTGATAGTTTTTTGATGGAAAAAAAAGATGATATATGTACTAATATAGATACAATATATAAACTTTTAACAAAAAACAATAAATAAAAATTTACTCACTATAAACTCATTTTATAGTGCTATAATACCCCTAATATTTATAAAACTTTGAACTAAGGACAAAATTATGTGTGGAATTGTAGGTTATTTGGGTGAAAAAGATACCAAAGAGATTTTAATAGATGGACTTAAAGAGCTTGAATATAGAGGCTATGATTCAGCAGGTATAGCAGTTCTTTCTAATGGTCAATTTAGTAGTTATAAAGCTACTGGTAAGTTAGTAAATCTTGAAGAGAAAACTAAAAATTTTACTACTAATAGTTTCTCAGCAGGAATTGGTCATACTCGTTGGGCTACTCATGGTAAGCCAACTGAACTAAATGCTCATCCTCATGCTGGAGAAAGCTCTTTTGTTGTTCATAATGGAATTATAGAAAATTATGCAGAACTTAAAAAAGAGTTAATTTCTGATGGTGTTACTTTTTTAAGTCAAACAGATACTGAAGTTATTGTTCATCTTTTTGAAAAAAATATGCACAATGCTAAATCAGAGTTTGAAGCATTTGAAAAAACTCTTTCACAATTACAGGGTGCTTATGCAATTCTTTTAGTAACTAAAACTGCTTGTAAAACTATTTACTTTGCTAAACATGGTTCTCCTATGCTTGTTGGTATTAATGCTGAAAATGAAAAATATTTTGCTTCATCTGATACACCTCTTATAGGTCACTGTACAGAAGTAAGTTATTTTGAAGATGGTGATTATGGGTATGTTAATGCTGATGAGATAGCTATTTTTGATAAAGATGGCAAAAAAACTAAACCTTCATTTCAAGCACTTTCTCAAAATAAACTCTCTGCTCAAAAAGATGGGTATAGATTTTTTATGGAAAAAGAAATTTATGAACAAAGTACAGTTATAACTGATACTCTTCTTGGTCGTTTGAGTGAAGATGAAGTTCTTTTTGATGAGATAGATAGTTCTTTATTTGATGGAATAAATGAGATAAAACTTTGTGCTTGTGGAACATCTTACCATTCAGCATTAAGTGCAACTTACCTTTTTGAACGCCATGCAAAGATTAAAACTTCAGTTGAAGTTGCTTCTGAATTTAGATACCGTGAGCCTATTATGAGTAAAGATACTCTATTTGTTGTAATTTCACAAAGTGGTGAAACTGCTGATACTCTTGAAACTTTAAAAATGGCTAAAAAAGCTGGACTTAAAACTTTAGTTATCTGTAATGTTGATAACTCGTCAATGGTTCGTTTAGCTGATGCTTCTATTTTAGCTCGTGCTGGTGTTGAAAAAGGGGTTGCTTCAACAAAAGCATTTGCTACTCAAGTAACTGTATTTTGGATGTTAAGTCTTTATGTTGCAAAACTTAAAAATGCTATGGACTCTGTTGAGTTAAAAAGACAAGTTTCTCTTATTAGAGAAGTTCCTGCAAGTGTTGAAGTAACAGACGAACTACATGAAAGACTGAAACGTTTATCTAAACGCTATCTTCATGGTCATGGTTTCTTTTTTATTGGTCGTGATATATTTTTCCCACTTGCTTTAGAGGGTGCTTTAAAACTTAAAGAGATTTCATATCTTCATGCTGAGGGTTATCCATCTGGTGAGATGAAACATGGTCCTATCGCTTTAGCTGACCCTGAACTTTTTACTATCGCCCTACTTCCTCAACATCTTTTATATGAGAAATCTAAAAGTAATGTTGAAGAGTTAAGTGCTAGAGATAGTACAATTTGTGCAATTAGCCCTTTAGTATTTGACAAAGCAGATGATTATATTCCTACTGCAAATAGAGAAGATTATATGTTAGAATTTTTTGAGATGATGGTAGTTGTTCAATTACTTTCACTTGAAATCTCTGTAAGACTTGGTAATGATGTAGATATGCCTCGAAATCTTGCTAAAAGTGTAACGGTAGAATAATTAAAAACTCTTTCACTTTAGATTAATTAGTTATTAGATATTATTAATAACTAATTTTTTTTAAGTGAGAACTAAATGCAAACAAAATCAAAACTTCTTTTTATCGTAACCTTTTTACTCCTAGCTCTTGGAATAGCAACCATTATAAATGTAGCCTTAAATTTTAGAGGCTCTAATATACAAAGTGCTATTGAAAAATCTAAAATGACTGCTGAAATTGTTAAAGATGGATTAACTGCTCATATGGTCAATGGTATTATGGATAAAAGAGAGTATTTCTTAAATCAGATATCAAATAAAGATGATATTAAATCTTTATGGTTAGTTCGTTCTCAAAATGTTATCAAGCAGTATGGTAATGGTCTGAATAATGAGATGATACGAGATGATATAGATGAAAAAGTGTTATCCACAGGTGTAATAGCTCAAGAGCTTAAAGAAACAGCGCAACAGATGATTATAAGAGTAACTATCCCTTATAAAGTTGAGAGGGATACTCCAAACTGTTTAACTTGTCATAATGTATCAACAGGAGATGTATTAGGTGCTATAAGTATGGAGTTTGATATTACAAGTATGAGAAATAATGGAATACTTACAATCTTGAAAATTTTGGCTATTAACCTTATATTTATTCTTTTTATTCTTATTCTTATTAACTATTATGTATCGCCATATATGAAACTATTTTCAAATTTACAAGATGGTATTAAAAAAGCCTATCATGGAGATTTTACATATAAATTTGAAACTACTATTAAAGGAGATGGTAAAGATATTGTTCATCAAATTAATATTCTTTTTCAAAAACTTCATGAAACATTTGGAGATATAAAAGATGATTTAGGAACATTTATTCATCAAAACAATCAATCAAAGGACCCTCTAAGTGAAGCAAAACTAATTATTAATGAGCTTTCAGATATATATAAATTTAAAAAGACGATTGAACTTGACTCATCAAAAGAGTTAGTGTATTCAAGAATAATCGATATTTTACAACAAAAATATAGCCTTAAATATTTTGCTTTTTATGAGATGCACAATATAACATCAACAAGAACACTTATCTATAATACAAATCAATCAACAATATGTTTAGATACAGTCGATAACAATACAACACTATGTAGAGCCAACAGAACTAAAGTAGATGTTATCTCAACAGAGTTTAACAATCTATGTGAAGGCTGTAAAGTGATGAGTTCAAAATATATCTGTCTTCCTTTTGCTATCAATAAAGATACATCACTAATATTATCTATAAGTGCAAAAAATGAAAAAGAGATAGAAATTATTCAAGCTCAAATAGAAAGTATCAAACACTATTTAGAAGCAGCTAAACCAGTAATTGAAACTAATTTACTGATGGAAACTCTTCGTGACACCTCATTAAAAGATGCTATGACAGGACTTTACAATAGAAGATTTTTAGAAGAGTTTATCGACCAAATAATGAAACAAACAAAAAGAACAGAAGATACTTATCATGTAATGATGTTAGATGTTGATTTTTTCAAAAAAGTAAATGATACCTATGGTCATGATGTTGGAGATTTAGTTATTGTTGAAATTGGAAAACTACTTTTATCTAATATTCGTGAATCTGATTTAGGAATTAGATATGGTGGAGAAGAGTTTATAGTGATGCTTCATAATGCAACAGATGAAGGTGCCTTAGAAGTTGCAAACAAAATACATCGTGAGTTCGGAAAATTAGTATTTGATGTTGGCAATGGAGAAACTATGCAAAAAACTATGAGTATAGGTATGGCAAAATTTCCTACTGATGGAGATACAATCTGGAAATGTATTAAATTTGCAGATACAGCACTTTATGTTGCTAAAACAACAGGTAGAAACCAAGTTATAGAGTATAAACCTCAAATGTCGGATAGTGAAGATGTTAGATAAAACAATACTCCTAGTTGATGATACCTATACAAATATAGATATATTATTAGGTTTACTAGAGGATGAATATGAACTTATAGTGGCTCTTAGTGGTGAAAAAGCTTTAGAGATACTTGAAAATGAAGAAGTTGATTTAATACTACTTGATATTATGATGCCTGAAATGGATGGTTTTGAGGTATGTAGAAGATTAAAAAAAGATTTAAATACTCAAGATATTCCTATTATATTTATCACAGCCTCCTCAGATGAAGATTCTATAGAGATGGCTTACGATATTGGTGGAAATGATTATATCACAAAACCATTTCGTCCTAAAGAGTTGATGGCAAGAATCTCTGTACAACTTGAACTAGCAGATAAAACACATAATTTAGAAAATATCGTACACCAACAGTTAGAACAATTAAGAAATAGAGACAGCTTACTTATTCAACAATCTAAAATGGCAGATATGGGTCAAATGATTTCTACTATTGCTCATCAACTCAAACAACCTTTAAGTGTTTTAGATATTTCAGCTTCAAATATTGATATAAAACATTCTCTAAATCGTGAAATTGATATTATTGAATTTACAACTAAAATACATAAGCAAATTAAATTTATGTCCAATACGATTGACCTATTTAGAACATTTTTTTCTCCAAACAAGATAAAAGAACCACTTTTTCTGAATGAACTTATAGATAAAACATTAGAGATTATAAGTGGAAATATTATTGATATAGAAATAATTAATGACTATTCAAACCTAGAAGAAAAAATTTCTATCTATCCCAATGAACTTATTCAAGCATTAATGAATATTATTAAAAATGCAAAAGACCAGTTAGATAACACAAAGACAAAAGTTATAAAAATTCAGTTATATAAAGAGGAAAGTTATCAAGTAATTACAATACAAGATAATGGTGGTGGAATAGCTCAAGGTTTAGAAAAGAAAATATTTGAAAATTATTTTACAACAAAAGATGAAACTAAAGGAACAGGTATCGGTCTTTATATAGTTAAACAGATTATAGAAGATAGACATAATGGAAAAATATCAGTTGAAAATAGTAGTTTTGAATATAAAGGTATTGAGTATAAGGGAGCTAAATTTTTTATAAAGCTACCTATTTTATAAGATTTAGCCTTTTATTTCGTCTAGAAGTATTTGACTATTTTGATACTCAGATTTAAAAAATTCATAGAGAGCGTTAAACTCTTCATTTTCTTCTATAATTTTTTTTGAATTTTTATCTAATGGTGTTGATTTTAAATTATATGTTGAGAGAAGTTTTATATATACATCTCTATTTTCATTACTCACTATCATAGGTAAATAACCATTTTTCAGCATAAATATATTTGATATTAATCTTGCTAATCTACCATTTCCATCAAAAAATGGGTGGATAGATGTAAATCCTATATGACATCTTGTATATTTTAAAATAGTCTTATCTAAACTTATCTCTTCTTTTGAAGTATCTTTAAATTCACTGAACCATATCTCCATAAGATACTTTCTTTTATTATTTTCTCCTAAAATATATCGTCCATTTTCAACCATTTTATAATTACCAATAGGACACTCACTATCTATAACTATATTTGTCTGTACTGCTGTATGAAGTTCAAAAATATCCTCTTTTATAAGAGTATCTTTATCTAAGAACTTATAAATAATATCTATTGCTCTACTATGACCTATGACCTCATTATGTTCTCTTATAGACTTACCTTTTACAGTTAATCCATATTCTATAATAAATGCCGTATCACCTAAAGAAATAGTATTTCCCTCAATGGCATTAGAAGTGTAAGTCCATTGAATTTTTAGTTCATCTTGTAAGCTTTTTATAGCTGTTCTTGTCATACCATTATATATATTTGCCATTTTTTATCCTTGATGAAGTTTAAAAATTATTAAATATATTATAACCAAATAAGATTTATCTTGAAAATGAAAAGATTGAAGAGAGAGGAACTAGACTCCACCAAAAAGTGAAGCCTAAAAAGAAGATTGGAGGGGTAGTTAGAGATTAACTACAACCACATCCACCTCCACCACCAGTTCCACAGTGACCACCACTACTTTGAGCTGGAGCAGCAGAAGTTGAACAAGCACTTACACCGGGAGGTGTTGTTGGTTGAACACCTGCATTATCAACACCACCATCTGCATTTATCTGTTCGATTTGAGACCAAATAGATTCAGCAGCTATTGCAAAACGTTTTGCTGATTCAGAAGATGGATTAACAAAAGTAATAGGTTTACCCTCATCTCCACCAACTCTAATACTTGGCTCTATTGGGATTTCTGCAATAATTTTAGTATCAAACTCATCAGCCATCGGTTGAGAAGTTCCCTTACCAAAAATATCATACTCAACACCAGTATCTGGAGCGATAAATCCACTCATATTTTCAATAATTCCAGCCATAGGAATATTCAATTTTTTGAACATATCTAATGAACGACGTGAATCATCAAGAGAAACACTTTGTGGTGTTGTAACAGTTAAACCAACAGTTACAGGTACACTTTGAGCAAGAGTAAGTTGTGCATCACCAGTTCCTGGAGGCATATCTATAACTAAACAATCTAACTCTGACCATAAAATATCACGTAAGAATTGCTCTATCGCTTTCATAATCATAGCACCACGCCACATTAAAGATTGTCCCGATTCCATAAGAGAACCCATAGACATCATCTCGATACCATAGGCTTTAATAGGAAGAACTTTATTACCATTTACTTCAGGTTTAACATCTTCAACACCCATCATACGAGGAATATTTGGACCATAAATATCAGCGTCTAAAAGACCAACTTTTTTCCCTTGTGCAGCAAGAGCAATAGCAATATTTACTGATGTAGTTGATTTACCAACTCCACCTTTACCCGAACTTACCATTAAAAAGTTTTTCACTTGTGGCGCTATGTTTTTACCCTTAGATGAAGACTCTTTAGGCATTTGAGGCGATTTAATATTTGCATTAATAGCACCAGCAACACCAACTTTTTTAAGTTCAGCAGTTGCATCATCTTTAATCTGTTGTGCAACTTCTGGAGCAGATGAAGTAATCTCTACGTTAAAACTTACATCATTACCATTAATAACTATGTTATTTACAAAACCAAAAGTTACAATATCTTTAGTGAAACCTGGATACATAACTTTTGATAAAGCTGA